>NZ_CP062005.1:313915-627830 GCF_014840935.1 Halomonas sp. YLGW01 | reverse complement strand
GGCACCACTCGACAGCATCGAATCGACAGACTCCATGGCCGCCTTCTCGAAGTCGCGATAATCCAGCGTCATGGTGACGGCGCCCTGGTCATTGGCCGGATCGACATAACGAGTCGGCGCCGCACAGCCAGCCAGCAGAACCGTGAGACAGAGGGCGAACAAGCAATACTTCTTCATCGATATATCTTCCTGAGTGAGTGATGCGGGATTACAGCAGGCCATCGAGACCGGCGGTGAACAGGTTGTCCCTGGAAGCGTCATCCGAGGAATCGGCGGCTGGCTTGGCTGGCGCCCGACTTCCAAGGCTGGAGTGAATACCCGGCTCCTGGCCCTGAAGATCCACCAGCGAGACCTCAGCAGGACTCAGTGCGGTGGGGCGCTTTACGTAGATCAGAGTAAAGGGCCAGTCGGGCAGCTCGAGCTCACCCAAGGTACCTTCAGAGGTCGCTAACGAAAGCTGACCAGAGGCCGGGCGGTCGAAGCGCGCAACTTCCCAATGGTCGGGCGTTGCCTGCCAGCTACGCAGATCGGCTTGGGTGGTCGCGGCAGTCAGCCAGGCGCTGCCCAGCTGGCCCAGCGCGCCCATTTGCTCGCTGGCTTCGTTCTGCAGGAAAGCCTTGACCACGGCAGAGGCCACCGCCCGAGAAAGCACCGCCGGAAAACGCGTCTGCATCTCGGTGCGCACCACCTTGCCCATGTCAGAAAAGGCATCGGGGTGATGGGCCTCGCCACCATCCAGCAGAATGCTGAGATCATCGCCGACCGCCTGTCGATCGGCATAGCGGGGCAAGGCGATACCGGTATAGGCCGGGGCTTGGGTGTTACCGTGGAACAGCAGCAGCGGCACATCGAAGCGGGTTTCCTCGACCACCGGCCCAAGGCCATTCTCATAGACCACCCAGACCAGCGGCTCCAGGTCGCTCTTACGTTTCACGCCCGAAGCCAGATCGTCTGCCAGGCTAGCGTCTTGCGCCAGGGTCGGGTTGTCTGGCGCCATGTCGGCGACACGCCCAAGCGAGGTGGCGGCTCGCGCGAGATCACCGGACTCACCGCTGGCGAGGAAGTAAAGGCCATGCAGGTAAGTCGCCGAGGGCACAATGAATTCCGGGTAAGTGCTCCAGACTGACGTCTGGCCATAATGCTGCTCGACGGCCCGCGTCAGGCCGTCGCTATCAAGACTGGCGTTGACGGCCTGAGTTTCCTGCGCCTCCCCATCTTCAAGGGCCTTGCGCTGTTCGGCGATCTCGTCTCCGAAGAAGCTTACGGCGCGGCGTGTGCGGTCATTGGCTCGGTTGAACTCGATGCGCGCATTCTGACCCTCCCCAAGGTACAGAAAGGACAGCGCCTTGTAGGTGTTGACCAGCACGGCTTCCGACATCATCGGCTCATAATCAAGCTCACTGTCATTGACCAGCACCGCCAGGCCATTTTCCATGCCTTTCTCAACCATGCCAGCGGTATCCAGCAGCTTCATGCCCTCTTCAACTTGGTCATAGGCGGCTACGGCGTTGTCATAGTCGCCAGACAGTCGATAGGCCTCGGCCTGATGCAAAAGCTCCAGAGTCTGGTTTTCACTGCTTTCTTCGCCAACGATAGGCGCGGAGGGAGTCATCGATTCGGCCGCCGCCAGGTAATCCCCCTGCTGATAGGCGGAGTTGAAATCGGCAAGCTGATTACGATGCTTGAACGAGGAACAGCCGGATGCAGTGGCCGCGATTACGGCCACTAACACCATCCGTGGTGCACTAATCATGTTTCTTCCCTTGCGTATATTTAGTTTTACTTGTTTAGAGTTATTTTGTATTAATACTAAACATTAATGAGACACTCTCGCAACATGGCGCAATCATTTTTCCATGGGCCGAATGCGCGACCGAGCGCAGGCAGCGAGAGAATGACCGGATGGTGACAAGGGAAACGTCCTTTCGCCCATGTCTTTTGCCATCGCATCCCAGGACAACTTTCCGCTCTAACAGGACGAAAAGGACATGGGCCATGAGCGCGACCCCGTGAATACAGCCTACGGTCGCTGAAAATCATGGAATAGGGCAGACGAATAGACGAACAGCGGTGGGGTAACACCAGATAGCCGGTGATGATCGCTGGGATGGGAAAGCCGGCCAGGTAAGAAACGAAAGGTCGGGGAGCTTGCGCCTACTTGATGGCGCCCGGCGGGCCATGGGGTGGATCACGACCTTGTCCCGGGCTCATTTGCAAATGCCGAGGGCGCCCACTTGGGCGCCCTCGGGATCGGTACGATCATTGGTCGACGGATGACCGAACCGACCTAGACGGCTGCCTCGTAGGCGGCCTTGAGACGATAGAACTCGCAGACGATCTCGTCCATCGCGGCGGCATCGTAGTCGCGCAGGCCACTGACCACCAGCTTCTTCGAGCCACGGCCGATGTTCTGGCCGCAGGCGGTGAGGCCAAACTCGAGCAGGGCCTCGCCACGCTTGCCGAGCACCTCGAAGGAGGAGGCCTCGAGCTCGAGGGCCGGGTCCTCGACGTCGAGCCGATCCAGCGAGAAGCCCATGCTGTCGTAGATCACCAGCGGGCGCTGGGGGTTGAACATGACGCCATGGGTCTGCATCAGGGGCTTCAGGTAGTGCGGGAAGTTCTTGCCGGAAAACGCGACATAGCGACGGGTGAAGGCCTCGATGACGTCCTCGTCGTGCGTCAGCTCACCGCTGCGTTCGACTTCGAGATAGACCTTGCCGGCCTCGTCGGTGACCCGGATAGCGCCATCGTCATGCTCCTGAAAATCCAGTGCGACCTCGGCCCCCACCATGCTGCGAAAATGGAAGGTCATGCACTGGGACAGGCCAAACTTCGACAATACCAGCGAAAACAGCAGATCCCCCGGCACACAGAACCGCCGCGCATCGGGGTTGTGGATGGGGTTGTAGTCTCCCGCGACCTGCTTGGCGAAATGGCTAGCCTGCTCCGCGCTGATGCTGATACGGCCGTCATGGACCTGGTGGAAGTTGTCGAGAAACATGCGTCGTCTTATTGCACCTCAAGAAAAGATTAGCCTCACCCTTCCTGGGCGAGTGCGGTCACGACAGTCCGAGGCCAGCGGACATCCTGTATTCCTGACGCCATTGGCTGTCAATTGTTTCGGCGATGAGCGACACCCTTGTCTCACTTGGTCCTCATGCTTCGCGGAAGCCAGCACCTTCTGTGGAACCCTAGACTTCACGGGGGGTAACGTAACATGTCGTCCAAAAATCGCCTATCGCCGCGATGCCCTCTGTGCACCACCTGCCCCCGGGCGGCTCGATGCTCGCCGATCTCTGACGCTCGGGACTCACTTACCCTGACTTCAACTATTGGGCGCATCTCCGGCGCTGTGGAGAGCTCATCCAGAAGCATAATGTACATCCGCACGACAACGAATTACGGCCATGCGTCGAAGGTCTCGGATTGGCGCGACAATGCGGCATGATAGCATCGTGGAAAACCTTCAATTAAATCAAAGCTGATATAACAATCATGAACAATAAATCGCTTTCACCATGGCACTCACGCCTCTCGGGCCTGGCACTCGTCATGCTCGGTCTCACCTTCAGTCCCTCGGTACTGGCCATGTCCGGTGAACTCGACCTGACCGGGTCGGCGGTCGGGCTGTTTACCGTTGCCATCTTCATCCTGGCCTATGTGCTTGTGATGCTTGAAGAAAAGATTCACATGCGCAAGTCGAAGCCGGTGCTGGTGGCCGCGGGCATCATCTGGGGCATGATCGGCTGGGTCTATGTCAGCAATGGCATGCCCGATGCCGCCGAGCATGCGTTTAGGGCCACCCTGCTCGAGTTCACCGAGCTGATGCTGTTCCTGCTGGTGGCGATGACCTACATCAATGCCATGGACGAGCGACGGGTGTTCGATGCCCTGCGCGGCTGGATGCTGGAGCGTGGCTTCAGCTACCGCAGCCTGTTCTGGTTGACGGGTGGCCTGGCCTTCGTGATCTCACCGGTCGCCGACAACCTGACCACCGCCCTGCTGATGTGTGCCGTGGTCACCAAGGTGGCGGAAGGCGATCACCGTTTCATCAACCTGTGCTGCGTGAATATCGTGGTGGCCGCCAATGCGGGGGGGGCCTTCAGCCCCTTTGGCGATATCACCACGCTGATGGTCTGGCAGGCCGGGCTGGTGCAGTTCTACGAGTTCTTCGAGCTGCTGGGGCCGTCACTGGTCAACTTCCTGGTACCCGCCGTGGTGATGAGCTTCTTCGTCAAGAAGCATCATCCCAAGGCTCAGGGCGAACATATCGAGATGAAACGCGGGGCGCGGCGCATCGTGCTGTTGTTCCTGCTCACCGTGGCGACGGCCGTGGCCTGCCACACCCTGCTCCATCTGCCGCCGGTACTCGGCATGATGACCGGGCTGGGTTACCTGCAGTTCTTCGGCTATTACCTGCGTCGCAGCCTGCCACGGGTGCTTGAGCGCAAGCGCAATCATTACCTGCAGCGAGGCGATCAGCGCGCCCTGGAACGCCTGGGCAGCGTGGTGCCCTTCGATGTGTTCAACCGTATCGCCCGTGCCGAGTGGGATACCCTGCTGTTCTTCTACGGCGTGGTGATGTGCGTGGGTGGCCTCGGCTTCATGGGGTATCTGGCAATGCTCTCCGAGCTGCTCTACACCCAGTGGGATGCCACCTGGGCCAACGTGGCGCTGGGGCTGATCTCTGCGGTGGTCGACAACATCCCGGTGATGTTCGCGGTACTGACCATGGAGCCGGACATGTCCCACGGCCACTGGCTGCTGATCACCCTGACGGCGGGTGTCGGCGGCAGCCTGCTGTCGGTGGGGTCGGCGGCAGGCGTCGCCCTGATGGGGCAGGCCCGCGGCTCCTATACCTTCATGGGGCACCTCAAGTGGTCGCCCATCATTCTACTGGGCTACATCGCCAGCATCCTCGTTCACCTGTGGCTGAACGCCGACAGCTTCGCCATCCACTGATATTCACCAGCGCCGGCGGCCTTCGCCGCCGGCCTGCTGACTTGCTGCTGCTCCTTCCGTTGCTCTCTCCGCTGCACCCTGCGTTTTTCATGCCGGCCTGCTCTCGGCTGACACTCTTGGAATTAGGCGAAAGCCAGTGTGGCTTATTCATAAAGCCTGTTTTAGAGTGCTTCCGATAAGCTAAATATCTAAATACATTAATGTTTCACATTGTAACTATTAATGGGTCACCCTGGTTTGATCACCGAGGCAAGAGGAGGAACGGTTTATCAAACGCTCGACGTTGAATCTCGTGTTCTTTTCGTGCCTCCCTCTCGGCGTACGATGTGGCCAGTGCGATAGCGGCACAGCCGTCGACGCCACGACGCCCCTTGCCATGATTGGCTGCGGTTTTGGCGACCGGGCCGGCATCGCAGGTGGACCATGCCAAGAATAGGGCTTGGCTCATTATTCCGCCCGATACGCTGGCTGATAGCGGGACTGGTCATGACGTTGACCACACTATCCTCGGCCGCGGAAGATCGGTCCGACATCGTCATGATTGCCAATAATGGTGTCGGCACAGCCTCAGTGAACCGCGATACCGCCCGTGCCATGTTCGCCATGCGGCAGCGCACCTGGCCGGATGGCCAGGCCCTCAGCGTCTTCGTACTACCTAATGACCACCCAGCGCATGAGCGCTTCGCCAAGCATAGCCTGTCGGTCTATCCACACCAGCTGCAACTTTCCTGGGATCGTGTCGTGTTCTCAGGTACCGGCCAGGCACCGATCAACGTCAGAACACAATCAGAAATGCTGGAACGCATCGCCACTACCCCGGGGAGCTTGGGGTATCTAGACAGGGAGTATCTGGATGATCGTGTCCAAGCCATATCAATGGAGTGAAGCCGGGACACGGTTCCTTGGCCTTTTAGGCTTGGTAGGGGCCTTCGGCACAACTACTGCCGCCGCTCAGGACATGAGCGATACGCTGCAGGTGCATGGCTTCCTGAGCCAGGCCCTGATAGTGACCGATGACAACAATTTCTTCGGCCCCAGCAGCGAAAGTGGTGGCAGCACCAAGTTCACCGAAGTCGGCGTGAACTTCTCCGTGCGTCCCCACGAGGATGTGCTGGTCGCCGCACAGGTGCTAAGCCGTCGGGCCGGTGGCGATGGCAGCGAGGCGCAGCCCGAGCTGGACTATGGCGTGATCGATTATCAGGCGTTTTCGAACCAGAAGAGAACTATTGGCCTACAGCTAGGCCGCTTCAAGAACCCCTTTGGTTTTTACAACCAGACGCGTGATGTGGCCTTCACGCGGCCCAGTATCCTGCTACCACAACCGATCTACTTCGACAGGACGCGCACGCTTGGCCTGGCCGGAGATGGTGCCACTGTCTACGCCGAAGAACGCATCAGTAGCGGAAGCATTAGAGCCCAGCTCGGGCTCGGCGAGGCTCAATCGGGTGAGGATGTCGACAGGGCGCTGGGCTTTAGCGACAGGCCGGGCACATTCGATTCAGAGTCTTCGCTGATCGCCCAGGTCCGATACGAGCATGACGGAGGGCGCATCGTCTCGGCGATCAGCTACGGTCGTGCCAAGGCCAATTACGACTCGACCGACGAAAACCTCGATAACGGCAAGCTGGATTTCCAGCCATGGATCTTTTCGCTTCAATACAATGCCGAAGACTGGAGTCTCACCGGAGAGTACGCCATAAGAAAGAACGAACTCAGCGGCTTTAATGAACCAAGAAATTTCTCGATTACTGGCACCAGCTGGTACATCCAGTACCTCTACCGATTGCAGAAAGACTGGCAGTGGCTTGTCCGCTACGACAGTCTGATCAACAACCGTGATGACCCGTCAGGCGAGGGTTTCGAAACCAGAGGGGCAGGGCCTGCCCACTCACAGTTTGCCAAGGATTGGACCCTGGGTCTGCAGTGGCAACCCCACCCAAGGGTGCTGGTATCCGCAGAATATCACTACGTCGATGGCACCGGGTGGCTACCTGTTCAAGATAATCCTGACCCCGCAGATACTGATCGGTACTGGAACATGCTCCTGACGCAGCTTTCGTTGCGCTTCTAGCACCATCTTCCATGTGATCGTGGCCTGATGCCGCAAGGATAACATTGCCCCCATATGGACAGTGCACCGCAGACCCGACCCAAGCTTGGACTGACATGGCGCGTTATCGCCTTGAGCAGCCTGCTGCTGCTTGGACTGACCATCATCTTCACCCTGGTGGGGCGAGAAAACCTGCTACGCCAGTTCGATGACTCCCGTGATGTCCAACTGCAACGCCAGGCCAGGGAGATTCGGCAAGCCCTCAGCCAGTCGATGGATAGCCTGAGACAGATCGCGGCACTGAATGCATCCCCGACCCCAGAGCTAGGTGTTGCCCTGAAGCAGGCAGATGCATCCACTATCGCCGATACCTTCAGGTACAAATGGCCGACCATGCAGCTGGAAGCGGGTATCGATGAACTCATGGTATTGGACGTCGATGGCCAACCACTGGCTCAGTGGGGAGATCACCAGCCCGACGATCGCCTTCCCGTCGCGAAGTGGGGCAAGGACGTGGTTACCTCTGACATGCCCTTCATGGCATTACGCTGCTTCACCAACTGCCGCCAATACGTGCTGGTTCCCATGTTGGTGGACGGTCAGAGCCATGGTGTCATTCTGGTGTCGCGCTCGCTGGCCGATGTAACGCGACAGGCCCGGAAGGTCTCGGGAAGCGACATCGCCCTGCTGATCACAGGACAAGAGGCACGGGAGCAACCGGGCAGGACTCGCCATATCGGTGCCTGGCATGGCTGGTTGGCTGCCCTCACCAACCAGCAGGAAACCTTGCCACTGGTTTATCAGGCCGCCTACCAACGCTCTCTTGCCGACCTACGAGAGATGCCGCTCAGGCTGCAGCAGGATGACCGCCATATCGAACTCAGCCTGGTTTCGCTCGATAGTAGCGATGCTCAGGATGCGAATGGCCATTTCCTGCTGATGTCCGATATCACCTCACAGTTGGATGCCATCGACAGAGACACCGCTACGATCCTCATGACCGGCTTGCTTGGCTGGCTCGCGGCCGAGGCCTTGCTGCTGGCCATTCTCTGGCAGCCCATGCAACGAGTGCGCCGACTCTCAAGTGTACTGCCCGCGCTGGCAGAAGGCGGCTTTGCCAGAGCCAAGCAGATGATACCGAGACCTAAGCGGCGTCTGCTGGATGAAATTGATCTGCTTGATGCCACGGCACTGGACCTTGCCGATCAACTGGAGACCCTTCAAGGTGAAGTCCAGTCTCGTGGCGAGCTTCTGACTGCTCGTTTGCAAGAACTGGCAAGCGAGCGTGACTTCATTGAAAGCCTTCTGGACACGGCTCATGTACTGATCCTGACCCAGGACGACCACGGCAGAATCAGCCTGATCAACCAATACTGCCAGGATATGTTGGGCCAGCCCTATGACATTATTCTTGGTCAGCGATTCGAAGCCCTCTTCATTGCCAGTGGCGATTCGAGAAATGGCGTGAACCAGCAGCAGGCGGAGGAGCGCCTGCTGCGTAGTGCGGAGGGTGAGCAACGCACCATCGCCTGGTATCACGCTCATCTCTCCGACAGCGGCAATCGCGCCATGCACACCATTTCGGTCGGTATCGACATAACCGACCGAAAAGCCGCCGAGACGCGCCTCACTTGGCTTGCCAATCGTGACCCTTTGACAGGCTTGTATAATCGTCGTGCCTTCCTCGCGAGTGTCGAGGCGGCGCTCGCGAGCGGCAAATCGGGGGTACTGCTGTTCATGGACCTCGACCAGTTCAAGGATGTCAATGAGCTCAGTGGTCACCCCGCCGGCGACAGACTCCTCGAGCTCGTGGCACGGAATATCGAGATACAGATTGGTGAGCGAGGGATTGTCGCCCGACTGGGAGGCGATGAGTTTGCCGTGCTGCTTGAACGGGCCGACGAGACGGAAGCCACCCGGGTGGCGCAGTCGCTGGAAATGACGCTGGACAACACCTGCTTGCTGTTGCCGGACGGACGCCGCCACCGTGCGAGTGGGAGTATCGGTATCGCCTGCTATCCACTGCATGGTCATTCACCCGACGAACTGATGGCGAATGCCGATGTGGCCATGTACAAGGCGAAAGAAAGCAGTCTACAGCGCTGGCATATTCTCTCCACCATCGATGAAGCCAAGAATGAACTACAGCAGCGTGTCTACTGGATAGAGCGGATTCGCTACGCATTGCAGAACGATGAGTTCGAACTGATGGCACAACCCATCGCCCGCCTGGCCGACCTCGAAATACAGCATTACGAAATATTATTGAGATTGCGAGGAGAGCAGGGAGAGCTGATATCACCTTGGCACTTCATCCCTATCGCCGAGCGTAGTGGACAGATTGTGCAGATAGACCGTTGGGTCCTGAGCAAAAGCCTCAGGATTCTCTATGCCATCCAGAACAGCGGCATCACCTTATCGGTCAACCTTTCCGGACATACCCTGCATGATCCTGACTTGAGCCGCTTCATCGAGAAGGAAATCCATGACAGTGGCGCGAATCCCGAGCAATTGATCCTGGAGATCACCGAAACAGCTGCCGTCACGGATTTCTCGACTGCCAGAGAAGTCATCCAGACGTTACGCGATTTGGGCTGTAAAACGGCCCTGGATGACTTTGGCGTGGGCTTCAGCAGTTTCCATTACCTGGGAAAGCTTCCTGTCGACTACATAAAAATAGATGGATCATTCATTCAGACGATCTGCGAAAGTACTGACAGCCAAGTCATCGTCAAGGCCATTGCGGATATTGCCCATGGCTTCGGCAAGCAAGCCATCGCCGAGTTTGTCTCCGACGATGACACGATCGCGGCATTGAAAGAGTATGGCATCGCCTATGGCCAGGGGTTTCATATCGGAAAGCCCGAACCCGCCAACAAGCTATTTAGTGAGATAAGTTCGGCAAGAATCTCTCAGCACTGAATGATCAGTCAATTATAAATTCGACACCAAGGAAAGTGGGAACAAAAAACGACATGGACGAAAAAATCGACGGGTTTATCAATCAGTTCCAGGTCAACATCGCCAACACCAAGAAGGAAAAGGAAACTCTTCGCAGGCTTAGGCATGAAATTTTCATCGAAGAACTCGAGTACCAGCTAAAAGCCGACGAGAAAAGAAAGCTAGAGCACGATCACTTCGATGACGCAGCCATTCATTGCTTCATTACACATAAGCGGACGGGACTCATCGCAGGCTGCATGAGACTGGTCCTTCCTTTCGGGGAAGGCACCCTGGCACCGGCACTGCCACTAGAAGACTTCTGCTCACCGCTGTTCAAGCATCCGACCTATTACCCCCAGCACTTTCCGCATGAAAAAGTCTGTGAAGTATCAAGGTTCGCCATCCCCAGAATATTCCGAAACAAAAGCAGGCAGAGCAATTGCGAAGGGCAACAGATCGAATTTCACAAGGCTGAAGTCGCGCTGTTTCCAATGATCATGATCGGCCTCTTCCTTGCCACCTTCGCCTTGGTCGGATTAACGGGGAGGCCACATGTCTTTGCACTGATGCAGCCTAACCTACCACGAGCATTGTCGTTTTCAGGCTTCCACTTCACCAGAATAACCGACATCTTCGAATATTTTGGAACCCGCGGTGCCTACTACATCAACCACCAGCGGGCCAGCAACGAATTCAAGCGCGAACTCGCCCCCCTCTACCGGCATATCAAGCACCAGATCAGAGACAGCCTGCCGGACGAGTACCGCCCCGCTTCGCACCGGAGCCATGAGGCACTACTCTGAACAGCCTCACGGCCCTGACGAAAGCAACGGCCCCTGATAAAGCCGCTCAGGCCACTCCAGCAGCATGATGGCCAGCACGTTACGGTGCTCGCCCCTCGCCAGATCGATACTGCCGTACTCACCGGGAATCATCCTGGCCATCGGGTCATAGGCATGGCGCAGTGCCTGCTTGATGCGCTCGACCGCCGGATGAGCCTCCTGCTCCGCCAAGAGAAAGCCGATGCCGACTTCCGTGTAGATATCCTCCTTGGTCTCGGCCAGGATGCGCGCGAGGTGCGTTTCAAAATACTCGAGGATCCAGCCATGCGCTTCGGCCGACACGGGATGCTGATAGTAGTCGCTGGCGGCGATCACGAAATGCGTCAGGCCATAGATCTTGTTGCGAAATGAGACCCGGCTCAGCGCCGCGTCTCGCTCCTCCGGGTAGTGCGCCCGAAAGGCGGCGATCGCCTCGTCGCGATAATCCACCACGCCCAGCCCGTAAAGGTCATGGGTCAGGTTGGCGACCTGAGCGGCATAGACCTCGATCACTGCAGGCGACGTGAGGAAGGCCTTGTAATCCTGCGTGGCGAGATAGTCGAGCGCCCGCCGGTAATCCGGCAGCTGCGCCTCGTTCAGGAGTCCATGGAAGCGCGCCTGATTGAGGCGGAAGGCCAGGCGCTTGGCGAAGATCACCTCCCCCCACTCCCCCAGCATCTGCCTGCGTCGGCGCTGCTTCGCCGTGCGCTGGGGGTAGCGCTCGAGCAGCACCGCCGCACGGCGGGAGGC
Source organism: Halomonas sp. YLGW01 (assembly GCF_014840935.1). Taxonomy (NCBI): domain Bacteria; kingdom Pseudomonadati; phylum Pseudomonadota; class Gammaproteobacteria; order Oceanospirillales; family Halomonadaceae; genus Halomonas; species Halomonas sp. YLGW01. The sequence goes on along the minus strand of NZ_CP062005.1, from coordinate 616,304 downwards.
GTACCCCGGCCTGGCGAGACCGGCAATATCCTGCTGAAGGGACGCCACCAGGCGAGCGGCATAGGCCTCGAGCGCTTGGCGATAGCGCTCATCGCCGGTGAGGCGGTACAGGCGCTGTGCATAGTGGCGCTGCTGAGCCTGAGGCAGGGTCTCGAGGGCGGCGTCATAGCGCGAGCGGATCTCGGCCGCGATGTCCGGCTGGGGTAGCGGCGCAATGGCACAGCCCGCCAACAGGACACACAGCAGCCATAGCAGGACCCAACGAACCCTTAGGTCATTCGGGTGATAATCTCCATACCGAAACGCTCGTGGCTGCATGGCGTTGCCTTACCGGAAGATGACTGCCCGCAGTATAGCGCCACCCTGGGAAGCGGGCCTCGGCCCGCGCGGCCGACCTGGGATCAGCGGCGCCGTCGCGACTGCCCCGGCTTGATCAGTTTGACGCGGGCCTTGGGCCGCGTCCGCACGCTCACGGCATCACCAGGCTCGGCCGCCGTCTCGGAAGCCGTCGGGGCCGGCGGCGCAGTCACCACCCAGGCGAAGGTCGGCAGGCTCAGGTGCCAGTAGATGGCGGCCAGGCGCAGCGAGAGGGTCAAGGCCAGCGACAACCCGATCGCCAGCACGGCGTTAAGCTGGAGGGCGAGCAGCACCACATAGGCCGTGCCGCCGACGATCGACGCCGTGGCATAGATCTCCTGGCGCAGCACCATCGGCACCCGCCGCGCCAGTACATCACGCAGCATGCCACCGGCCACCCCGGTCATCAGCCCCATCAGCACCGCCACCACGCCGGCGCTACCGAGCATCAGGGCCTTGTGGGTGCCGATCACCGTGAACAACGCCAGCCCACAGGCATCGGTCACCGGCAGGAAGGCGCGAGTCAGGCGGTGAATGTAGTGGAAGCCGAGAATCGACAGGGCGACGGTGGCCAGGATCACCCACAGATAGGTCGGGTCGGTGACCCAGAACACCGGGCGCACACCCAGCACCAGATCCCGAAGGGTGCCGCCGCCGATGCTGGCCACCGCCGCCAGCACCAGCATGCCGAAGGGGTCCATGCGTGAGCGGCAGGCGAGAATCACCCCCGACAGCGCGAAGACGATCACCCCTGCCATGTCCAGCCAGTAGACCAGTGCTGTCACCTCATCGCTCCTTGCTTATGTTTCAGATGAAGGATACGCGATTTGTGACAGCGCAGTGTCTATTCACCTGCGGGCATCCACCAGGCCTAACGCGGTGCCTCAGCCAGCAGGGCGACAAGCTCTGGCACCGCCGCCTGACCGTGCCCCTGCTCGATGGCCTGTCGATACAGCCCGGCAATGCCATCGGCCGCTTGGTGGCTGGCGCCCAATTCCTCGACCATCTGCTGGTAGTAACCGATATCCTTGCCGGCATTGGAGAGCGAGAAGCGAAAGCCCGATGCATCATCGGCGAGAATGAAGGGTTTCAGGCGCTCGAGTACCACCCCCGCCCCGCCGCCGTTCCCCAGCACCTCGATAAGCGCCTCCGGCGCGACATCGGCACGGCGCGCGGCGGCCGCCGCCTCGGCGAGCACCGCCGAGAAGCCCAACGAGACGAAGTTGTGCAGGAGCTTGACCCGGTGTCCGCTGCCCACCGGCCCCACATGGCTGATCGTCTCGGCGAAGCTCGTCAGCAGCGGCCGAATCTCGGCATAGAGCGCCGGCGGCGCGCCGACGATCAGGTTGAGCCGCCCGGCCTCGGCCTCCTTCGGGGTGCGGGTCATGGCCGCATCGCAGAAGCGCCCGCCGCAGGCCTCGACCCGCTCGGCGAGTGCCACCGTGGCACTGGGAATCGCCGTGGAGCAGTCGATCACCGTGGTGCCGGGCGTGAGCCCCTCGAGCACGCCACCAGCCTCGCAGAGCACCGCCTCGACCTGGGGCGAACCGGTGACGCAGAGGATCACCACCTCGGCCACGGCGGCCACCTCGGCGCCGCTTGAATGACGCACCGCGCCATCGACGATGAGATCCTCCACCGGCTGGTTACCCGGATGGTCGAGAAAGTGCAGCGCATGGCCGTGGCGCAGCAGGTTGCGGGCGATGCCGTGGCCCATCAGGCCAACGCCGATCAGCCCGACACGGCGAAATTCACTCATGATGGCTCTCCTCGATGGTGCCGGATCACGGGCCTAGCCGTGACGGATGGCGATGGTCTTCAGGCGGGTGTAGCTCTTCAGCCCCTCGAACCCCTTCTCGCGGCCATGACCGGACCGCCCCACCCCGCCGAAGGGCAGCTCGACGCCGCCCGCGGCACCGTAGTTGTTGACGAACACCTGGCCGCTGCGGATGGCCTTGGCCAGGCGCAGCTGGCGGCCGCCGTCGCGGGTCCAGACCCCGGCACAGAGGCCGAAGTCGGTGGCATTGGCGAGCCGGAGCGCCTCGGCCTCGTCCGCAAAGCGCTCGACCACCAGCATCGGGCCGAACAGCTCCTCGCGGGTCACCGCATGCCCCGGCGGTACATCCACCAGCAGCTGCGGCATCACGAAGTGGCCGCCCTCGGGCGCACCCGGGGCGAGGCGCCCCGCCGCCGCCACGCGGATGCCGTCGGCCCTGGCCGCCGCCAGCCGCGTCTCGAGCTGCTCGCGCTGGCGGGCGTTGATCAACGGGCCGCAGTCCGGGTCGGCCTCGCCCACGTCGCAGCGCAGGGCGGCGAAGGACTCGGCCAGCCGCCCCACCACCTCATCGAAGCAGCCGGCCTCGACCAGCAGCCGGCTGCCCGCCGAGCAGGTCTGGCCGGCGTTCTGGATGATGCCGCGCAGCACCGCCGGCAGCGCTGCGTCGAGATCGGCATCGGCGAACACCAGCTGCGGCGACTTGCCGCCGAGCTCCAGGGTCACCGGCACATGGTGCTCGGCCGCCGCCTGGGTGACCCGGGTTCCGGTCTCGGGCGAGCCGGTGAAGGACAGATGATCGATGCCCGGGTGCGCCGCCAGCGCCGCCCCGGCCTCACGCCCGAGCCCCGGCACCACGTTGAGCACCCCCGGCGGCAGCTCGGTACGACTGGCCAGCGCCGCCAGGCGCAGCACGCTCAGGCAGGCGTCCTCGGCGGGCTTCAGCACCACGGTGTTGCCGGCGGCCAAGGCCGCGGCCACGCAGCGCCCGAAGATCTGCGACGGATAGTTCCAGGGGATGATCTGGCCACAGACACCGAAGGGCTCGCGCAGCGTCATCACCGCATAGTCGGTCTCGAAGGGAATCGTCTCGCCGTGCAGCTTGTCGGCGCCGCCGGCATAGAAGCGGAAGTAGCGGGCGCAGGCGGCGATGTCGGCCCGGGCCTGGCTGATCGGCTTGCCGGTATCGGCACACTCGAGGGCCGAGAGCGTCTCGGCATCGGCCTCGATGTCCTCGGCGAAGGCCGCGAGCCACTGGCCGCGCCGGCGCGCCGGCCAGGCGGGCCAGTCGCCGGTCTGCCCCGCGAAGGCCCGGCGAGCCGCGGCCACCGCGGCATCGATCTCCGCCTCGCCACCCCGGGCGATGCGGGCCAGCGGCGAGGCGCTGGCCGGCGCCTCGACCATGAGCGTCTCGGCGGTGTCCACCCAGCGGCCGTCGATCAGGGCGGCCGCGGGGGGCGTGTTGGGCAGCTCACGCATCGGCGAACTCTCCTTGTGCTTGTTGTTATGTGGTCGGTAGCGCTATGTCATCGGTGGCGTCATGTCGTCGATGACACCATGTCTTCGATGCGATCAGTACAGCAGGTCGACCAGGCCCAGCGAGATCCAGGGCATGTAGGTGATGGCGATCAGGCAGGCCAGCACCACCAGCACGAAACGCATCAGCCAGGGCAGCAACTGATCGATCGACAGCTTGGCCACCGCACAGGCGGCGAACAGGTTGACGCCGAGCGGCGGCGTGAACATGCCGAGCGCCAGGTTGACCACCACGATCAGGCCGAAGTGCACCGGGTCGATGCCGTACTGCATGGCGATCGGGGTGAAGATCGGTGCCAGCACCAGGATCGCCGCCGAGGTCTCGATGAACATGCCGACGATCAGCAGCATCACGTTGACCGCCAGCAGGAAGGTGATCGGGCTATCGAACACCTGCGTCACCCAGGCCGCCACCTGGGTGGGCAGGCCGGAACGGCTGATCAGGAAGCTGAACAGCGCCGCGGCGGCGATGATCAGCATCACCGCGGCGGTGGAGATCACGCTCTGCTTGAGGATCGGCACCAGCTCGTCCAGGTTCAGCTCGCGATACACCAGCCCGCCGACCACCACCGCATAGACCACCGCCACCGCAGACGCCTCGGTGGGGGTGAAGACGCCGCCGTAGATGCCGCCGATCACCACCACCGGCATCAGCATCGCCGCCCAGGCCCGCTTGAAGGCGGTGGGCAGGTCGTGACGGTCCTCGCGATCGCGCAGGCCATAGCCGCGCAGCTTGCAGAACACATAGAGGAACAGCAGCAGCGCACCGCCGATCAGGAGACCCGGGCCGATGCCGGCGATGAACAGCTTGCCGATCGAGGTATCGGTGCTGACGCCGTAGAGGATCAACGGGATCGAGGGCGGAATCAGCACGCCGAGTTCCGCCGAGGAGGCCTGGATCGAGGCCGCCAGCGGTCTCGGGTAGTCATGCTTGACCATCGCCGGGATCAGGATCGAGCCGATGGCGAAGGTGGTCGCGACGCTGGAGCCGGACACCGCGGCGAACATCATGCAGGTCAGCACGCAGGTCATGGCCAGCCCGCCCTGCACCCCGCCGACCATCGCCTTGGCCAGGTCGACCAGGCGCCTCGAGATCCCGCCGGCCGCCATCAGGTTGCCGGCGAGGATGAAGAAGGGAATCGCCATCAACGGGAAGTTGTCGATGCCGACGAACATCTGCTGCGGCACCAGCAACAGCGGCAGACGCGAGAAAAATTCGATGCCGATGATCGAGGCCAGCACGATCGAGACGGCGATCGGCACCCCGAGACTGAACAGGATGATCAACGACAGACCAATGGCCGCATTCATGGGCGCACCTCGTCTTGCGAATGGGTCACCGCCGCCGCGTCGTCACGTGGGGCGCTGGATTGGCGTGGGGAAGGCGATTCGCTGTCGGGCGTGGGCGCCGCGACCTCGGGGGTCTCGCTCTCCGCCGGGCCGATGGTCTCGCGGCCGGTGACCTGCGCGAGCAAGCGCGCCAGCACCGCGATCAGCGCGAAGGCGGCCCCCACCGGCATGGCGGCATAGGCCCAGGCGATCGAGACCTCGAGCCCGGAGAGCATCTGGGTGCGCACGCGCAGGGTCATGGAGGTGCCGTAGTGGATCAGCACCACGAACACGATCAGGCAGCACAGGGCCACGAAGGCCTCGAGCCAGATCAGACGACGCGCCGGGAGCAGCTTGTAGATGACCTCGACGGACATCATGAAGCCGCCACGGAAACCGGCCGCCGCGCCGAGGAACACACACCAGATCATCGACGAGCGGGAGATCACCTCCGACCAGGTCGAGGGCGCATCCAGCACGAAGCGGGTGACCACCTGATAAAAGCCCAGGGTGACCGAGACGATCAGCATCGCGATCGCCGCCATCAGGGCGATCCGGGTGGTCAGGCGCTCGAAGCGCAAAAAGAGCTCCACCATCACATCCACCATCTTCTAGGGAGAACCCGGTGCCGGGCGGCACCGGGTCGGGGTGTTGCCAGCCTCAGCAGCTGCTGGCGCGGATACGGTCGAGCATCTCGCTACCGTACTGCTCGGTGTAGATCTCGTAGGCGGGCTGGACGGCCTCCTGGAACGGCGCCTTGTCGATCTCGGTCTCGACGGTCATGCCGTTCTCGCGCAGCAGTTCCACGCCTTCACGCTCCAGGCGCGAGACCTCCTCGCGGGTGGCCTGAGCAGACGCCTGGGCGGCCTGGTCGAACCAGCCCTGCTCTTCCTCGCTGAGGCCATCCAGCAGGATCGGCGAGCCGAGCACGATGGCCGGCGAGTAGACGTGGCCGGTCAGCGACAGGTGGTCCTGCACTTCCCAGAACTTGGTCGCCACGATCACCGTGATGGGGTTCTCCTGGCCGTCCACGGTGCCCTGCTGCAGGGCGGTGAAGACCTCCGGGAAGGCCATCGGGGTCGGGTGCACGCCCATCTGCTCGAAGGCCGCCATGTGCACCTTGTTCTCCATGGTGCGCACCTTGAGGCCCTCGGCGTCCGACGGGGCCTTCACCGCCCGCTTGCTGTTGGTCATGTGGCGGAAGCCGTTCTCCGACCAGGCCATGCCCACCAGGTTGTGATCGCCCATCTTGTCGAGCAGCTCCTGGCCGATCTCGCCATCGAGCACGCAGCGAGCCTGGTCGTAGTCCTTGAACAGGAACGGCAGGTCCAGCACGTAGGATTCCGGCACGAAGTTGCCGAGCGGCCCGGTGGAGGTGATGACCACGTCGACGGTGCCGATCTGCAGCCCCTCGATCATCGCCCGCTCGCCGCCCAGGGCGCCGGACGGGTGCTCGGCCACCTCGAATTCGCCGCCGCTCAGTCGCTCCAGGGTCTCCTTGAAGGCATCCGCGCCCACCGAGTAGTGGGAGCTGTCGGACAGGGTATGCCCCAGGTTGATGGTCTGTGCCGCCTGGGCATTCATGGCGCCGAGCGCCAGGGCCGCGGTGGTGAGGCTGCCGATGGCAACGGACAGGCTGTGGCGTGCAAACTTGGCTTTCATTGTTATGACCTCTTGGGTTGCAGAGACACGCTGGGGTTTCCCTCGACGGCGTCGAGGTATCAGTCACGCTCGCCGAGATAGCTCTCGACGATGTCGCGAAGGTTGGCATCGCCCTGGAAGCCCAGGGCGTGGGCACGATTCGTTGCGAAGCGGGACGGCCAGCTGGCGACGATGGCCTCGATGCGCGGATCTGGCTCGTGGCGCACTCGTGCCAGGGCCTCCTCGCCTCCGGTCTCCCGTAGCGCTTCGAGCATCTCGGCGACGCTGACCGTGATCCCCGGCAGCATCAGCGCCCGGGAGGGGCCGAAGGCCTGACCGGCCACCTCGGCGCCATGGATCAGCGCCTCGGTCACCCGGCGCGGCGACATCACGAACAGCTCGAGCTCGGTCGGTACCGGGCAGACCGCGTCCTCACCGTTGAGGGGCTCGCGCAGGATGCTCGAGGCGAAGCTCGAGGCCGCAGCATTGGGCCGCCCCGGACGGATGACGATGGTCGGCAGGCGCAGCACCCGGCCATCGATCAGGCCACGGCGGCTGTAGTCGGTGATCAAGAGCTCGCACATGGCCTTCTGGGTGCCGTAGGAGCTCTGCGGCGTCAGCGCGGTCATGTCCTCGACGACGTCCGGCAGGTCGCCGCCATAGACTGCCACCGAACTGGCCATGATCAGGCGCGTGGTGGCGAGCTTGCGGGCCCGACAGCCCTCGAGCAGGGCCCGAGTGGCCTCGAAGTTGACGGTGAGGCCGAGATCCAGGTCGGCCTCGGCGGCCGAACTGACCACCGCGGCGAGGTGGAAGATGACATCCGGGCGCTCATCGAGGCTTGCGTCCAGGGTGCCGGGGGCGGCGATGTCGATGGCCCGGGCGACGCACTCGACCCCGGCGATCTCGGGAGCGGAGGCCTCCACCTGGTCGACCAGGGTCAGGCGCGTGAGCGGCTGGCCGTCCAGTTCGCGGCAGGTGGCGAGGGCCTGGACGAGGCGTTGGCCGAGGAAGCCGGCGGCACCGGTGATCAGAACGTGCATGGCAATTACCTGGTTGTTGTCTCGAAAGCTGCTGTATCGAAAACTACGGTAGCGAAAACTACTGTAGCGAAAGCTGCCGTATCGGGGGACGCCTCAATCCAGCAGGCCGTAGTCGCGGCCCCAGCCGAGTCCGGCGCGGGTATCGCCCGCCGGGCGGTATTCGCAGCCCACCCAGCCCTGGTAGCCGAGCGCATCGAGGTGGGCGAGCATCGCCGGGTAGTTCACCTCGCCGACATCCGGCTCATGGCGCTCCGGCACCCCGGCGAGCTGCACATGGCCGATGTGCGGGAACTGTGCCTCCATGTTGCGGATCAGATCGCCCTCGACGATCTGGCAGTGGTAGAGGTCGAACTGCACCTTGAGGTTGTCGGCGCCGACCGCCTTTAGCACCTCCCGGGCCTGGCCCTGGCGCTGCAGAAAGAAGTTCGGCATGTCACGGCCGTTGATCGGCTCGATCAGCAGGGTCTTGCCTACCTTCTCAAGCTCGCCTGCGGCGAAGCGCAGGTTCTCCACGTAGGTGGCGAGGTGTGCCTCGCGAGTCGCCGCGTCGGCGCCATCGGGCAGCAGGCCGGCCATGGCGTGCAGGCGCGGGCAATCCAGCGCCTCGGCGTAGCGGATGCCTTCCATCACCGAATCGCGGAACTCGGCCTCGCGACCGGGCAGGCTCGCCAGACCGCGCTCGCCGGCCTCCCAGTCCCCCGGCGGCAGATTGAACAGCACCTGGCTCAGGGCGTTGTCATCCAGGGCCGCACGCAGCTCGCCGGCCTCGAAGGCATAGGGAAAGAGGTATTCGACGCCCTTGAAGCCGGCCGCGGCGGCGGCGGGGAAGCGCTCCAGGAAATCGTGCTCCGGGAACAGCATGCTGAGGTTGGCGGCCAGTCGGATCATGTCGATGTCTCGTTGTTATCGGTCGGTTCGTTCATCCAGCCGGCGCGAGCGGCGTCGGCGCATCAGGGGCGGTCATTGGGCGGTCTCAGTCGCGAGGAAAACGCGCCTCGAGCTCGGCCACCTGCTCATCGGTCAGGCCCCGCGGGTTCTGGCCGCGCAGCAGCAGATAAAGCTTGGCGGTCTCCTCGAGCTCCTCGGTGGCATAGACCGCGGCTTCCAGCGACTTGCCGGCCACCACCGGGCCGTGATTGGCCAGCAGCACGGCACTGTGCTTGCCGGCGAGGCCCTTCACCGCATCACCCAGCGCCGGGTCGCCGGGGATGTGATAGGGCACCAATGGAAGCTTGCCGACCCGCATCACGTAGTAGGCGGTCAACGGCGGGATGCAATCACAGGGATCGACCTCTGGCAGGCAGGACACCGCCACCGAGTGGGTCGAGTGCAGGTGCACAATGGCTTCGGACTGGGGACGTTCACCGTACATCGCCAGGTGCAGCACGCTTTCCTTGGTCGGCCTGTCGCCGTCCAGGTGGCGGCCCTCGCGGTCGAGCCGCGAGATGCGCGCCGGGTCGAGGCGTCCCAGGCAGGCGTTGGTGGGGGTCATCAGCCAGCCGCCGTCATCGAGGCGCACGCTGATATTGCCGCTGGAGCCCATGGTCAGGCCGCGCGCGAACAGCGACTGGCCATGGATGGCGATCTGCTCGCGCAGCCGGTTGTCGTCGCGAACGCTCATGCGCCCTCCTCGCCTGGGTGTGCGGGCTGTCCGGTCTGCTCGGTCAACACCGCGAAGGCCCGGGTGAAGAAGTCGACGCCACCGAAGTTGCCGGACTTGAGGGCCAGCGACAGCGGAGCCTCACGTCCCGCGACCCGGGTCTGGGTCCAGGGCACGCCGGGATCGATCTGTTCGCCGATGCGCAGCTCCTCGACGCCCAGCGCCGAGACCACGGCACCGGAGGTCTCGCCGCCGGCCACCAGCAACCGACCCACGCCCTCGGCGACCAGCGTTCTTGAGATGGTGGCCAGCGCCCGCTCGACCAGTTCGCCGGCCCGCGCGGCTCCCAGGGTCGCCTGGGCGGCTTCGACCGCGTCCGGCGCCGCCGAGGCGTAGATCAGCACCGGGCCGGCATCGGCGCCCGTCAGCCGCGCTCGGGCGAAGGCCAGCGCCTCCTCGATGGGGGCATCGCTCTCGGCCAGCGCCAGCGGGTCCAGGGCGAAGCCCTCGTGACGGGCCAGGAAGTGCTCGACCTGACCGAGAGTCGCCCGGGAGCAGCTGCCGGAGAGCACCAGCGCCGCACCGCTGGCCGGCGCCAGGCGCCCGGCATTCTCGACAGGGGCGAGCCAGCCCTGCTTGCGGTACTCGGCGGGCAACGCCTGGCCGAGGCCGGAACCGCCAGTGACCAGCGGCAGCTCGACCACGGCGGCGGCGATCACGGAGAGATCCCCCTCATCCAGGGTGTCGCAGATCACGTGACGCACGCCGGCCTCGCCGAGAGCGGACAGCCGAGCCCGCGCGGCATCGGCGCCCTCGGCGAGGGTCGACCGGGCCAGCAGCCCCACCCGGTGCGGGGTCTGGTGCGAGAGCACGCGTACCAGGTCGGCGTCCTGCATCGGGTTCAGGGGGTGGTGCTGCATGCCGCTGTCGTTGAGCAGCCGGTCGCCGACGAACAGGTGGCCCTGATAGACGGTGCGACCGTTGATCGGGAAGGCCGGCACCATCACCGTCTGCTGGCTGCTCAGCTGCTCTTCTTGTGGGGTCGGCTGAAGACGCTCCAGGAGAGCATCGGCCACCGGGCCGATGTTGCCGGCATCGGTGGAATCGAAGGTCGAGCAGTACTTGAAGAAGATCTGGCGGGCGCCCTGGCCCTGGAGCCACTCCACTGCCGCCAGGGAATCGCCGACGGCCTCCGCCACGGGGCAGGAGCGGGACTTCAGCGCCACCACCACCGCGTCCACGTCGTCCAGGGCCAGGCCGGTGTCGGGCACACCGATCACCTGCAGGGTGCGCATGCCGGCGCGCACCAGGTTGTTGGCAAGATCGGTGGCGCCGGTGAAGTCATCGGCGATCGCGCCGAGGACGAGGTTGGCTGCGGGCGTCGAGCTCATGAGTTCCCCTCCCCGGCATCGGCGTCATTGGCCGCCGGCAGATCGATGCCGGACAGGTGCTGGTAGACCTTGATCACCGCCGAATCGTCCTCGCGGCCGAAGCCGGCGCCGCTGGCCGCGGTGAACTGCTGCAGGGCACTGCCCGCCACCGGCATAGAGAAGCGCAGCTCGCGCCCGGTCTGGTGCACGATGTTCAGATCCTTGACGAAGATGTCCACCGCGGAGAGCGGGGTGTAGTCGCCCTTGAGGATGTGCGGCACCCGATTCTCGAACATCCAGGAATTGCCCGCCGAGTGGGTGATGACGTCGTAGAGGGTGTCCGGGTCGATGCCCATGCGGATGCCCAGCGCCATCGCCTCGGCGGCCGCGGCGATATGCACCCCGGCCAGGTGCTGATTGACCAGCTTAACGCTGGAGCCCGGCCCCGCGGTGTCGCCGAGGCGATAGACCTTGGCCGCCATGGCATCCAGCGCGGCCTGGCCCTTGGCATAGGCCGTCTCGGCGCCGGAAGCCATCACCGACAGGTCGCCGCTGCGTGCCTTGGCGGCGCCGCCGCTGATCGGTGCGTCGAGCATCTCGAGATTCAGGGCGGCCAGGCGCTCGCCCAGCGCCGTGGCATAACTCGGCGCCACCGTGGCGCACTGCATGACCAGGCTACCTGGCGCCAGGCGCTCGGCCAGGGCGACCTCGCCCGGGGCCGGCGCATCGAACAGCACGCTCTCGACCTGGTCGGCGTTGACCACCACCAGCACCACCACGCTGCACTCGGCGGCGAGTTCGGCGGGGGTCGCCACGCTGCGCCCGCCCCGGGCCTCGAAGGTCTCACGGGCCTTGGCCGAGATGTCGCAACCGATGACCGGCAGACCGGCCTCGAGCATGGCGGTGGCGGAGCCGAGGCCCATGGCACCAAGGCCGATGACACCGATGGATGAGGCGTTTTGTGAGGACACGAGAGACTCCTGCCTGGCGTTGATGGATAAAAAGAGAACGCTCGCCCGAGGAGAAAAACAGACCACTGACGGCCACTGGTGACACCCCGGTGTTAGCGCTACCATCCATATTTAGAGTAGGATGCGAACCGGGGCAAGGCGGGGATGACAAAGCGAGACCAATGTCTAACGCGGCCAGATAACGACACTCGGCGGGTCGATCGCGACAATTCGCGGCAGGCAGGTGAACGGGCCCATCACCCGTCCGCAACAATCATCAGAGGAAGCACTCATGGCCAGTGACAAGCCGCGACGCAGTCGCAAGAAAGCCATGCAGCCAACGCTTGCCGACGTGGCCCGTGAGGCCGGGGTGTCATCGATCACCGTCTCGCGGGTGCTCAACTCGCCGGAGGCGGTGCGCCCCGACACCCGCGCCACGGTCGAGGCCGCCATCGACAAGGTGGGCTATGTGCGTAACATGCTGGCCGGCAGCCTGGCCTCGGCCAGTTCCCGCTTCATCGCGGTGATCGTGCCCTCGCTTGCCAACATCGTCTTCGTCGAGGTGATCGCCGGCCTGCAGGAGGAATTCGAGCGCCATGGCTACCAGATCCTGCTCGGCAACACCGACTACGACATGGATCGCGAGTGCGAGCTGGTGCGCACCTTCCTCGGCTGGTCATCCTCGGCGCTGGTGCTCACCGGCCTGCGCCACAGCGAGGCCTGCCAGCGGGTATTGGATAATTGGGAGCGCCCGATCGCCGAGATCATGGAGCTCGGCGAGGCCCGGGACCTGAACATTGGCCTCGACCATGCCGAGGCGGGACGCACCATGGCGAGGCACCTGCTGGCGCGTGGCCATCGCCGGATCGTCTACGTGGCCGCCCAACTCGAGCGGGACTACCGCGCCGGCCTGCGTTTCGCGGGACACCGGGAAGTGCTGGAGGAACAGGGCCTCGATGCGCCGCTCCTGGACCTGGCGCATCTGGGGCAGTTCGAGACCGGCGCCCAGGCGCTGGAGGAAGTCCTCGAGCACCACCCCGAGGCCACGGCGATCCACTTCGCCAACGATGATCTCGCCACTGGCGCCATCCTGCACGCCCAGCGTCAGGGCATCCGGGTGCCCGAGGAGATCGCCATCGCCGGCTTCAACGGCCTGCCGATCGGCCAGCGCACCACCCCGCGCCTGACCACCATCCGCTCGCCCCGAGAAACCATCGGCCGCGAGGCCGCCCGTCGCATCATCGCCCGGCTCGAGGGCGCGGCCCGGGAGCCCTTGCAGCACGATGTGGGCTTCGAGTTGCTGGTCGGCGAGAGCACCTGAGGCCCGCCCCTAACTAATAATCAGTGCGACTGCCCCCTACCAATGACGCCCGCTGACGGCGCCGAGGCCTACCTCGCCTTGCTCGACGCTCAGGGTCATGGCCAGAGGTACGCTGGGAAAGGCCAGCTCGGTGATCACCAGTCGCCCCTCATCGATGAAGAGCTCCGCCGAGCAGCGATCGCGCAGAAGCTGACAGGCGATACGCCGCCCCCCGGGCAGGAAATGGCGGGTACGGTGGGGAAAGTGCTCGATCAGGTCTGCCGCGGCCGCGACGTCCACCTCGACCGGCGCGGTGCGCTCGACCGTGATGTCCAGCCCCGCCCCGACGCCTTCCAGTCGAACGATCAGGCTGTCATCGCCGAAGGGGCGCAGCGCCACCGCGGCGCCCGTCGCGAGAGTGAGCTGGAACTCGGCCAGCGCGGCCTCGGCCTCGCCGAGCTCCAGCATGCTGCCCGGGGGCGGCCGACGCGGCACGATGAGCGCATCCAGGGCCGCGGCGCTATCACGGACCCGATCCGGGATCGCCTGGTGCAGCACGTAACGTTCGCTTCCTTCTTCACGATGCAGGCTCAGCGTCCGGGGGATCGTCATCGCCCCGCGCCAGTCACCGGTCGGCGTCTGATGCGCGTATAGCCAGTTGCTCATCCAGCCGATTACCAGACGCTCGCCGGGATGATCCGAGAAGCTCTGGGCGGCGTAGCAATCGGCCCCCTTGTCGAACCAGGTGACCGTCTCCGGGGCCTGATGGGGCGTGAAGCGGATCCCGTCGAAGTCGCCGATGAACACCTGGGTGCCGGAGCCGCCGGCGGGGCCGCAGCGCTGCACGCCGACCATCAGCACCCAGCGCTCCTCGCCGCTCTCAAGACCCGTCCCCTCGCCTTTCATGATGGGCAGCGGGAAGAGATCGGGACACTCCCAGGCCAGTGCGTCGTGGGCGCCAAATTCGGCGCCGAACACCGAGACTTTCTTCCAGCCGGCGCCGCCGCGGGTGCGATAGATCCCGAGTTCCTGCCCCTCGCTGAGGATCATCACCCAGTGCTCGCTTTGGGCATGCCAGAACACCTTGGGATCGCGGAAGTCCTGAAGGCCCGGGTTGTCGAGGATCGCCGCCTCGCGAACCTGCCAGCTGCGGCCGCCATCACGGCTGGCCGCCATCGCCTGGGACTGATGATCCCGCTCGGGCGAACCGCCCGGCAGATGGCGGGTGAAGAAGGCCACCAGCGGCGTAACCATGTCCGCGCGCAGGGTGCCGCATTCGGTCTTGCGCGGCGCCGTAGTGATCTCGCATTCCGGCACGAAGGCATGCCGCCAGTCGACCACCGCACTGCCCGAGAAGCACATGCCGCGCTCGTCGGGCGTGAGCGCCACCGGCCGATGGGTCCAGTGCACCAGGTCGCGGCTGCTGGCATGCCCCCAGTGCATCGGCCCCCAGGCGGTGTCATCGGGATGGTACTGGTAGAAGAGATGGTACTGCCCCGCGTGATGCACCAGGCCATTGGGATCGTTCATCCAACCCTTTGGCGGGGTGAAGTGCAAAAGCGGGCGAAATTCCGGCGAGGAGGAAGCGGCATCGGTCATAGCAGGCTCGCGGCGATGATGACGTCGAAACGAAGGAGGCATCGACCTACTGAGGGCGTCGACGCGAAGGCACCGACCCTACCACCTTGGTCGCGGACTACCTAGCGCCCGCCTAGGGATGCTGCGTGAACTCTTGTAGCCACCATTCATGAAAAATCCACAACGCCAAGGCCCCGCGCAGGAGCGCGAGGCCTTTCGGGTAGGCATGATTCAGGCGTCGACTGCGCGAACCTGGCGCGAAGCCAAGCTCGTCAGCCGATGGTGCCGCCGCCCTGACGGGTGATCACCACCACCGAGGGACGCGGCGGCATGCCGTCCTTGAAGTCCGGCCAGCGGGTCGCCGGGTCCTCGAAGGAGGATCGGCGGCCTTCGCGGCCCGGGAAGGCCTCGGTGCCGTCGGAGGCGGGGTGCTGCACGGCGACGAACAGGGCGCTGTCGTCCGGGCTGAAGCAGGGCCCACACATCTCGGCGCCCAGCGGCACGCGGAAGAACATCTTGCCGGTGCCGCGGCGCTCGCCCTGGGTCTCCATGGCCCAGACACCATCGGCGGTGCCGGACGTGGCCCAGTTGCTGCCCTGATCGGTGGTCACCCACAGCCGGCCGCGATGGTCGACGGCGCAGTTGTCCGGGGCGGCGAACCAGCCATTCTCGCTGGTGGCCGGGTTCCACATGGCGCCCACTTCGGCCTTGGCCGGGTCGCCGCACTTGACCAGGATCTCCCAGGCGTCGCGGTTCGCGGTGTGGTCGCCGCCTTCGGTAGCGATCTCGATGATATGGCCGAAGGTGTTGTCGGCGCGCGGGTTGGCGGCGTCTTCCTGGCCCGGCTCGCGCTTGGTGTTGTTGGTCAGCATCACGTAGACGCGGCCGGTCTCGGGGTTGGCCTCGACATCTTCCGGGCGATCCATCGGCGTGGCGCCCAGGACATCGCCGGCGAGCCGTGTCTTGATCAGCACCTCGGCCTGGCTGGCGAAGCCGTTCTCGGCGGTCAGCGGGCCCTCGCCGTGGACCAGCGGCAGCCACTCGACCTGGCCCTCGGCGTCGAAGCGCGCCACATAGAGGGTGCCGTGATCCAGCAGGTCACGGTTGGCGGCCGGGTTGGCGGTGTCGACGCCGTCGCGGCTGACGAACTTGTAGAGATAGTCGAAGCGCTGGTCGTCGCCCATGTAGACCACCAGGCGGCCGTCGCTCGAGATCACGCTGGCCGCGCCCTCGTGCTTGAAGCGCCCCAACGCCGTGCGCTTGACCGGGGTCGAGGTCGGGTCCATGGGGTCGATCTCGACCACCCAGCCGAAGCGGTTGGATTCATTGGGTTCCTTGGCGATGTCGAAGCGGTCGTCATAGCGGCCCCAGGCATAGCCCATGGCCGGGATGCCGTAGCGCTCGAGCAGATCGGCGTTGGGATGGCCGGCGGCGTCGCCCATGAAGTAGTAGTGGATGTTCTCCTCGCAGGTCAGCACCGTGCCCCAGGGCGTGGTTCCTCCGGCGCAGTTGTTGAGGGTGCCGATGACTCGCTTGCCGGACGGGTCGGCGTTGGTGCGCATCAGCGCATCGCCGGCGGCGGGACCACTGATCGCCATGGCCGTGGAGCGCGGGGTGATGCGGCGGTTGTACTGGCTGTCCTGAAGGTACTGCCACTTACCATTCTGGCGCTTGATCTCGACCACCGAGAGCCCGTGGGCGGCCTTCTCGATCTCGGTAAGCTCCCGGGTCAGGCCGGTGAAGTCATGCTTGTCCAGCGGGCCGGGCAGGTCCGGGAACATCAGTTCCTCGTTGGTGTACTCGTGATTGACCACCAAGAGGCCGTGATCTGGGTTGCCGTCGAGGGGCAGGAAGCCGATGTAGTCGTTGTTGTAGCCAAACTGGCGCTCCTGAGCATCGGCGGTCTGCTTCTGCGGATCGAGCGCCTTGGCATCGGCGAACAGCGGGTCCCCCCAGCGGATCAGCACGTCGGCGTTGTAGCCTTCGGCGACGTGGTGGGTGGTGTCGACGCCGTGGGCGATCTCCTCAAAAGCGAAGCGGTCGGCCCGGCCGGCCTCGCTGGCGATGGCGGCGGTCAGCGGGTTCATAGCGCCGATCGCGGCGACTCCCAGGCCGCCAACGCTCATGCCCTTGAGGAAGCCGCGGCGCGAATAGCGCCTGGCGATGATGTCACCGAGCGGCTCGCTGATCGCCGGGTTGCTGGGGGTGTCTTCGGCATCTTCGAAATGGGCGCGGCGGTTGAACACCATGGGGGTCGTCCTCTATCAGCCAGGGGCAGGTCGTGTCGGGCTGATAGCATGCCGCCTGCCCCATGACAGCGGCGTGATGCTCAGATGGCAGTCATGTGGCAGTCTGGTGTCAGTTCCGTGTCAGGGACGCTCCGCCGCCTCCCAGCTCAGCGTCGGCCGTGACGGCAGCTCGCCGTCGCGCTCTGTGGCTGCGTTGGCGTCCTGCTCTTTCTCACCTGGTTCTTTCTCAACTGACTCTTTCTCAACCGGCGCTTTCTTGCCCGTCGAGTCGGCCGCCTCGCTGCCCTCTACCTCGCTGCCAGGCTCAAGCTCCAGCCGCGCCCGCGCGGTGAGCTCCCGAGGCAGCTCCTTCTTCACCGCCACACCGAGCTCGCGGAACTCATGGGTCTGCTTGATCAGGTTGCCCTTGCCGGCGCTCAGCTGGTTCATGGCCTTGTCATAGCTCAGGCGGGCGCCATCGAGCTTCTTGCCGACGTCTTCCATGCTGGTGAGAAAGACGCGCAGCTTGTCGTAGAACTTCTCGGCGCGGCTGGCAAGCTCCGCCGAATGACGGCTCTGGTCCTCGAAGCGCCACAGCTGACGCACGATGTTGAGGCTGGTCAGCAGGGTAGTCGGGGTGGCCACCAGCACATTGTTCTCGATGGCCCGCTGGTAGAGGCTCTCGTCGTGCTTGAGCGCCTCGACGTAGGCAGATTCGACGGGGATGAACATCACTACCACCTCCGGCGAGTTGAGCCCCGGCAGGTCGTAGTAGTGGCGATCGGCGAGCTCGGTGATGCGATCGCCGACGGCCCTGCAGTGCTCGGCGAGGGCCTGATGGCGCTCGCCGTCGCTCTCGCCGTTCACGAACCGGGTGTACGCAGCCAGCGACGTCTTGGCGTCGATCACCAGATGCTTGTGCTGAGGCAGGTAGACGATGGCATCCGGGCGCCGGCGGCCATCCTCGGTGGTGAAGCTGACCTCGCGGTCATAGTCCTTGCCCCGGCGCAGGCCGGCGCCATCCAGCACGTTTTCGAGCATCAGCTCGCCCCAGTTGCCCTGGATCTTCTTCTGGCCCTGCAGGGCGGTGGTTAGCTTGTCGGCCTGGTCGGTGATCGCCTGATTGAGGCTCTGCAGGTGCTGGAGCTCGGTGCGCAGCTGCACCCGTTGCTCGCTCTCCTGCTGGTGGATCGACTCGACCTTCTCGCGAAAGCCCTTCATCTCGTGCTGGATCGGCTGCAAGAGGCCGGTCAGGCGCTGCTGGGACAGCTCGGAGAAAGCCTTGCCCTTGCGCTCGAGGATCTCGTTGGCGAGGTTCTCGAACTCCTGCTTGAGCTGATCGCGGCTCTCCTTGACCAGGGCGAGCTGCTCGTCGAAGTGCTGCTGCTTCTGGGAGAGCGTGGTGGTCAGCTCACCGTGGGTGGTCTTGAGCCGGGAGAGCTCCTCGGAAAGCGCCTCCCGAGCCGCCTTCTCGCGCTCCCACCAGGCCTGGTAGTTGACCAGCGCCGCCTGCTTCTCGTCGCGCTGGGTGCTCGCCGTGCGCAGGCTCTCGCGCAGGTCCGCGACCTTCTCCTGGCTTTCCTCGAGGGCCTGCTCGAGCCTGGCCCGCTGCGACTCCGCCTGCTCGAGGCGCGCCTCGCGCTCCGCCAACCGCTCGTGGAAGCCGTCCGAAAGCGCCGCCTGGTGCTCCCGCAACCGGGCCAGCGATTCGGTAAGGGTGGCGGTCTCCTGACCCAGCGCCTGCGCCCGCTCACGGGACTCGGAAAGCTCGTCGTTAAGCCGCGCGCTCTCCTGCGCGCGGGCCGTGAGGGCCTCCCGCACGCCGGAAAGCTCGGTCTCGAGCCGCGCCCTGGCAAGCTCGGCCTGAGAGAGTGCCTCCCCCTTCTCGGCAAGCGTCGCCTCACGCTCGGCGAGCGTCGCGTTCCGGGCCTCGAGGGTCTCGGCCTGACGAGCCAAGGTCTCGCGCAGTGACTCGGCCTGCGCCTGCGCCTCGGCCTCGGCTTGTTTCAGTGCCTCTTTCAGTACCACATGGCCGCGCCGGCGAGCCAAGGTGACGGTCACTAGGGCTCCCAGCGCGAAGGCCACCAGAGCCGCCAGCGCGGCCATCAGTCTCGGATCAAGGGTCATGCATTCGTCCTTGTGATGCGTCGTCGCCGGCAACGTGGGCCGGCAACAGGAGCTGGCCCCGTGAACCGGCGACGCACGCCTCTATCGGCTGGCCTTACTGCACCGTTTCCTGCTCGCCGAAACGACCGGCAAAAAGTGCGGAACTCAGGTAGCGCTCGGCGCTGTCGGGCAGCACCACGACGATATTCTTGCCGCGATGCTCGGGTTGCTGGCCGACACGCACGGCGGCCACCACGGCCGCCCCGCAGGAGATGCCGCAGAGGATGCCTTCCTCCAGCATCAGCCGGTGGGCCATGGCCATGGCGTCCTCGTTGCTGACCTGCTCGACCTGATCGATCACGTCAAGGTCGAGGTTCTTGGGCACGAAGCCGGCGCCGATGCCCTGGATCTTGTGCGGCGCGGGGGCCAGGGTCTCGCCGGCCAGGGCCTGGGTGATGATCGGCGAGGCGGTGGGCTCGACGGCCACACTATGTATCGCCTTGCCCTGAGTCTTCTTGATATAGCGCGAGACGCCGGTCAGGGTGCCGCCGGTGCCCACCCCGGCGACGAAGACATCCACCGCGCCATCGGTATCGTTCCAGATCTCGGGGCCGGTGGTGGTCTCGTGGATGCGCGGGTTGGCAGGATTGTCGAACTGCTGGGGCATGAAGTAGCGATCCGGCTCGGCCGCGGCGATTTCCTCGGCACGGGCGATGGCGCCCGGCATGCCCTTGGCGGGCTCGGTCAGCACCAGCTCGGCGCCCAGCGCCTTGAGCACCTGGCGCCGCTCGAGGCTCATCGAGGCAGGCATGGTCAGCATCACCCGGTAGCCGCGGGAGGCGGCGACGAAGGCCAGGGCGATGCCGGTATTGCCGCTGGTCGGCTCGATGATGGTCATGCCCGGCGTGAGCAGGCCGCGCTCCTCGGCGTCCCAGATCATCGCCGCCCCGATCCGGCACTTGACCGAATAGGCCGGATTGCGACCCTCGATCTTGGCCCAGATGGTCGCGCCCTCGCTGACCCGGTTGAGACGGACCAGCGGGGTGTTGCCGATCGAGAGCGAATTGTCGTCGTGGATGTTGGCCATGATGCCTTCCCTGGGTGGTGTATGCATGAAGTAAGATTCAGCCGATCATAGCACCGGCTGAGTCTTGTTAGACACGTCGGCCATGCGGGCCTCGACGAAGGTCCGGTAATCCTGAGCCACGCAGTCGGCGTACGTCACCGCCAGGGTGCTCACCACCTCGATAAACGGCTCCAGCCGGCCGTCGAGGCGCTCGCAGACACTGCGCGCGAAGCGCGCCGGGTCGTCCTGATTGAGCGCACGGGCACCCCGCAGGTGCTCGCGAGCGAGGATCCGCCCCCACTGCTTGACCAACTGGCGGTAGGGCTTGGCGCCATCGAGCTTGTGGGTCGGAAAGTCTTCCTTGAACGGCGAGCGCTCGCGCACCGAGAACACCCGCTCACCCAGATGCAGCCAGCCCAGATAGATATCCGGATGCTCGGCGATGGCGCGGAAGGCCGCAGCATGCCGTACCCCTTCGTGGGGAAAGGTCGCCTCCCAGGCGCGCCTCTCGGCGGCATTCATCTTGCGAAAGCCTTCCGGCGGGGTCTGCTCCTTCACATCGAGAATCACGTCGTCGTGCTCGAGCCCGCGCCCACCCTCGATCAGCACGTAATAGCGCTCGACCCCCAACGAGCCGGTGCCGGCATCCAGCCGGGCAGCGGTGTCCTTGACCCGGAAGTGATCCTCCGGGGCGGCGGCGCGGGCGCCGGCCAGGGTCTGACGGTATTCGGCCTCGATCGCCTGGCGAAGGGCCTGATCGAGCGGGGCCGGCAGCGGGGCCAGCTTACCGGGACGCTCGGCGAAGCAGCGCCCGCCGGCCTCGAGCCGGGTCCACTTGTCGAGCATACGGGCGCGGCTCTGCTTGGAGGTGACCTTGTCGAGGAAGGGGGCCAGCGGCCCCTTGGCGGTCTCCTGGGTCACCGCCATGGGCACCTCGCCGCGCACGTGCCCGGCCAGCTCGTCGTGATAGCTCTCGAGCAGCTTCTTCAGCGCCTTGCGGATGCCCTTGCGCGACAGGCCGACGTTCTCCCGGGCGTCGAGCACCAGGCTGATGGCCAGCCGCCACAGGTCGTACTGATAGTCGCCGATCAATGCATCGTCGAAGTCATCCATGCCATAGCGCACCGCATCGTCATGATGCCCGTAGGCGCCGAAGTTGTAGGCATGGGCATCGCCCTGCAGCCAGGTCTGGGTCTCGGGCAGGCCGCCGAACAGCGCGAAGCGCCAGTCGTGCCAGACATCGTCCCAGTAGAGATGATTGGTGCCGCGAAAGAAGCGGTACGGCGACGCGGCCAGCTTTGAAAACTTGGCCTGACGGTCCGCCTTGCTGAGGCCTGCGTTGGCGGCATCGATGGCATCCAGCACCTGCTGGGGGCGGTTGTGGCGCGTCAGGGGCTGCGACATGCGATGTATCTCCTCGAAAAAAGGGCAATGACCGGCGTCACTGCCGGAAACGGCCGGTCGCTCCATGGTAGGGACGGATATCGTTCGATGATATGACAGCCATGCGTCGGATCAGCATGAGGATGTCACCGCCGTGGTGCGCGGGGTATGATCAGTGCATTACGCTTCGATCATGTGCCATCCGTAGAAGGCCACGCCCCATGCCGCACTCCTTGCCGCTGCTTGCCGGTCTGATCCTCGCGCTGCTGCTCGCCGGCTGTACCATCAATACCTATCCGGACGGCCATCGCGAGACCGTGCTCGGCGCCCCTGGCGACGAGACACCCACGCCCTACTCACCGGGGGTGGTCCTCGACGAGCATGGCGAACCACGCGCGATCACCGACGCGCCGCGCTGACGAACTGA
Source organism: Halomonas sp. YLGW01 (assembly GCF_014840935.1). Taxonomy (NCBI): domain Bacteria; kingdom Pseudomonadati; phylum Pseudomonadota; class Gammaproteobacteria; order Oceanospirillales; family Halomonadaceae; genus Halomonas; species Halomonas sp. YLGW01. The sequence continues at coordinate 594,616 of NZ_CP062005.1, read as the reverse complement.
TATAAACACCCTGATACGACGCACGCACTCAAGATACGACTGCAGAGACGGGCGTGAGACGCCAAACCGGCCTGCCCCACGAGGATTCGCCATGGAATGGACCCCCGCTACGCTCTGGCTCGCCGCCGCCCTGGTGCTCGGCCTCGCCGAGCTGACCTCCGGCGCCCTGCTGCTGCTGGCGCTGGCCATCGCCGCCGCCCTGACCGCCGGCATCGCCGCCCTCGGGCTCCCCTTCACAGGGCAGCTGCTCGCCATGGGCGTGCTCGCCGGGGTGCTGGTACCGCTCACCATCAAGGTGATCCGGCCGCGCTTCTCGCCTCGGGGGGTGGCCTATGGCACCACTGGTAGCGGGGTGGAAAACGGCCGTCACTATCTGACCCTCAATCGCGACTTCGACGGCGCCAGCGGCCTCAAGATCAACGGCGACTTCTACCGTCTGCGCGTCGCCGACAGCGCCACCACGCACCTGCCTCCGGGCACAGAAGTCATCTTCAAGGAATTCGATGGCACCACCGCCATCGTCACGCTGGCATCCGCCGCCGTGTCATCACAGGAGCAGTGAACATGGATCTTCCGTTGAGCCCGGGGCTGATTCTCAGCCTTATCGTCGTCGTCATGGGTATCCTGATCATCGCCAAGGGACTGGTGATCGTGCGCCAGTCCGAGGTCATGGTGATCGAGCGGCTGGGCTCGTTCAGCCGGGTGCTGGAGAGCGGCATCAACATCATCATCCCCTTCATCGAGCAGCCCCGCGCCATCACCATGATCCGCTACAAGAAGATGGGCGAGGAGTACCTGCCGCTGACCACCGACGAGGTCCGCATCGATCGTCGCGAGACGGTGATGGACTTCCCCGGCCAGCCGGTGGTGACCACCGACAACGTCACCGTGACCATCAACGGCGCCCTCTACTACCAGATCATCGACCCCAAGCGGGCGGTCTATGAAGTCGAGAACATGAGCCAGGCGGTCGAGGTGCTGGCCAAGACCACCCTGCGCTCGGTGGTCGGCAAGATGGAGCTCGACAAGCTGTTCGAGTCCCGTGCCGAGGTCAACAACGAGATCCAGGCCTCCATGGAGGAACCGGCCTCGAAGTGGGGGGTGAAGATCTCCCGGGTCGAGGTGCAGGACATCGCCATGCCCGAGGAGGTCGAGTCCGCCATGCGCCTGCAGATGGCGGCCGAGCGCAAGCGTCGCGCCACCGTCACCGAGGCCGAGGGCGAAAAGTCCGCGGCCATCGCCATGGCCCAGGGCCAGCGGGAGTCGGCGATCCTCAATGCCCAAGGCGACAAGGAATCCGCCATCCTGCGCGCCCAGGGCGAGCAGGAGTCGATCAAGCTGGTGCTCAACGCCATCGGCGAGAGCGAAGAGAACAAGCGCACCGTGGTCGGCTACCTGCTCGGCCAGAGCTACATCAAGGCCCTGCCGACCATGGCCAAGGACGGTGAGCGGGTCTTCGTGCCCTACGAATCCTCGGCGCTGCTCGGCTCGATGGGCATGTTCCGCGAGCTGGCCGGCTCCCCGGAAGACACCGTGGGACAGCATCTCAAGGCCAATGCCAGCCAGACCGGCCTGCGCAGCGGCATGCTGGGCGGGGCCAGCAGCGCCGGCTAGCGCCATGTTCGACTTCAAGGAACTCGAAGCCTTCGTGTGGATCGTGCGCCTCGGCTCGTTTCGGCTGGCGGCGCACCATCTTCATCTCACCCAGCCCTCGGTGTCCGACCGCATCGGCAAGCTCGAGGCGCTGATCGGCGAGCGCCTGCTGGAGCGATCCCAGCGGCCGGTCAAACCCACCGCCAAGGGCCGCCAGTTCTATCGCCATGCCGAACAGCTGCTGGAGGCGCGCCAACGAGCCCTTACGATGCTCGACCTGGAGACCCCCTTCCAGGGCACCCTGCGCCTGGGCGTAGTGGAAACCGTGGCTCACAGCTGGCTGCCCAGCTTCCTCAGCGAGCTGGCCCAGCGCTTCCCCGAGATGACCCTGGAGCTCGAGGTCGACAGCTCGCCGGGGCTCGCCGAGAAGCTCAACCAGCACGACATCGACCTGGCCTTCCTGATGGGCCCGGTGAACACCGAGAACGTGCTCAACCGCTTCCTCTGCCACTACACCATGGGGCTGGTGGCGAGCCCCGCGCTGGGCTTCGACCCAACCCGGTTCTCCCTGCAGCGGCTCGGTACCACGCCGCTGATCACCTTCGCCCGCCACACCCGCCCCTATCACGAGCTGGGCTCGCTGCTGCACCAGCAGGGGCTCGACGGCGTCAAGCTGCACTGCTCGAGTTCACTGTGGACCATCGTGCGCATGACCCTAGACGGGCTCGGCATCGGCGCCATCCCGCCGCGCATCGTCACCCAGGAGCTGGCCAGCGGCACCCTGGTCAAGCTGCCCTGCACCCTGCCCGAGCTGACCTTCACCGCCTGCTGGCCCCAGCACCTCGACAGCACTCTGGCGGAAGGTGTCACGGAGCTCGCCATCGAGATCGCCCAGCGCGACCAGGCGGCCCATGAAGGCGGGTGATATCGCCGCATGAAAAGTTTTTCCGATCAAATGTGATCATAATAATCGATTGGATTTATCGAAGGCGGGTTTCTATCGTGAAGGCATAATCACAACCACAAGATATCGCCATGCCTTCCTACACCACGATGGCCACGGCCAGCCCCTTCGAGGTCCGCCAGGCGATTCGCCGCGGCGACTGGACCCGACACACCAGCGGCCTGGCCGCCGGATTCGCCCAGACCAACCTGGTGATCCTGCCGGCGCAATATGCCGACGATTTCATGCGCTTCTGCCTGATGAACCCTCGGCCCTGCCCACTGCTCGACGTGACCCGCCCCGGCGATCCGGTGCCCCACGCCCTGGGCGAGGACATCGACCTGCGACATGATCTGCCCCGCTACCGGCTCTACCGCGACGGCGCCCTGGACGACGAGTGCACCGACATCGCCGAGTACTGGCAGGATGATTTCGTCAGCTTCTCGATCGGCTGTTCCTTCTCCTTCGAGGAGGCACTGATCGCCGACGGCCTCGATGTGCGCCACGTCACCCATGACCGCAACGTGCCCATGTATCGCACCAACCGCGCCCTGAATCCCAGTGGCGTCTTTAGCGGCGAACTGGTGGTGTCGATGCGTCCCTTCACCGCCGAGCAGGCGATCCGTGCCATCCAGATCACCACCGACATGCCCAAGGTACACGGCGCCCCGATTCATATCGGCCACCCCGAACTGCTGGGCATCGACGATCTGACCGCGCCTCACTTCGGTGAACCGCCGGTGCTGCATGATGACGACCTGCCGGTGTTCTGGGCCTGCGGCGTGACCCCGCAGCTCGCCATCGAGCAGGCCGGGCTGCCCTTCGTGATAACCCACAGCCCGGGACACATGCTGATCACCGATCTGCCCAACCGGCAGCTAAAGTTCAGCTAGGGTGATACAGCCCCCCTGTGCCCCCCTTCCGGGACGCGCCTGACCCGGCATCCTCAGGCGCTGACACCAGCAATCACCAATAACAGCAACAAGAAGGAAGCCCCTATGACTTACTCCTTTCGTCCTTCACGCATGGTTCCCACCCTAGTCGGCCTCGGGCTGATCGGCTTGAGCGCCACGGCCAGTGCCGAGACCTCCCTCAACGTGGTGGGCAGCTGGAGCAGCCTCGAACTGCACCGCCAGTTCGAGAAGCCCTTCTGGAGCGAGACGCTGCCCACCCAAAGCGATGGCGAGATCACCACTCAGGTCACCACCCACGACCAGATGGGCATCGCCGGTGCCGACGTCTATCGCTATCTGGGCGATGGCCTCTTCGATGTGGGCATGACGGTGGCCGACTACACCGTGGGGGATGCCCCCGCCCTCGAGGGCCTGGACCTGCCGATGATGGCCAGCGACATCGCCGCCGCCCAACAGGTCGCCCAGGCCTTCCGCCCGCTGGCCGAAACGACCATGAACGAGCGCTTCAACAGCCATGTGCTGGCCATCGTGCCCTACCCGGCTCAGGTGCTGTTCTGCAACACGCCCATCGAAGGCGTCGAGAGCCTCACCGACAAGAAGGTCCGAGCCAGCGGCCGCTCGACCGGGGAGTTCATCGAGGCGCTGGGCGCCCAGAGCCTCAACATCGCCTTCAACGAGGTGCCGGGTTCCCTGGAGCGTGGCGTGATCGACTGCGCGGTGACCGGCTCGCTGTCGGGCTACAGTGCCGGCTGGCATGAGGTCTCGAGCCATCTGCTGGCGCTGCCGATGGGGGGCTGGGACTACGTGATCACCGCCATCAACCTCGACAAGTGGAATGACCTCGACGAGGCCACCCAGACCCAGATCCAGTCGAGCGTCGACAGCGAGTTCGTGGCCCCGGTCTGGGACAACGCCCGCACCGAGACGGCCCGCGGCATCGCCTGCCTGACCGGCCAGGGCGAGTGCCCGCTGGGCGAGCCGGCCGACATGACCCTGGTGCGCGCCACCGAGGATGACCTGGCCGCCGCCCGTCAGGCCCTGGAAGAGACGGTGCTGCCCGCCTGGGCGTCGCGGGTCGATGCCGACACGCGCAAGGCCTGGAACGAAAGCGTCGGCCAGATCGTCGACCTGACCGCCACGGCGCCCTAAACCGCCGTCCGCCGCCCCGCGCGAGCGGGGCGGCCAAGCCTCGAGGTACTCCCATGACGACGCTCATTCCCGTGCTCGATGCCGTGGTGTCCGCCACGCGCCTCGTGTCCCGTCTCGCCGCCCGACTGATGGGCCTGGCCCTGCTCGCGGTGGTGCTGTTCATCGGCGCCGAGATCCTGATGCGCCAGCTGTTCGGCCACGCCCTCTCCGGGGTCCACGAGTACTCCGGCTATGTGCTGGCGGTACTCTCGGCCTGGGGGCTCTCGCACACCCTGCTGGAGCGTGCCCATATCCGCATCGACGTGGTCCACGGCCAGCTATCGCCTCGCTCGCGCCAGATGCTCGACATCATCGCCCTGCTGGCGCTTAACCTGGTTGCGTGGACCATCGCGATCAATGCCTACCCGGTGCTGGCCAAGTCGCTCGCCAACGCTTCCACCGCCAACACGCCGCTGGCTACCCCGCTGTGGATTCCGCAGGTGCTGTGGCTCGCCGGTTATGTGTGGTTCGCGATCACCACCAGCGTGCTCGGCGTGCGCGTGCTGGCCGCCCTGTTCACCCGCGACGCCGCTACCATCGAGGCCCTGGCCGGCCCGGACAAGGGCGAGACCGCCCAGGAGGCCACCTGATGCTTGCCTTTCTTTCCGTCGGTATCCTGAGCCTGCTGCTGGCCGGCATTCCGGTCGCCGTGACGCTGTTCCTGCTGGCCTTCGGCATCGATCAGTTCTTCTCGTTCTTCCCGCTGACCAAGGCGCTCGGGCAGAACCTGTGGTCCGCCGCCGACTCCTTCCTGCTGATCGCGATTCCGCTGTTCGTGCTGATGGGCGAGATCATCGTGCGCGCCGGCATCGCCGAGAAGGCCTACCGGGCCATGGATCACTGGCTATCCTGGCTGCCGGGCGGCCTGCTGCACGCCAACATCACCACCTCGGCGCTGTTCTCGGCGACCTCCGGGTCCTCGGTGGCCACCGCCGCCACGGTCTCCACGGTGGCCCTGCCCCAGGGCAAGACGCTGGGCTACGACGCCAAGCTGTTCTGCGGCAGCATCGCCGCCGGCGGCACCCTGGGCATCCTGATTCCGCCCTCGATCAACCTGATCGTCTACGGCTTCCTCACCGAGACCTCGATTCCGCAGCTGTTCATGGCCGGCCTGGTGCCGGGTCTGGGGCTGGCGCTCCTGTTCATGATCGCCTCGCTGCTGCTGTGCCTGTGGAAGCCGTCGCTCGGCGGCCCCAGCACCGTGGCTTCCTGGGGCACCCGCCTCAACAGCCTCAAGTTCCTGCTGCCGCTGCTGGTGCTGTTCCTGGTGATCGTCGGCTCGATCTACCTGGGCTGGGCGACCCCCACCGAGGCCGCGGCCATCGGCGTAATCGCCTCGCTGGGGCTTGCCGCGCTGAACCAAAGCCTGGATCGCAAGATGCTGATGGCCGCCCTGGACGGCACCATCAAGACCAGCTCGATGATCCTGTTCATCATCCTGGCCGCGTCCTTCCTCAACTTCGCGCTGGCCTCCTCGGGGATGGTGCAGCAGCTCACCGGCCTGCTGAACGCCTATGATCTCTCGCCCTTCGCGCTGCTGATGGCGGTGATCGCGCTGTTCATCGTGCTGGGTTTCTTCATCGAGACCCTGTCGCTGATGGTCATCACCATCCCCATCGTCACCCCGCTGATCGTCGCCGCCGGCTTCGACAAGGTGTGGTTCGGCATCGTGATGATCCTGTTCGTGGAGCTGGCCCTGATCACGCCACCGGTGGGGCTCAACCTCTACATCGTCCAGGCCTCGCGCCGCGGCGAAGCCTTCTCCGACGTAATCATCGGCACCCTGCCCTACCTCGCCGCCATGCTGGTGATGGCCGCGCTGCTGGTGACCTTCCCGTCGATCGCCCTGTGGCTGCCCCAGACCCTGAGTCAATGACCCTGAGCCTATATATAGCCCTGAACCAATAACCCTGAGCCCACTGCCTTAGCGACAGCTCTGGCTCACCCATGCGGAATCGGTGGGCGCGGGATCAAGCTTTCCGCGCCCATCTTCATCACAACAAGCTTCATCACAACAATCTTCATGACAACAAGAACGGAGTCTTTTCCATGCTGACCTTCACCCATGCCGGCGGCACCTTCACCCTGACACCCGAGCGCCTGGCGATCGCCGGCTGGGCCGGCCGCGATCAGGCCGGCGTACAGCACCATATCGAGGAACTGGCGGAGCTCGGCGTACAGCCTCCCTCCACCACCCCGCTGTTCTACCGCGGTGGCGTCGAGCTGCTGACCCAGCGCGAACGGGTGCAGATGCTCGGCACCCACGGCTCCGGCGAGGTCGAGGCCTGCCTGATCAGCGACGCCGACGGCACCCTGTGGGTGACCCTGGCCTCCGATCACACCGACCGCAAGCTCGAGGCCGTCGGCGTCGCCGAGTCCAAGCAGCTGTGCGCCAAGCCGATCGGTGGCGAGGCCTGGCGCTATGACGAGGTCCGCGATCACTGGGATGCGCTCGAGCTTGGAAGCGAGATCGAGGAAGACGGCCAGACCGTCACCTACCAGCAGGGCACCCTGGCCGAGCTGCTCGACGTACCGGCGCTGCTGGCGAAGCTGCCGGCGGCCCTCGCGCAAAACGGCAGCCTGGCACCCAATAGCGTGCTGCTGTGCGGTACCGTGCCGGCGATTGGCGGCATCCGCCCCAGCGCGGGTTTCACCATGCACCTGAAGGACCCGGTGCGTGGTCGCGCGCTCCGCCACCACTATCGGGTCGAGGCCCTGGAGGTGGCACAATGAGCGAGCGTCCCCCCGAATCGTCACAGGCGATGGCGGATGCCTTCTGGGCGCGCCCGCCCGCCAAGCGTCGGTTGACGGATCTCGCCGCGGCCTTCCAGCGTGGCGACGTCACCCCGCGCGAGGCCAGCGAGGCGCTGAGCCGGCGCGCCGCGGCGCTAGCGGACGTCGCACGCGAGACCTTCGTCAGCGTCGACCCGGCCCGCCTGACCGACCAGGCCGATGCTCAGCAGGCCCTGCAGGCGGCAGGCGAGGCGCCACGCGCGCTGTCCGGCGTGCCGGTCAGCATCAAGGATCTCTTCGACGTGCGCGGCGAGGTGACACGGGCCGGGTCGCGGGTGCTCGAGGCGAGCCTGCCGGCGACAAAGGATGCCCCCGCCGTGACCCGCCTGCGCCAGGCCGGCGCCCTGCTCGCCGGGCGTACCACCATGAGCGAATTCGCCTTTTCGGGCCTCGGGCTCAACCCCCATGTCGGCACCCCACCCAACCCCTTCGATGCCACCTGCATCACCGGTGGCTCGACCTCGGGCGGCGCCGCCTCGGTGGCCTTCGGGCTGGCCGCGGCGGCGCTGGGCAGCGATACCGGCGGCTCGCTGCGCATCCCGGCGGCCTTCTGTGGCCTGGTGGGGTTCAAGCCTAGCCAGTCAAGCGTGTCCGGCGAGGGCGCCTACCCGCTGTCGCCGAGCCTCGATTGCGTGGGCCCCATCGCCCCGAGTGTGGCCTGCTGCGCCACCCTGTGGGAGGTACTGAGCGGGCAGACCGTCACGCTGGATGCGACGCCTCGCCCGCTGCGCCTGGCGATGCCCGACGGTGCGCTGCTCGAGGAGCTCGACGACGAGGTCGCCGCCGCCTTCGAGGAGGCCGTGGCCAGCCTGCGCCGACGCGGCTGGCACATCGAGCGGCTGCCGCTGGCTGCGGTGGAGGATGCTCACGCCATCAACCTGCAGGGCGGGCTCGTGGTGCCTGAGGCGGCGGCCCTACACCGGGAGCAGCTGGCCGCCCACGAAGCCGACTATGACCCCTTCATCGCTGAGCGGCTGCGTGGCGGTCGCGAGGTGCTGGCAAGCGACTACCTGGACAGGCTCTGGCCGCGCCCCGGCATTCAGACACGCTTCGCCGCCGAACTGGTCGGCTTCGATGCGGTGCTGCTGCCCACCGTGGCCATGCTGCCGCCCGAGCGCCGCCCGCTCGAAACGAACGCCGAGGCCTTCCAGGCCGCCAACCGGCGCGCCCTGCGCAACACCAGCGTCTTCAACTACCTGGATGCCAGTGCCATCTCGCTGCCCTACACCGCGGCCGGTGCCGAGCTGCCGATCGGCCTGATGCTGGCCCGTCCCCAGGGCGAGGACGCGGCGCTGCTGCAGGTGGCCTGCGTGCTCGAGGCCGAACTGGGCTAAGCCCTGCCGCCAGGCCCCTCGCGTCACGTCCGGACCACGGACCGTCGGACAGGTGGTAAACCACTCGCGCCAGGGGCTGGGCCTCATCGCCTGGACGCCTCGGCGCCGAAGCGCCTGAGCTGCATTTCCTGAAGGCGGCTCAGGCTGCGCCGGAAGGGAAAGGCCAGGTGCCCCTCGGAGTACAACGCCTCGAGGGGCACCCGGGCGGCGAGGTAGAGGGGGATGCCCCGGTCGTAGCATTCATCGACCAGGGCGATGAAGCGGCGAACGCCGTCGTCCCGGGGCGAGAGCGCGGGCAGCGCCCGATCGCCGGCGGCGACCCGCGCCACGCCATCCTCGGTGCCGCGAGCGATAAGCGCGGCCTCGGGCTCGCCGCCAAGGCTTGGCACCTCATCCAGCAGGATGGCTCGAAACCGATCACACAGGCCGATGAAGTCCAGCGCCGACAGCGGCTGCTCGCATAGCATGGCGTATCGACACCAGAGCACGTCCTCACCCCGGCGCTCGATATCGATCTCCCGATGGCCAAGGGTGATGGGCGCGGTTGTCGTCACCTGTTGCCCCACCAGTTCCTCGAAGACCGCCGGCAAGGGACTCGGCGCGCCGGGCGCGACCACCCAGTAGCGCTCCCGCGCCTCGCCCGGATGCTGGCGGTGGTCCTTGCCGCCGTCGAGGTTGAGCACCTCAAGATGCTGCTCGAGGGTGGCGATGGCCGGCAGGAAGCGCTCGCGGTTGAAGCCGTCGGCATAGAGCTGATCCGGTGCCTGGTTGGAGGTGGTGACCAGCACCACGCCCTGCTCGAACAGTGCCATCAGCACGCCGCCCAGCAGCATGGCATCGGCGATATCGTTGACGTAGAGCTCATCCAGGCACAGCACCCGCACCTCGTCGGCGAGCTCGGCCGCCAACTGCCCCACCGGGTCGGCGGTGCCCATCAGCTGGAACTGGCGCCGGTGTACCCAGCGCATGAAGTGATGGAAATGCTGGCGGCGCGCCGGCACCTCAAGCGATGCCACGAAGCGATCCATCAGCCAGGTCTTGCCGCGACCCACCGGCCCCCAGAGATAGAGGCCTCCGGCCGCCACCCGATCCCCTTGCCTGTCCCCTTCGCCCGGCCCCTGGGATGGCGCTTCGTGCAGCGCCTCGACACAGGCGTCCAACGCCTCGGCGGCCCGACGCTGGGCGCCGTCCTCGACGAAGCCGCGCTCGAGGGCGTGCTCATAGGCGCCAAGGGGTGAGAGGGGTGAGAGGCGCGAGAGGGACGACTGGGTCATGGGCGAGACCTGGGAGAACGAGAGCTTGAAGGAGACATGACTGTGCCAGCCTCGGGACAGGGCAGAAAGGGGTACTTGAGAAAGTGTCAGCCCAGAGCTTGGTAGAAAGAGGCACGGTAGAAAGTGTCGGCGTCGGGGCACGGTAAAGGTGCCGGCATCGGGGCACTGTAAAAAGCGCCACCAGAGAAAACGCCCCCGCCGACCAGAGAAGCCGACGAGGGCGCAGCTTTGTCACGTTACCGCTCGAGCGCCTCCATCAAGTGGATGGAGGCGCTCGACGGGCCGCGTAAGGTGACCGCTCAGCCCAGCTGGAACGGATACACCGAGCCGATCTTCAAGAGCCTGGTCAGCTCATCCAGGGCGGTGAGGGTCTCGACGGCGAGCTGCGGGTCGGCCAGATCCTCCGGCGCCAGGCGATCGCGGTAGTGACGCTCGACCCAGGCGGTGAGATCACCATAGAGGCCGTCGTCGAGCAGCACCCGGCCGGTCACGGCGGCACGCTCGGCGTCGGACAGCGCTACCCGCAGACGCAGGCAGGCGGGGCCGCCTCCATTGCGCATGCTCTGCTTGACGTCCTTGACCAGCACCTCGTTGATCGGGTTCGGACCGGCGATCAGCAGGTCCTGGATGGTGCGCCATACGGCCTCGTTCTCCTGGCACTCGCCGGGCACCACCAGGGTCATGGAGCCATCCGGGTTGGCGAGCAGCTGGGAGTTGAAGAGATAGGAGCCCACGGCGTCCTCGAGGCTGACCGCCTCTTCCGGCACCCGCACCGGGATCAGCGGCGTGGCCATCTTGGCGCGCAGCTCGTCCAGGGTGCCCTGCTCGTCGCGGAAGGCCTTGGCGTGGTAGAGCAGCACCGGGCCGTTGCCCACGGCGATCACGTCATTGTGGAAGACGCCGGCGTCGATGGCCGCCGGGTGCTGCTGGGCGAACACCGTCTGGGCGTCCGTCAGGCCGTGCTGACGGGCGACGGCCTGGCTGGCCTCGAGGGTCTGGCGGGCCGGGTAGCGCTTGGGCTCGATGCCATCGCCGCCGAAGGCCTGGCGACCATAGACGAACAGGTGCACGCCGGGCTCGCCATAGGCGCCGCACAGCCGGGTGTGGTTGGCCGCGCCCTCATCGGAGAACGCCGGGGTCGCCGGCAGCACCGGATGATGGGCGAAGTGGCCCTCGTCGGCGAAGATCGCCGCCAGCACCCGCCCGGTGGTCTGCGGCTCCAGGTAGCGATGAAAGCTCGACTGCAGGTTGGCCGGGGTGAAGTGCACCCGGCCGTCAGGGGCGTCGACGCTCGGTGTCACGGTGCCGGCATTGGCGGTCCACATGCTGGAGGCCGAGCAGACCGCGCGCAGGATCTGCGGGGCCTCCTTGGCGGCCCGGGCGAGTACCTCGCCATCGCTGCCGGTGAAACCCAGCGCACGCAGGGCGCCGAGGTCCGGGCGCTGCTGGGGCGGCAGCACACCCTGGGCGTAGCCGGCGTCCATCAGCGACTTCATCTTGCCAAGGCCCTGCAGGGCGCCTTCCCGGGGGTTCGAGACCAGGCCGCTGTGGCTCATCGAGGCCACGTTGCCGTGGGCCAGCCCCGAGTAGTTGTGGGTCGGCCCCACCAGGCCGTCGAAGTTCACTTCGCGCACGTCACTCATAACACCACCCCCGCCGGCAGGGTCTCGGGCAGCACCAGGCTCTCGGCTTCCATGGAGGCGACCGGGTAGGCGCAGTAGTCGGCGGCGTAATAGGCGCTGGGACGATGGTTGCCGCTGTCGCCGACGCCGCCGAAGGGCGCGTCGCCGGAGGCGCCGGTGGTCTGGCGGTTCCAGTTGACGATACCGGCGCGGATGCGCAGCAGGAAGTCGTCCCAGTCGGCGCGTTCGCCGCCGATCAGGCCGGCGGAGAGGCCATAGCGGGTGTCGTTGGCCAGTGCGATCGCCTCGTCCCAGTCGGCGTAGCGGTGGACCTTGAGCAGCGGGCCGAAGTGCTCCTCATCGGGCACCGCGATGCCGGTGACGTCGATCAGCGCAGGCGACAGCAGGCTGGTGTCCGCTTCCAGGCAGTGCATGCGCGAAAGCACACTGCCCCCCATGGCTTCCAGATCGTCCTGAGCCTTGAGCAGGCCGTCGGCCGCCTCCCGGCTTACCAGGCCACCGTAGAAGGGAGCATCCTCGCTGAACTGACCGGCCACCCGCAGCTTTGAAATGGCCGTGACCAGCGATTCGATCAGGCGATCCCCCACCGGGCCTTCCGGCACGATCAGCCGGCGTGCGCAGGTGCAGCGCTGGCCGCCGGAGAGGAAGGCCGACTGCAGGATGGCCAGCACCGCGGCACTCTCATCGGGCACGTCCTTGACCACCAGCGGGTTGTTGCCGCCGAGCTCCAGGGCCAGGATCTTGTCGAGCTGGCCCGCAAACTGGCGCTGCAGGATGCCGCCGACCTTGGCGCTGCCGGTGAACAGCAGGCCGTCGATGTCCGGGTCCGCGGAGAGCGCCTGACCGACCGGGGCGGCGCCCTGCACCAGGTTGATCACGCCGTCCGGCAGGCCGGCCTCGCGCCAGCACTGCAGGGTCAGATCGGCGGTCAGCGGCGTCTGTTCGCTGGGCTTGAAGACCACCGTGTTGCCGGCCAGCAGCGCCGGCACCATGTGCCCGTTGGGCAGGTGGCCGGGGAAGTTGTAGGGGCCGAACACCGCCAGCACGCCGTGGGGGCGATGACGCAGCACCGCCGTGGTGCCGTTGACGTCCTTGCTGCGTTCGCCGGTGCGCTCGTGGTAGGCAGCCACCGACAGCGCCACCTTGCCGATCATGGCGCCGACTTCAGTTCTGGCCTCCCAGAGCGGCTTGCCGGTCTCCTGGGCGATGGCGGTGGCAAGCGCCTCGCGGCGACTGTCGAGCACATCGCGGAAGCGCTCGACCAGCGCCTGGCGCTCGGCGAAGGGCGTGCGAGCCCAGGTCGGAAAGGCGGTACGGGCGGCCTTGACGGCGGCGCCGACCTGGTCGGCACTGGCACTGCCGGCCTGCCACAGGGTCTCGTTAGACACCGGGTCGATCTTGACGAAGCCCTCGGCCTCGCCGGGAAGCCAGGTGCCACCGATCAGGAGTTGCTGCTTGGCGTGCATGGAGTCTCTCCCTCGGCGCGGCGAGGCCGCCGCGCTCGCGAAGTGGGTGGCGGACCGGGATGTCGCGGCGCTGCCGAGCGCCCGGTCGCGGATTGTTATGGTGGAGCGTCAGCGGCTCAGGTGCCGAGCACCCTCACGGTGTCGCCGGCGCTGACACCGAGGCGACGGGCCTCGGTGTCGGTCAGGTTGATGGTCTCGCCCTCGGGGCCGCGGCCGACCCAGCAGGCGCAGAAGCCGACCATGGCGGTGGTCGACACCAGCCATTCGGGGCGCTCACCGCTCTCACTCTCGCCCCCGGCCTCGGCGCTCACCTCGACCTGACAGAGCGTCGATTGGCGTACCGCGCGCACGTCGTCGATGTAGGCCTCCACGGTAGGGCCGGCATCGAAGATGTCGATGTAGCCTTCCCAGCGCAGCCCTTCCTTCTTGAGCATCTCGAGCGCGGGGCGGGTGTGTTCGTGGACCTCGCCGATGCAGGCCTGCGCCTCTTTGGAGAGGAAGGTGGTGTAGATCGGGAACTTGGGCATCAGCTCGCCGATGAAGCTCTTCTGCCCCAGGCCCGTCAGGCGGTCGGCCTGGTTGAAGTCGAGCGGGAAGAAGTGGCTGCCCAGGTTCTCCCAGAAGGGGCTCACGCCGTCCTCGTTGAAGACGCCGCGCATCTCGGCCAGCACCTTGTCCGGGAAGCGATCGCGGAACTGAGCCATGAACAGCCAGCGCGCCTTGGACAACAGGGCCCCGTTGCGCTCATGGCGACGATCCGCGCCGCGGTACTCCGGACGCAGGAACAGCGAGGCCACCTCGGCATCGCCGGTGTGATCCGAGCTCAGGAAGAGGGTGTCGATGGTGCGGTGCAGGTCGAGCTGTACCGAGGAATGCGCCAGGGTGCCGAGCCGGTAGTGGTAGAAGGGCACCTCGCGGCCCACCTGGGCCTCGATGGCACAGCAGCCGGCCAGCTCGCCGTTGGTCTCGTCTTCCAGCACGAAGAAGTACAGGCGGTCATCGACCGGGGTGCGCTCCTCGAAGGCGCGCGCCGCCGACTCGATCTTGCTTTCCAAGAAGTCCCGGTTGTCGGGCAGCGAGGTGAAGCCGACGCCGGTCTGTCGGGAGAGGGCCTGCAGGCCGTCCAGGTCGCCGCGGGCAATCGGACGAATGCGCATCACAGTTCTCCTTCATCGAGGGCATCGATGGCGTCGGGCAGCGTCAGCGGCGCGGCCAGCACGGCGCGGCCCTCCTCGACGCCGAGGATCTCGGCATGCTCGGGGGACAGCATCAGCTGGCCGGTGGGCGACAGCGCATAGCGGGCCACCACGCAGCGGAATTCGCCGAGCTTCTGGTTGGCGATCATCGCCGGCTCCGCATCGGGCAGCGCGCCCGCCGGACGGATGCGCACCGGATGCCAGCTGGCCCGGCGGAAGGTCTCCAGGCGCTCGCGCTCGCCCTTGACCACCGGGCCGGCATCGAAGATGTCGACGTGGCGGCTGCGCACGAAGCCCTCGGCCAGCATCTCCTCCAGCGCCGTCTCGTGATCCGGGTGCTCGCGGCCGATGGCGGCCCGCGCCGGGGGCGTGAGCAGCGGCAGGTAAAGCGGGAACTGCGGCATCACCTCGGCGATGAAGCTCTTCGAGCGCACCCCCGCGATGTGATTGATCTCCTGATAGCCGCGCTGGAAGAAGTGCTCACCGACGCTCGCCCAGAACGGGGACTCGCCCGCCTCGTCGAGGAAGCCCGGGAAGGCCACCGCCAGCAAATCGGCGAAGCGCTCCGGGTACTGGGCGATGAACATCAGCCGCGCGCGGCGCAAGAGACTCTCGGCGCTGGTGCCCTTGTAGCGCGGGTCCAGAGACAGCGCGCACAAGAGCGACGCCTCGGAGACCTCGTGGGACAGCGACAGGGTCTGTACCTCGCGGCGCACGTTGAGCTGCTGCGAGGCGTGGATCAGGGTCTCCTGGCGGTAGGTGTAGTAGGCATCCACCGCCCCGGCCTGGGCGCGGATGGTGGCAGTGCCCACCACCTCGCCGCGCTCCCGGTCCTCGAGCACGAAGGTGTAGTGCTCGTCACCGGGAAAGTCGACCGCACGGCCGAAGGCACGCTGGGAGCGAGTGATCCGCTCCTCCAGGCGATCGCGGTGAGCCGGCAGGTTGGTCAGGCGCGGCGTGGCGCTGCCGGCCAGGCGCTCCAGGGCCGGCAGATCCGCCGACCGGGCGGGACGAACGACCAGCATGGGCTGTCCTCCATCTGAACCATGAGTGGGGGAAGAACCGGGGGCGGAGGCCGTCATGGTCAGGCTCATGCCGCCGCGACGAGCTTTTCGATGGCTCGCTCGAGGCGCGCCATGCCCTCACGGATGTCCTCTTCGGGAATCACCAGCGAGGGCGCCATGCGTAGCACGTTGGGCCCGGCGATCAGCGCCATCAGGCCCTCCTCGATGGCCAGCGGCAGGATGTCCTTGGCGCGGCCCTCAAAGGCGGGAGACATCTCGGCGCCCAGCAGCATGCCCATGCCGCGCACTTCCTTGAATACGCCGTGCTTCTGGTTGATCTCCTCGAGCAGCTCGCGGAACAGCGCGTGGCGACGCTTGACGCCCTCGAGCACCTCGGGGGTGTCGATGAACTCGACCGCGGCCAGCGCCACGGCAGACGCCAGGGCATTGCCGCCGTAGGTGGAGCCGTGGGTACCGATGCCCAGCGCCGGGGCGATGGCGTCGGTGGTCAGCATGGCGCCGACCGGGAAGCCGCCGCCCAGCGACTTGGCGCTGGTCAGGATGTCCGGAGTCACGCCGTATTCCATGTAGGCGTACAGCGAGCCGCTGCGGCCGACACCGGTCTGCACCTCGTCGAAGATCAGCAGCGCCTGGTGCTCGTCGCACAGCGCCCGCACGCCCTCGAGGAACTCCTGGGTGGCCGGCACGATGCCGCCCTCGCCCTGCATCGGTTCGACCATCACCGCACAGGTGTCGTCGCCCATCAGCTCGCGCACCGCCTCGAGATCGTTGAACTCGGCGTGCAGGATGCCGCCCGGCACCGGCCCGAAGCCCTGGGAGTACTTGGGCTGGCCGCCGACGCTGACGGTGAAGAAGGTGCGGCCGTGGAACGACTGGCGGAAGGAGATGATCTTGTCCTTGTGCTCGCCGTGCTCGTTGTAGGCCCAGCGACGCGCCAGCTTGAGCGCCGCCTCGTTGGCCTCGCCGCCGGAGGAGCACAGGAACACCTTGTCGGCGAAGGTGCGCTCGGTAATCGCCTTGGCGAGCTTCAGGGCCGGCTCGTTGGTATAGACGTTGGCCAGGTGCCAGACCTTGTCGGCCTGATCCTTGAGGGCATCGACCAGCACCGGGTGGCAGTGGCCGAGAGCGTTGACGGCGATCCCGCCAGCGAAGTCGATGTACTCGCGGCCTTCCTGATCCCACAGCCGACTGCCCTCCCCGCGCACCGGGATGACTTGCTGGGGCGCGTAGTTGGGCGCCATGTAGCGGTCGAAGTCGCTGCGAGTCGGGGTATAGCTCATGGTCTGTTCCATCCTTTGGGATCTGGGTATTGAAAGAGTATACGGGGGCGTCGTCACGCGGGGCTTTCAGCGATGGGACGGCGAATTATGAAAAGCGGCGGCCGACTGTCGGGTCTCAGCGATCCCGCTGCCAGGCCGGCGGGACCGACTGACGCAGCATCTCAAGAAGGGTTGAGACCCGCCTGGGCCGCTGGCCGAAGGGGTACAGCAGCATCACCGGCAGATCCGCCGGACGCCAGGTCTCGAGGCAAGGCACCAGGTCACCGGGATGCGCCTTCTCGCGCTGCGCGACCATCCAGTCGGGCAACACCCCAAGCCCCCGGCCCCGGGCAATGGCATCGATATGCATGGCGTACTGATCGACCCGCAGCCGCGACGGCGAAGGGGCGACGTCGACGATACCTTCCCGCTCGTGGTGAAGGCCAAGCCCCTCCTCGGCATCCCCCAGCAGATCCACCCAATCATGCCCGGCCAGTTCGCGAGGATGGCCAGGCATCCCACGGCGCGCCAGATAATCCGGGTGTGCATAGAGACGGCGGCTCAGCCGCCCCAGGGTCTCCTGACGCAGGCCACATTCCGGCACCCTCCCCAACCACAGGCATAGCGCCCGATCGTCGCCCGCTGTCGGTACGGCGAACTGGGTTCGCACCTCGAGCCTGACCCCCGGATAGTGCGCCAGGAACGCCTCGGCGCAGGACGCAAACCAGCCGCGCAGAAACACGCTGTGCACGTGCACGGTGAGCTCCCCGCTGACCGCCTCCTTGAGCTCATCCAGCGCCTGGTGACTCTGCCGGGCCAGCTGCTGGAGCTGATGGCAATAGCGCAGGAAGACCTCGCCCGCCTCGGTGGCGATCATGCGATTGGACTGGCGGCGCAGCAGCGGCTGGCCCAGGTGGCCCTCCAGCTGATGGATGCGTCGGCTGAGCGTCGACTTGGACACCCCCAGCCGCGTGGCGCTGCGGGAAAGGCTGCCATCCTCCATGACCGCGGCAAAGGCGGCCAGCTCATCGAAATCGTACATATCCAGGGCGTCTTCCGTTGGTCGGGATCGAGCATTTGTCGGGGCGGACATTGGTCGGGATCGAGCCGTTGCAGGAATTGCAACGCGGCGTCGCAGGACATCTGACCTGAAGCCATGGAATAATGCAAATGACAAAGATTCGCATTACTATAAAGCAAGGGGCAACATGGCTTCTCCATATCGCAAGACACTGCTCGGCCTGGCAGTGGCCGGGTTTGGTGCCACGGCACAGGCCGCCGACGAGGTGGCCCTGGATGACGTCGTGGTCACGGCCGCGGGTTACGAACAGCAGACCAAGGACGCCCCGGCCTCGATCAGCGTGCTGACACGAGAGGATCTGGAGGAACGCTACTACCAGGACGTCACCGATGCCCTGCGCGACGTGCCCGGCGTGATCGTCACCGGCGGCGGCGCCTCCAAGGACATCAGCCTGCGCGGCATGCCCGCCGACTACACCCTGCTGCTGGTCGACGGCAAGCCGCAAAGCAGCCGCGAGACCCGCCCCAACAGCGACGGCCCCGGCATCGAACAGGGCTGGCT
This sequence comes from Halomonas sp. YLGW01, assembly GCF_014840935.1. Lineage (NCBI taxonomy): Bacteria > Pseudomonadati > Pseudomonadota > Gammaproteobacteria > Oceanospirillales > Halomonadaceae > Halomonas > Halomonas sp. YLGW01. The sequence goes on along the minus strand of NZ_CP062005.1, from coordinate 576,406 downwards.
GCCGCCGCTCGCAGCCATCGAACGCATCGAGGTGGTGCGCGGCCCCATGTCGACCCTCTACGGCTCCAACGCCATCGGCGGCGTGATCAACGTGATCACCCGCAAGGTCGCCGACGACTGGCATGGCAACCTGCAGACTCAGACCGTGCTCCAGGAAGACAGCGCCTCCGGCGACAGCCAGCAGACCAACGTCTATCTCAGCGGCCCCCTCGCACCTGGCCTGCTAGGCCTGCAGGTCTATGGCCAGACCAGCACCCGGGACGAGGACGAGATCCCGGGCGGCCATGCCGAAAGCGACCTTGGCAGCCTCAACGCGCGCCTGACCCTGACCGCCAGCGACGATCATGATCTCGCCCTCGAGGCCGGCCGCTCCGAACAGACCCGCGAGGCCAGGCTCGGGCGCTCGGCCGCCGACGCCAGCGACGCGGTGGACCAGGACTATACCCGCGAGCACCTCGCCCTGAGCCATGACGGGCGCTGGGACCTCGGCACCAGCGAAAGCTATGTGCAGCGCGAGGTCAACGAGAACACCTCCCGCGAGATGACGATCACCACTACCACCGCCAAGTCCAGCCTGGTGATGCCGCTTGCGGCTCATATCGTGACCCTCGGCGCCAGCCTCGAAGAGGAACGCCTCGAGGACAGGACCTCCAATCAGGCCTCGGATCTTGAAGAACTCGAGGCGACCCAATGGGCGCTGTTCGTCGAGGACGAGTGGATGCTGGCCCGCGACTGGTCGCTCACCGGCGGGCTGCGCCTGGACGACAACGAGAACTACGGCAGCCATATCAGCCCGCGCCTCTACAGCGTGTGGAACCTGGCACCCCGCTGGACCCTCAAGGGGGGCGTCTCGACCGGCTATCGCTCGCCGAGCCTGCGTGAGCTGAGCCCCGGCTGGGCCCAGATCAGCCGCAGCGGCAATGTCTACGGCAACCCTGATCTCGAACCGGAGACCTCCCTCAATAAGGAGATGGCGCTGCTCTATGCCGCGCGGGGCGGGCTCAATGCCGGCGTCACCGTCTTCCACAACGACTTCAAGGACAAGATTACTCGCATCGCCTGTCCGAGCGACGTCTGCACCGCGGGCCCCAACCAGTTCGGCGCCGCCCCCACCTACCGCGTCAACGTCGACGAGGCTGTCACCCGGGGGGTCGAGCTGTCCCTGTCGACGCCGCTTGGCGATAGCGTCGAGGCCACGGCCAGCTACACCTACACCGACTCCGAACAGAAGACCGGTGAATACGAAGGCGAGCCGCTGACCCAGCTGCCCAAGCACCTGGCCACCCTGTCGCTCGACTGGCAGGCCTCCCGGCGCCTGAGCCCCTGGGCCCGGGTGAGCTATCGCGGCGAGGAAAGCCAGCCCAACACCGGCCCCTCCCAGGATGCCACCGTCGCGCCCTCCTACACCTTCGTCGACACCGGTCTTGGCTACCAGCTGACCGAACAGGCCAAGCTCAACCTCGGGGTCTACAACCTCTTCGACAAGGAGGTGGGCTTCGACGAGTACGGCTATGTCGAGGACGGCCGTCGCTACTGGCTGGGCCTGAACATCGATTTCTGATCCAAGCCCACAAACGCTCGGCACGCGACCCGGGGCCGTGCCGGGCCCATGCTTGCCGATCACCGTTCCGCATTCACCGTTTTCTATTTCACCCTTTTTTCCCTCACCACCAACACAGGAGAGCCCCTCATGTTTGCAACGCATGCGCGGGTCGCCACCGAAAACCCGTCAACTCAGCTCAAGAAGCTCTGCCGCCACTTTGCCCACAAGCTGGAGGTCTCTTTCGACGACACCCAGGGCGAGATCCGCTTTCCCTTCGGCCTGACCCGGCTCGAGATCCGCGATCAGACGCTGGTGCTCACAGGCCAGGCGGACGACGAGGCCAGGCTCGAACAACTCAAGAAGGTGACCGCCGATCACCTGCTGCGCTTCGCCCACAAGGAGTCCCTGACGGTCGACTGGCAGCCCGGCGCCCCGGCCATCGAACGCCCACATGCCAGCGAGCATGCGGCGGGAGAGGCATGATGCGGATCATTGGACGTCACCGGGGCAAGGCCCTTTCCACCCTGCTAGCGGGCCTCGGGCTTGGCCTGCTGCTGGCGGCCTCGCCAGCGTCGGCCCGCACCCTGAACACCGCCTACGGCGAGGTCAGCGTCGAGGGCCAGCCCAAGCGCGTGGTAACGCTCTATGAAGGCGCCCTGGACGCCGCCCTGACCGCCGGGGTGACGCCCCTGGCCGCCATCGCCACCCGCGGCGGGGACGATGTGGCTAGCTATCTACAGGAGCGAACGGAAGGCATCGCCATCATCGGCACCGCGCGAGAGACCAACCTCGAGGCCGTCATCGCCCAGCGTCCCGACATCATCCTCGCCCCGGCGCGCCTGCCCGAGGCGCAGTATCGGCTGCTGTCGAAGCTCGCCCCGACCCTGGTGCCCGACGTCGCGCCCTTTTCCGCAGGCGCCTGGAAGCAGGAGGCGCGCTTCTTCGCCAAGGCGCTGGGCCGCGAAGCGCCCGTCGAGGCCGCCATCAAGGCCGTGGAAGTAAAGGCCGCCGAGCTACGCGAGCACGCCGCAAGCGGCCAGACGGCAAGCCTGGCCCGCTGGATGCCCCAGGGAGCCCTGGTGATGTCGCCCAAGCTCTTTGCCACCGGCCTGCTCAAGGCAAGCGGCTTCACCGTCATCGGCGGCGACAGCGTGCCCGAGGGCCGCCCGCACAGCGACCCGCTGAGCCTCGAGAACCTCTCGCGCCTCGACGGCGACTGGCTGTTCATGGCCACCCTCGACGCCGAGGGCGAGTCGGCCCTGGCCGCCGCCATGGATTCCCCCGCCTTCGCTCGCCTGGACGTGGCCAAGCGTGATCGGGTGGTGCCGGTGGATGGCCAGCTGTGGACCAGCGCCTCCGGGCCACTGGCCGCCAGCGCCATCCTCGACGACATCGAAACGGCACTGCCATGAGGCAAAGACGCTGGGGCGAGCCGCGCGGGCCCGATGCTGCGCTAAAGGCCACGCCCGCTGCTGCTCTCGTTGACACCCCTGACGATGCTCCCCGCGGGGAGCGTCGTCATGCCTGGGTGATCATCGGGCTGTGGCTGGTCGCGGTGCTGGCCGTACTGAGTGTGGCGAGCCTTGTGATCGGCGCCGGCGAGATCGGCCCCCTGACGTCGCTTGCCACCCTGCTGGATCCTTCGATGGGCAGCGAGGAAGCGCACTTCGTGATCTTCGAGCTGCGTGGGCCCCGCACCCTGGTCGGGCTGGCCGTGGGCGCCGCCCTCGGCGTGGCCGGCGCCCTGCTGCAGGCGGTCGCCCGCAATCCGCTCGCCGAGCCGGGCCTGCTTGGCGTCAGTGCCGGCAGCACCTTCGCCATCGCCCTGGCGCTGATGCTTGGCGCCAGCGCCGCCACCCTGCGGGTGTCGGTGGCCCAGCTCGGCGCCCTTGGGGGCTGTGCCTGCGTGCTTGCCGCCAGTCGCCTCAATGCCGTGGGTCACGACCCGATTCGCCTGGTGCTCACCGGCGCGGTGCTGTCCGGCCTGCTGGTGGCGCTGACCTCGCTGATGCTGCTTTTGGATCAGCGCGCCGCCGACGAGATCCGTTTCTGGCTGGTCGGCAGCCTGGCCGGCCGTCACCTCGCCGATCTGCAGGCGATCCTGCCAAGCCTGGCGCTGGCCGCGGCCATCACCCTGGCCATCGGCCGCCCCCTTTCGGCACTGGCGCTCGGTGAGCGGGTCGCCATGGGGCTTGGTCATCACCCCCGGCGGGTCAGGCTGCTGGCGGTGGTCGTGGTGGCGCTGCTGGTGGGGGCGGCCACCGCGGTGGCCGGTCCCATTGCCTTCGTCGGCCTGGTGGTGCCCTTCGCCGCCCGTGCGCTGGCCGGCCCGGACATCCGCCGTACCCTGTGGCTGGCGCTGGCGCTGGGGCCCATCGTGGTCCTCGCCGCCGACATCGTCGCCCGGGTGCTCGTGCCGCCCTCGGAGCTGTCGCTTGGCGTGATCACCGCGCTGATCGGCGCCCCGGTCCTGGTGCTTGTGGTGCGCGCCCGCCGTCTGCCGACCCTGTGAGCCCTGAACCGTGACGCCAGCTCAACGTTTCCTGACTCGTGCCACCCGAGATGTCCACACTCCATGAACACTAGCCCCTCCCCTTCGCTCGTGGCTCTGAACGACCTATCCGGCGCCAGCGCCGGCTCACCGGGCGACACCCGGCACCATGCGCCGACCATCAGGCCGCCCGCCGGCTACTGGCGGCTCGCCCTGCCCGTCGTGGGCAGCGACGCGGCGATCCTCATCGATCGGCGCGCCCTTGCCGCCAACCTCGGCCTGGCCCTCGCCCTGCTGGCCCTTGGCGGACTGTCGCTGTGCCTGGGCAGCGTGACGCTGTCGCCGCTGGAGGCGGCCCGCACGCTACTCGGCCAGGGCGGCGCGATGGACAAGCTTCTGGTGCGAGAGCTGCGCCTGCCCAGGCTGGCCGCCGGCATCGCCACCGGCGCCGCCTTCGCCCTGTCCGGCTGCCTGATGCAGACCCTGGCCCGCAACCGCCTGGCCACGCCCGGCATCATCGGCATCGACAACGGCGCCACCGCCTTCGCGGTGGCCTCGGTGGTCGGGCTGGGCACCAGTCTCGCCCCGCCGGCCCTGGCCCTTGTCGGGGCAGCCACCGCCACCGCCCTGACCTTCGGCCTGGCCGGTGGCATCGGCACCCGGGGCTACCGCTTCATCGTCGCCGGGATCGGCGTCGGTGCGGTGTTCGGAGCCCTGACCCAGCTGATGCTGGCCCGGGTCGATATCGACACCGCCAACGCCACCTACCCCTGGACGGTGGGCAGCCTGAATGCCCGCGATCCTGACTCGCTCTGGGTGCTGGGCGCGGCGCTTGCGATCGGCCTGCTGATGGCCAGGCGCCTTTCCCGGGCCCTTAACGTGCTGCGCTTCTCCGACGGCGTGGCCGCGGGGCTCGGCATCCGGGTTCGGCGCTGTCGCCGCTGGGCGCTGATGATTTCGGTGGCGCTCACGGCGCTTGCCGTCGCGGTGGCAGGCCCGGTGGGCATGGTGGCCCTGATCGGCCCCGAGCTGGCCCGTCATGTCTCGTCGCCGCGGGGCGTGCCGCTGCTGGGCTCGGCGCTGGCCGGCGCCCTGGTGATGGTGAGCGCCGACCTCGCCGGCCGGCTGATGCTCGCGCCGCTGGAGGTTCCGGTCGGCATCGTCACCGCCGTGATCGGCGGCCCCGTCCTGCTATGGATACTGTTGCGCCCCAATCGGAGGACCCCCTGATGCATTCCGCCCCCCAGGCGCCGCTCGGCGCCCAGCGACTTCGCCTCGGCTACGGCCGCGGCAAGGACCGCCAGGTCGTCATCGAGAATCTCGACCTCGCCCTGCCACAAGGCCAGGTCACCGCCATCGTCGGCCCCAACGGCTGCGGCAAGTCGACCCTACTGGCCGGTCTCGCCCGCCTGCATGCTCCCCAACAGGGTGCGGTGCAGCTGGACGGCCGGGACATCCAGCGCCTGCCGGCCCGGGAGCTGGCCCGGCGCCTGGCGCTGCTGCCCCAGGAGACTCACGCCCCCGAAGGCCTGACCGTCACCGAGCTGATCCGCTTCGGCCGCCAGCCCCATCAGGGCGTGCTCCGGCAGTGGTCCGGCGAGGACGAACGGGTGGTCGAGGCGGCGCTTTCGGCGGCCAATCTCACGGATCTCGCCGACCGGACGCTGGATGCCATGTCCGGCGGACAGCGTCAGCGAGCCTGGATCGCCATGGCGATCGCCCAGCAGACGCCGCTCTTGCTGCTCGACGAGCCGACCTCGGCGCTGGATCTGGGCCACCAGATCGAGGTCTTCGAGCTGGTGCGCGGCCTCGCCGCCGCCGGCAAGACGGTGGTCATGGTAGTCCACGATCTGGACAGCGCCTGCCGCTTCGCCGACCACCTGGTGGCCATGCAGGCCGGGCGCATCGTCACCGCAGGCGCCCCCCGCCAGGTGGTCACCGAGGACCTGGTCCGCGAGCTCTACGGCATCGACTGCACGCTGCTCAGTGATCCCGCCACCGGTAGCCCGATCCTTGCCAACATGCGCCGCACCGACGCGCCACTGGCAGGCGGCAGCGATCGCCCCTCTTCTCAGGCTCGCAACACTGGCGCATGATGCAGGGAAAGCGGGATCAGGCGATCGAAAGGAGACGTCGCGATGTTCAACACCACCGGATGGAACCGGCTGCGCTACAGCCTCTACGCCCCGGTCTACGATGCTGTGGCCGATCGGGCCTTTCGCCGCGCCAGGCGCCAGGCGCTGTCCGCGGTGGACTGGCGGCCTGGCCAGCGGGTGCTGATCGTCGGGGCCGGCACCGGGCTCGACCTGCCCTGGCTGCCCCGCAGCATCGAAGTGCATGGCACCGACCTCGCCCCGGCCATGGTGCGCCGCTTTCAGGCACGGGCCGACCACCTGGGCATCGATGCCAGCGCCCGGGTGATGGACGCCGAGCGCCTCGACTACCCGGACGGCCACTTCGACGTGGTGATCATGCACCTGATCCTCGCGGTGATGCCGCATCCCGAGCAGGGCCTGCGTGAGGCCCGACGGGTGCTCGCCGAGGACGGTCAGCTGTGCGTGCTGGACAAGTTCCAACCCGATGCCCGCCCGGCAGGCCCGGGGCGGCGCGCCCTGAACCTGGTGACCAGCGCCATCGCCACCGACATTACCCGTCAGGCCCGGCCGCTGCTGGAAGGCGCCGGCTTCGCGATCGAGAACGACGAGCCGGTGATGATGGGCGAGCTGTTTCGCGCCCTGCTGGCGCGAAAGTCAGGAACGCCCGCGCGGTGAGCGGCGCGCGGGCCGGCCACCAGCCTTGCTCGGCCCTTTCTTGCTGAATCCAGCCTTGTCCTGACCGCCCTTGCCTGTTGGCTTGCCGGCGCCCGGTTTTCCCGCCTGCTTGATCGCGCGCTTGGGCTTGGCACCCTGGCCCTCGCCGGGCTTGCCCGCTGCCGATTTCCCCGCCTGCTTGATCGCCCGCTTGGGCTTGGCGGCGGGCTTGCCCTGCGCTGACTGACTCTGGCCCGCCTTGCCCTGCCCCGGCTTACGCTGTCCAGGCCCGGCGGTCCGCTTGGCGCCGGGCTTGGCCGCACCCGATTTGCCGGAGCCTTGTTTACCAGCGCCTGGCTTCCCAGCCCCTTGCTTACCAGATCCTGGCTTAGCGGGCTTGGCCTTGCGCTTAGGCAGCGAGGCATCTTCGGTCTTGCGCGAATCGCCGAGCATACCCTCGAGGGTGGCCATCTCCTGATCGCTCAGCTCGCGCCACTGGCCGGTTGAAAGCCCGGTCAGGCGGATATTCATCAGCCGCACCCGCTTCAGGTAGGTGACCTCATAGCCCAGGTACTCGGTCATGCGGCGGATCTGACGATTGAGGCCCTGCGTCAGCACGATGGTGAAGCTGTCGGGCCCGGTCTGGCGCACCGGACAGGGCTGGGTCACGGTGCCGAGAATCGGAATGCCGGCGCCCATGCGCTCGATGAAGCGGGCGTCGATGGGCCGATCGACCCGCACCTGGTATTCCTTCTCGTGGGCGTTGCCGGCCCGCAGGATCTTGTTGACGATATCGCCGTCGTTGGTCAGCAGGATCAGGCCCTGGGAGGGCTTGTCGAGCCGCCCGATGGGGAAGATGCGCTCGGGGTAGTTGACCGCCTCGACGATGTTGGTGGGATCGGCAGGATCGGTGGTGCAGGTCACGCCGACCGGCTTGTTGTAGAGCAGATAGACCGGCCGAGGCTTCGGGCGCAGTGGCTTGCCGCGCACCGTGACCCGGTCGGCATCGGTCACGCGCATGCCCATCTCGGCACGACGGCCGTTGACCTTCACCGCCCCTTCCTCGATCAGCCGGTCGGCCTCGCGGCGCGACACGATGCCGGTCTCGCTGATGAACTTGTTGAGGCGGGTATCGCTTGCGTCGAGTGCCATGGGGAAACCGTGGAGAGTCGGGGCATGACGCGGGCGTCGAGACGGGGCTCGACCATCGCCGCATCCTGCGTGTATGAATGTCGGCCAATGGTAGCGTCCCCGGCCGCCCGCGCCCAGCGGCGCCGGCGGATGGCCGCCTCTGATCCGCAGGTCAGGGGCTCGAGTCAGGAGTGGCCATTCAGCCCAGGCGTTCTTCCCGGGGCGTCATGCCGAAATGATTGCGGTAGGCGGTGGAGAAGTGAGCGCCGGAAGAGAAGCCGGTCTGCAGGGCGATATCACCCACCGCCCGGTCGCTCTCGCGCAGGAGCTTGCGGGCCTCCTGGAGGCGCAGGTCGAGGTAGTAGCGGCTCGGCACCGCCTGCAGATACTTCTTGTACAGCCGCTCGAGCTGGCGCCGGGAGATGCCCAGGTGCTCGGCCAGCTCATGGGTGGTCAGCGGCTCCTCGATGTTGGCCTCCATCAGCGCCACCGCATCGATCAGGCTCTGGGGGGCATGGCCGAGTCGGGAGCGCAGCGGCACATGCTGGGGCTCGTCGGCCATGCGGATGCGCTCGCAGACGAAGTGCTCGGAGACCTTCTCGGCCAGGCGCTGGCCGTGATGCATGCCGATCAGGGTCATCACCATGTCCATGGCCGAGGTGCCGCCACCGCAGGTCAGCCGATCCCGGTCGATCTCGAAGAGCTGCGGCGAGAGGTTGATGCGCGGATGCTCCTGCCCCACCGCCTCGACCCGCTGCCAGGGCAGGGTCGCCCGGTAACCGTCGAGGACCCCGGCTCGGGCCAGCACCTCCGCGCCGCCGGCGATGCCGCCGAGCACCACTCCCCGCCCCGCCAGACGCTTGAGCCAGTCGGCGAGGCTCGCCGGCAGCGAGGCGGCCAAGGGGCTCGGCGCGCAGACCAGCAGCAGGTCGAGATCCCGGTCGTCGTCTCCGGCGCCGAGCTGTGGCGAGAGCGAGAGCTCGGCGGCACTGGTCACCGACCGGGCATCGAGGCTGAAGGCCACCGGCGCATAGAGCCGCCGACCGGCTAGCTGGCTGGCCACCGCCAGGGGCTCCAGCGCACAGGCCTGTGCCAGCAGCGAGAAGCCGGGCAGCAGCAGCACCCCGACCTGGCGCGGGGGCCGGGCCGAAGGCTCGAGAGAAAGGTCATGCATCGCGGGTCGCCATTTTCCATCCAGCGCGGGAAGAACATCATAGGGCATCGCCGCGACGGCGACAGCCGAACCGGCCGTCGCCCGGGGCGACGATGAAACTTGCGGTGCCAGCATGAAAAACGCCCGCAGAGGCGGGCGTTGGCAGCAGACGGCCGCCGACTGAAGGTCACAGTTAGGCGGCGAACCGCCCCGAAAAAGCGCGGCGGGCGCTCAGCCCTTCAGCATCACGAAGGCCACGCCGGCAACCAGCACCAGGCCGACCACCACCGGCAGAATCCAGTGCAGGCCGTGGGCGGATTCCTGTGCCTCGGCCTGCAGTTCATCAGGCTCCGGATGCTCGAAGTCTTCGGGCTGGCTGACTTCCTTGAAGTGCTGAAGCTCTTCCTCGGGCATCTGGCTGGTTCGTGTATCCATCACCCACCTCCGTGGTCGCTGTGTCGTTGCCGAGCAGAGACCCTCGCAGGCGTGCGACAAGCCTCTTACAGGCTTACGACATCGAAATTCGCCACAGGGTCCACATCGGCATCGTAGTCGACATCGTCACGCTCGAAGCCGAACAGCTTGAGGAACTCGTGCTTGTAGCCAGCATAGTCGGTGATGTCGAACAGGTTCTCGGTGGTCACCTGGGGCCACAGGTCCTGGCAAGCCTGCTGGATATCGTCACGCAGCTCCCAGTCGTCCAGCCGCAGGCGACCGACCTCGTCGGTGGCCGCCGGGGCACCCGCGTAGAGGGCCTCGCCGTAGAGACGGTTAAGCTGCTCGATGGTGCCCTCGTGCAGGCCCTGCTCCTTCATCACCTTGTAGACCATGGCGATGTAGAGCGGCATGACCGGGATGGCGGCGCTGGCCTGGGTGACCACGGATTTCAGCACCGCCACGTTGGCGCCGCCGTCGGTCGCCTTGAGCTTGGCGTCGATGGCGTGGGCGGCGCGGTCCAGGTCTTCCTTGGCCTTGCCCAGGGCGCCATGCCAGTAGATCGGCCAGGTGATCTCGGTGCCGATATAGCTGAAGGCGACGCTCTTGGCGCCCGGAGCCAGCACGCCTGCCTCGTCGAGGGCCTGCATCCAAAGCTCCCAGTCCTCGCCGCCCATCACGGTGATGGTGTCCTGGATTTCTTCGTCGCTCGCCGGCTCGACCTCGGCCTCGATGATGGCGTCCTTGTTGGTGTCGATGGCGGTGGCGCGGTAGGTCTCGCCGATCGGCTTGAGCACCGAGCGCTTCATCTCACCGCTGTCGGGCAGCTTGCGCACCGGGGAGGCCAGCGAGTAGACCACCAGATCGACCTGGCCCATGTCCTGCTTGATCAGTTCGATGGCCTTGTCGCGCGCCTCGTGGGAGAAGGCATCGCCGTTGATCGACTTGCTGTACAGGCCCTCAGCCTTGGCGAACTTGTCGAAGGCGGCCGAGTTGTACCAGCCGGCGGTGCCCGGCTTCTTCTCGGTGCCGGGCTTCTCGAAGAACACGCCCAGGGTGTCGGCGCCATAGCCGAAGGCCGCGGTGATGCGCGCCGACAGGCCGTAGCCGCTGGAGGCCCCGATCACCAGCACCTTCTTGGGTCCGCTCGCCTTGTCCAGACCACGCGCCCTGGTGGCTTCGATCTGCTCGAGGACGTTCTTCTCGCAGCCGACGGGATGAGTGGTGGTGCAGATGAAACCGCGAACCTTCGGTTTGATGATCACAGGCAACCTCGACAGTCGGTGATATAAGAGTATTCAAAATGACAGTGGTGCATATTCTAGCGGCTCGGCGCGCGAGTGTCCGCCCCTTGAGTCAGCCGCGCCCATCGCCGAAGATGCCCCCTCAACCGAGAGGATAGTCATGGACACCCAAACCCTGGTCGACCTGCGCTCCCCCCTGTGGCTCGCCCTGGCGCCCTTGTGGCTCGAGCGCGAGCCCCGCGAGAGCGACTATGCCCATATGGTCGAGGTCATCGAACGCCATGACCTGACCCTCAAGGAGCTGGAGTGGATCTTTCGCCTGGAGCTGGCGCCGGTGCTGGCGCGCCACCAGCTGTCGGTGGCCGGCGAGTGGCGCCGCTTCGATGACCGGCAGCTGGTCGCCCAGCTGGTGGCCCATCACAAGCGGCTGACCGGCTGGCGTCGCAAGATGTGGCTGCTGTTCTCGGGGCTGACCACCATGATGACCCGCCACCGCTGGAACGAGCTGATGTCGCGGGTGATGGTGGCACGTGGCGAGGCCCCGGAGTCGCCCTGACAGGGTGGCGGCGCCGTCGCGAGAACCGTCAGTGAGAGGCCCGGGCGCCTCGGGCCGTCCAAGCTCGGGCCGATCCTAGGCCGAGAAAGGCGCGTCCAGCGCTTCCTCCAGCGCCGTGCGGATCGCCCGGGCCCCGTCACGGGGGCCGAAGCGGCGGATCACCTGCCCCTCGCGACCGACCAGGAACTTGGTGAAGTTCCACTTGATCATGGTGGTGCCGAGCACCCCCGGCGCCTGGCGGCGCAGCTCAAGGAACAACGGGTGCGCCCCCGCGCCATTGACCTGGACCTTCTCAAGCAGCGGAAAGGTCACCCCGAACTCCTGCTCGCCGAAGGCACAGAAGGCCCGCGCCGATTCCGGCGACTGGTGGGCGAACTGGTTGCAGGGAAAGCCGAGCACCATGAAGCCCCGATCGCGATAGCGCCGGTAGAGGCCCTCGAGCTCCTTGAGCTGGGGCGTGAAACCGCAGCGGCTGGCGACATTCACCACCAGCAGCACCTGCCCCCGCAGGGCCAACAGGTTGAAGGGGTCGCCCGCGGGAGTCTGACAGTCGATGTCGTGGATATGCATGGCGAGCACCGGTCCGGCTTTAGCTTCCAAGATGCCATGTCTGGCGCCAGCGCGCCAGCCTGCCCGCCCGCCCCGAAGAGCCCCCTGAACGGGACCAGCGGACGCGGCGGAAGGCACGGCGCCAGTGCCGACGCCGCCTCTCGAGGCGGGCCTCCCAGCGCCTCCGCTCGGCCTCTTCCAGAGGCGCGTAACAGAGCCGCTCGATGGCCTCGGCCAGCGCCTCGCTTGCAAAGGCCAGCCGTTCACGCCGGGCATCCCTTGTGACAGCCCCCTCGACAGCCCCATCCCGGCCTTCAGGCTCGCTCGCATCGCTCACCTGCTCTGCGGCCAGGCGCCTGAGCCGCGCGGCCGGCGCCTCCCCCGGCCACGCCGGATGTCCCTGGCGGGCCAGCCAGGCCATCTCCTCGCGCACCTTGTCGCCAAGGCTCGACGGCGCGCGCCAGCGCCTGACGCCCCATGTCAGGCAAAGGCCAAGCAACACGGCGAGCGCGAGGCCGCCGGCGAGCCAGGCACCCATGATCAACGCACCGAGGCCACCCGCCGCCAGCAGTGACAACGCATGTGCCTTCAGCGCCGTGACGACCTGCCAGGGCGCCTCCAGCGCCTGTATCAGCCGTGCCAGCAGCGCCTCGCGCTCGCGACCCGCATAGCCCACCACCTGGCGCTGCCAACGATACTCGAGCCGCTCCCAGGCGAGCCTCGCCTGATTCACCCAGGCCACGTCGCGAAAGCGCAGCGGCGACAGGCCCGCATCGGCCAGGAAGGCCTCGCGGCCGCCACTCAGGGCGGCGGCGCCCTGCTCGATGCGCTCGGGAGCGATCACCGCGGTGGGATCCAGGCGCCGCCAGGCGCCATCGCGCCAGACCTCGACCCAGGCATGGGCGTCATAGTCCCGCACCGTCAGGTGCCCGTCTGGGTGGCGCTCGCCGCCCAGGAACCCCGCCACCACCCGGGCAGGAATGCCCACCGCCCGGGCCATCACGGCGGTGGCCGAGGCATAGTGGGCGCAGTAGCCGGCCCGGCTGTCGAACAGGAAGGCATCGACCCGATGCTTGCCGGTGAGCCTGGGCGGCTCGAGGGTGTAGCGGTACGGCGCCTCGCCGAAGCGGGCCATCACGGCGGCCAGATAGGCTCGAGGGTCGCCCTCGGCTTCACGCCACAGCCGGCGGGCCAGCGCCAGGGAGCGGGGGTTGCGTTCACGCGGCAGCAGGGTATGCCAGGCCCGGCCGGCCGGGTCGGCGAAGCGCGGCGCCTCACCGCTGCTCTCTAGCACCACCAGGCTGCGGGAGGCGAGCGGCGTCAGGCCCTCCACGGTGCCATCGCCGAGAAAGCGCAGCCGCTCGGGACTCGACAGCGGCGCGCCCAGCGAAGGCCGCCAGGGGCGGCTGTCCGGCTCCAGCAGCAGCTCGGCCCGATAGCGGGATGCGCGAGGGGGCGTAAGGGTGGCCGATTCGCCGCCTTCCTCGCCATCCTCCCCGGCCGTCGCCGGGGCAAAGGGATTGCGCCGAGCGGTCCGGGCGAAGTCGTCGACCGGTCGCTCGAGGGTCGCGGCCAGCATTTCCGGTGTCTCCCGGGACCAGCGCTCGCCATCGAAGTGCGTGAGGGTATAGACCCGCCAGTAGCGCTCGCCCGGGGGCGGCACCGAGCCCGCGAAGCTTGCCCGAAAGGCCCGGGCGTCGCTTCTCGAGAGCCGGGCGATCTCCCCAGGCGCCATGCTGTCCGAAAGCCCGGTCGAGGCACGCTCCAGGGTCGGCAGGCTCCACAGCGGCCCGAGGCGCGGCACGGTCACGAAGAGCGCCACCATCAGCGGCGCCGAGAGCCCCACCAGCCAAGCGGTCTCGCGCCAGGCGGCACGCTGGGCGGCGCGCCCGGCCGTCAGGGGGGATGCCTGGGTTGATGTCTGGGATGACGCCTGGCTGGTCGCCCCGGCGAGCAGTACCAGCGACTGCACGAGCCAGACCGCCGCCAGCGTCGCCCCCAGCGCCACGACCAGGCCCTGGTCGTGGAGGAAGCTCGCCACCAGGGCCACGAAGCCGATGCCCACCACCACCCGGGCATCTCGACGGGTGCGGGTCTCCAGCAGTTTCAGCAGGTAGATGCCGACCAGCAGGCCAAGCAGCGCCTCGAGCTCGCCAAGGCCGCCGTACTCGGCCCACAGCGCGGCGAGCAGCACCGCCACCGCGACCAGGCGCAGAATCACCCCCGCCCGAGGAGCGCGCTCGATCAGCTGACGATGGCGGCGCCAGGCCACCAGGGCGGCCACCGCCACCAGCCACGGCGGCATGAACGCCAGGTGCAGGGCGAGCACCAGGCACTGGCCGATGAACAGCCGGCGCAGCAGGGCCGCAGACAGCGTTTCGCCATCGGCCAGCAGCACAGGGGTAGCAGCGGCGCTCATGCGCCCTCCTCACCGGCATCGACGCCGGGAGCCTTGCCTTGGACCGTGTCGCGCGACGCAGGGGCCGAAAACCGCGCCAGGGCCTCCAGCGCCCGGCGCCGCTGGAAGGGGCCGCCGGCCGGCGCCAGGGTGAGGCCCGGCAGGCGTAGCCCGAAGGGCTCGCCGCGGCGATGATAGGCGAGCACCTGGGCGCAGAGCCAAGACAGCCGCGTTTCCGTATCGCCCGACGCGGCGGCGTAGTCGAGCCAGGGCGGCGAGGCCGGCGGCTCGGTGAAGTGCTTGGTGGCCAGCACGCCGGTGCGGCTCCACTGCTTCCAGGCGAGCCGCGACGGCGTATCGCCGGGTACATAGCGCCGGAGCCCGGCGAAGTCCTGCGCCTCCCGGGGCGCTGCCCCCGCCGAGCGAGTCGTCTCCCGCGGCTGACGGGGCGCCGAGGCGGACTCCGCCCCGGGCCGGGGATAGACCAGCAGGGTCTCATCGCTCTCGATCCAGGCCAGGGCGCGGACCAGCCCAAGGGGCCAGTCGCTCTCCAGGCGCAGCCGCGGCAGCGGCCGTTCGCCCCGTTCCTCCACCGGCCAGCCGAGCGTCAGGCTGGCCTCGCCGTCGACGAGATCGACCACCTCGCGTCGGCCGCCGGCATGGCGTCCGGCACGGCGCCCCAGCCGCCGCCCCAGACACACCGCCAGCGCCCGGCGATCCCGAGCGGCGGCGAGCCGCACGGCGAGACGCGCCTCGCCGCCGGCAAAGGCCTCGCCCTCGGGGACGATCGCCAGGCGCACCCCGAGCAGGTTGCGCCAGCCACGCACCAGCGCCACCAGGGCGATGGCGAACAGCCAGAAGGCCAGGCCATAGGCGAGGTTGTTCTGATAATTGATGCCGAACAGGAACAGGATCAACACCAGCCCCGCCCAGGCCAGGCCGAAGCCGGTGGGCATCACGAACAGCCGATGCTGGGAGAGCGGCGCATCGGCAGGGGTCGAGCGGCGGGTCCAGCTCCCCTGACGCAACCGTGCCCAGCCACGGGCCCCTAGCCCGACGGTCGATGCCTGCCGGCGGCCCATCGGCTAGCCCAGCACCGGCACGGCGGCCAGCAGCTCCCGGGCCGCCTTCTCGCCGACATGGCGGTCGCCGTCGCTCAGCCTGTGCGCCACCACCGGCGTCCATACCGCCTGGACATCCTCGGGCAGGACATGATCGCGGCCGGCGAGCAGCGCCCAGCCTCGAGCGGCCTGCAGGAGCGCCAGCACGCCGCGGGTGGAGAGCCCCCAGGGCAGGTCGCGATGGCTGCGGCTGGCCGCGGCCAGGGCCTGCACGTAGTCGAGCAGCGGCTCGGCGACATGCAGCCCGGCGAGCCGTGCCTGCAGGTCGCGCAGGGTGGCGGCATCGAGCAGCACCGGCAGCTCGTCGAGGCGCAGGCGCCCGGCCTCGCCGCGCAGGATCTCGCGTTCGGCCTGGCGATCGGGATAGCCCAGCGACAGGCGCATCAGGAAGCGGTCGAGCTGGGACTCGGGCAGCGCAAAGGTGCCGGCCTGATCCTGGGGATTCTGGGTGGCGATCACGAAGAAGGGATCCGGCAGCGGGCGAGTCTCGCCCTCGACGGTCACCTGCCCCTCCTCCATGGCCTCGAGCAGGGCACTCTGCGTCTTGGGGGTGGCGCGATTGACCTCGTCGGCCAGCACCAGGCCATGGAAGATCGGGCCCGGATGAAAATGGAAGCGTCCCTGCCCCGGATCGAATACCGAGACCCCCAGCACATCGGCGGGCAGCAGGTCGCTGGTGAACTGCAGCCGCTGCATGTCGAGGCCGGTGACGCGCGCCAGCGCCTGGGCCAGGGTGGTCTTGCCGAGCCCCGGCAGGTCCTCGATCAGCAGGTGCCCCCGGCAGAGCAAGCAACAGAGCGCGAGGCGCACCTCGCCGGGCTTGCCGCGCACCACCCGCGACAGCGCCGAGATGACGTCCTCGAGGCTGGCATGACGCGCCTGGGGCCGGTTCATGCCACCTCCTCGAGCCAGCCCCCGGCATGCAACAGGCGCAGGGCACAGCGGGTATCCGGGGTGGCGGTGTCGAGAGCCAGGGCCTCCGTGAGCGGCATCCAGCGCACCGAGGCGACCTCCTCGGCCTGCAGACACAGCGGCCCCTCATAATCGACCAGGTAGACGCTGCCATAGATGTGGTTACCGTCTTCCGCATAGCGGAAATCGCCACAGGCGCGCAGCGGCTGGCCGTGAATGCCGAGCTCCTCGGCGAGTTCGCGGCGGGCGGCCAGGTGCACCGCCTCGCCGGCGCCGACCACCCCGCCGGCAGCCAGGTCGTCACCACCTGGGAAGACCTCCTTGGTCAGGGTCCGACGCTGCACACAGATCTCCCTCCGGGCATTACGGACCACGATATAGGTCGCCCGATGCCAGAAGTGGAAGCGACGCATCAGCGCCCGGGGCGCGCTGCCGCAGGGGCGATTGCGGGCATCGACCAGCTGAATATGCTCATCGGCGATCACCGGGGGCGGCAGCGTGGATTCGTCGGCGGTCATCGGGCTCTCCCTGTCGGATCAGACTTTTAGACTAACCAGTCACCCGCCACAGGGCCAGCTTCGTGGCGTTTGACCGATCATCGGGCGCTGACCATGCTCAGAGGACGCCGGCCCAAGGGCCCCCTCGAGACGCCGCCCGGAGCCTCGCCATGGCCGATACCGCGCCCCGCGCCAGCCTCGCCACCCATGAGGTGATCAACCAGCCGCCACTGCCGGGCGACGAGGACTGGCTTATCGACGATACGCCGCTGCGCGAGGCGCTCGACCGGGAGGCCCCCGCCTGGGTGGCCCGGCGCCTCGCTCCCCTCGGGCGAGCCGTCGGCAGCCAGCGGCTGCAGGCGCTGGGCGAAGCCTCCAACCGACACCCGCCGCGCCTTAGGCTCTTCGATCGCCACGGGCGGCGCCTGGACGAGGTCGAGTATCACCCTGCCTATCATGCGCTGATGCACGAAGCCTTCGACCACGGCTGGCACGCGGTGGCCTGGCAGGAGGACGGCCGCGGCGGCCATCAGGCCCATGTCGCCGCGCTCTACCTGCTGACGCAGGCCGAAACCGGCGTCTGCTGCCCGCTGACCATGACCCACGCCGCTCTGCCGGTACTGCGCCAGGACGACGCGCTGATGGCCCACTGGGGCACGCGGCTGCTGGCCTGGGACTACGACCCCCGCGCCCGGCCGAGTGATGACAAGGCGGCGGTGACCATCGGCATGGCGATGACCGAGAAGCAGGGCGGCAGCGACGTGCGCACTAACACCACCTGCGCCGAGCCCGATGCCGATGGCGCCTGGCTGACCGGCCACAAGTGGTTCTGCAGCGCACCGATGTCGGATGCCTTCCTGACCCTGGCCCAGACACCGGAAGGCCTGGGCTGCTTCCTGGTGCCACGCTTCCTGCCCGACGGCAGCCGCAACCCCATCGAGATTCAGCGCCTGAAGGACAAGTGTGGCAACCGCGCCAACGCCTCCGCCGAGATCGAGTATCGTCGCGCCTGGGCTCACCCGATCGGCGCACCGGGCCGTGGTATCGCCACCATCCTCGAGATGGTCCAGCAGACCCGGCTCGATGCCGCGATGGCCCCGGTGGGCATGATGCGCCAGGCCCTGCGGGAGGCCTGGCGCCATGCCCGCCATCGCCACACTTTCGGCCGACCGCTTTCCGACCAGCCACTGATGCGCATGGTGATCGCCGACCTGGCCCTGGAGGTCGAGGCCGGGGTGGCGCTTGGCCTGCGAGCCGCCCAAGCCTTCGATAAAGCCGTCGACGGCGGCGACGAGCACGAGCGCGGCCTGGCGCGCCTGCTGCCGACGCTTGCCAAGTACTGGCACAACAAGCGCGGCCCGGGCTTCATGGCCGAGGCCATGGAGTGTCTGGGCGGCATCGGCTACGTGGAGGAAACGCCGTTGGCGAGGCTCTACCGGGAAGCGCCGGTGAACTCGATCTGGGAGGGCTCGGGCAACGTCATCTGCCTGGACGTGCTGCGGGTGATGGCTCGCCACCCGGAGAGCATCGAGGCACTGAGACGCGAGCTCGAGGCGGCACGCAGGGCCCAGGCCGACTTCGACCGCGCCCTGGCCGAGCTCGACCAGGCGCTGACCCTGCCCGACGAGACCCTGGCCCTGCGTGCACGCTGGCTGGCTCAGCGCATGGCGCAGCTTCTGCAGGCGGCCCTACTGCTACGCCACGCCCCCGAGGCGGTGGCCGGGACCTTCTGCCGAAGCCGGCTCGGCCCCTCGCCCAGCCCCGCCTATGGGGTGCTGCCGGCGGATGCGCCGCTGGCCGCCATTCTCGCGCGCATCACGCCCTGATCCGGTGACCCTGGCATTTCACCGAGCAGGCAAGAGGGAGATCGAGGCCTGGGTGCAGGATGCCATGGCAGGCAGCGAGGCCGCCGATGACCTTCATCATCGAGCCTCATCATCGAACCTAATCATCGAACCTAATCATCGAACCTAATCATCGAACCTAATCATCGGACCTATTTATCGGACTTAGGCCCGCCCCGGAGGGATTACTGGTAGGTCGACACGAGGCGCGGCCGGTCGTGGCGGCCCAAGGCCGGCCTCCTGTCACGCTGCACCGACGGCGCCTGATGGCTGCCCAGACTGGCCAGCAAGTCGATCAGGCGGTCAACCGGCATCGGCTTGGCCAGCGCGAAGCCCTGAGCATGGGTGCAGCCGAAGCGCGACAGCCGTATCAGGCTCTCGAGGGACTCGACGCCCTCGGCCACGACGCGAATGCCGAGGCGCTGGCCGAGCAGCGCCACCGCCTCGACGATCGCCGCATCCTGAGGATTGTCGTCGAGGTGGCGCACGAAGCCGCGATCGATCTTGACCTCGCTGATCGGCAGCAGCTGAAGGCGTGCCAGGGACGAGAAGCCGATGCCGAAATCATCCACCGACAGCTCCATGCCGAGCAGATGCAGCCGAGCGGCGATCTCGCTGCCGAGCAGCTCGTCCTGCATGGCATCACTCTCGGTGATCTCCAGCACCAGCGGCAGACGGCGACCCAGCGAGCGCTGCAGCTCGTCCATCAGCGGCACCAGCTCGCCATGGATCAGCTCGTTGGGGGAGACATTGATCGAGACCGACAGCTGGTGGCCGGCCGCCTGCCAGCGACGGGCGTCAAGGGCGACCTGGGTGACGATCTGGCGCGTCATCAGGCGCGACTGCTCGAGGGTCATCAGGTGCAGAAAGCGACTGGGCCAGAGCAGCCCAAGCCGCGGATGCTGCCAGCGCACCAGCACCTCGACGCCGCTGACGTCCTGAGAGCCGAGATCGAACTGCGGCTGATAATGGACCTGGAACTCCTCATCGGCCAGGGCGCGCTTGATCTCTTCCCGCTCCCATCCCTGGTCCCCCTGACGGCTCATGACATCATGCGGCGGCATCTGCAGCCCCTCCAGACTGTCGCGCAGCCCGTCGAGGCGATAGGGCTTGCTGAGCGAATCGAGCATCAGCAGCCCAAGGGTCCGCCCCATCCGCTCGGCGATCCGCATCACCTTGGGGTTCACCCCGCTGAGCAGCATCACCGCACCACGATACCCGGCCTCGGCCAGGTGGCGCAGGATATCGATGCCCTCCTCCCCGTCGATCTCCAGGTCGAGGATCACCAGCCGCGGGCGCAGGCGGGAGAGGCAGGCCAGAAGTTCACAGGGCTGCTCGAGGTGGTGCGTCTCGAGCCCCAAGGTACGCAGATGCAGCGACAGGGCGACCACCACGTCGAGATCTGTGTCGACCACCACGGCCAGTGGCGCCTCATCCATTGGCATCAGTACCCTCACTTAGTCATGTAGTCGTGAAGCCTGAAAACAGCTTAGCCTTTAACTGACATTTCTACATGAACAATGTCGTATCGAGGCCGGACTAGCCGAGTACCACGCGGAGCGCCAGACCCAGCAGGATCACGCCGGTAATACGGTTGAGCCAGTGGGCGCGGGCCTGCAGCCAGGGCAGCACGGCGGAGTGAGAGAATGCCACCGCCACCAGCACGTACCAGCCGCCGTCGATGACCATGGCGGTGGCGACGATCACGGCCTTGGCCGCCACGCTCATCTCCGGGCTGACGAACTGACTGAGCAAGGCGACGAAGAACAGAATCAGCTTGGGATTGCCCAGCGCCACCAGCACGCCGTCCCTGGCGGCCTGGGCACGGCTGGTGGCCACGCCCTCGGCCTTGAGGGCAGACGCCCGGCCGGCCCGTAGCGCCTGCACCCCGAGCCAGGCCAGGTAGGCGGCCCCGCCCCAGGTGATGACCTGAAACAGCATCGGATGCCTGGCGATCACGGCGCCCAGCCCCCAGACGGTCAGCAGCGCATAGAGCCCGACGCCCAAGGCATGGGCCAGGGCCGCCGCCACGCCGGGCAACCGGCCGCCGCCCAGGGTGTGGCGCAGCACCAGGGCGAGGCTCGGTCCGGGCGACATGGCGCCCATGGCACAGACGGCCGCCAGCGACAGCCACAGGGTCATCGGCATCTTCTTCTCCTTGTTCTCATAGGGGCGGTCTCAGGGCTGGCCCACCCGGCGCGGCTCCGTCGCCGCCTGCCCTCCCTGGCAGGCCATGTGCTTCAGGCAAACGACTCCCCGGCGACGCAGAGGCCGCCGGGGAGACGGTGGAAAGGCGCTATCTTAGGCCTCGACCGTGCCCCGGCCAAGCCGACCTTTGCCTCTCCGGGGCGCCCGACGACGCGCCTCAGGCCCTGCCGAACACGAAGGCCGACTGCACGCTGCCCATTACCTCGTCCTCGAAGACCTTCACTCCCGGGCTGTCTCCGCCGGAACCGGCGGCCACGAACAGGGGCAGCAGATGTTCCTCTTCCGGGTGGGATACCCGGGCACCCGGTGCGGCCTCCCACTGGCGCAGGCGCTCCTCGCGGGCCTCTCGCGGCAGCGCCACGGTCTCGGATAGCCAGGCATCGAAGGCCCGGGAATCCGGGTCGACCGCCGCATCGCCGCGCTTGAGCCGAGCCATGTTGTGATAGCTCATGCCGCTGCCGATGATCAGCACGCCCTGCTCGCGCAACGGCGCCAGGGCGCGCCCCAACGCCAGGTGCTCGGCGGGGTCTAGCCCCGCCTTCAGCGACAGCTGAACCACCGGCACTTCGGCCTCGGGGAAGACCAGCTTGAGCGGGATGAATACCCCATGGTCGAGCCCGCGCCGATGCTCCTCGCCGCTCGGCATTCCCGCCCCGGCCAGCCGCTCCCGCACCTCGGCAGCCAGCGCAGGGGCGCCCGACACCGGCCAGCGCAGCCGGTAGGTGTGCTCGGGAAAGCCGTAGTAGTCGTAATAGAGCGGCGGTGTCGCCTGAGCGTTGACGGTGAACATCTCGGCCTGCCAGTGGGCGGAGATCACCAGCAGCGCCCGAGGCTTTACCTTCAGCGCCTCGCTGAGCCCACTCAGCCAGCCGGCCATGGCGTCCCAGAGGCCGGCTGGCTGCCAATCCATGAAGAAGCAGGGACCGGCGCCGTGGGGCAGAAACACCGTGGGCAAAGGCCGAGTGAGAGAGCGAGAAAGAGCGCGGGAAGAAGAGAAAGACGAAGGAGCCATGGTCGCGTCTCCTGGCCAAGGGGGCGAGATTCGTCGCCGAAGCCGGCCTCTAATAACGCCGGCTCCGGGGACCAACATACCTCAACAGCGGGATTGGAAGCGCCGGGCCGCCATCAGATCCTGAGGCCTAGCTTGGCATCCAGCGACAAGCGGCCGCCGCCGCGCAGCAGGATCCCTAGGGCGACCAGGCCCCACATCAGCGGGTACTCGATGCCGCCGCTGGTCCAGAAGAAGCCGTTGGGAATATGTACGCTAAGTGCCACGCCCATCAGCACCATCACGCCCAGCGCCGCCGGACGCGTCAGCAGGCCAAGCACCAGCGCCAGGCCGCCGAAGAATTCGACCAGGCCGGCCAGCAGGGCAAACAGCACCCCAGGCGTCATGCCGAGGCTCTCGGCGAAGAACTGCCCCGTGGCCTCCAGGCCATAGCCGCCGAACCAGCCGAACAGCTTCTGGGCGCCATGAGGCATCAGCAGCAGCCCGGCGGTCACGCGGATCAGCGGATACGACAGCCCCGAGAGGCGCGAAAAGATCGCCGGGCCGGAGGTGGCAGTGTCAGCGGTGGTGTGGGTGTTATGGTTCATGAGTCTGTCCTCGCATCGTTGGTGGGGGGCAACGTCGGTTGATCGCGATGTCAGTTGGTCGCTATGTCGGTTGATAACAACGTTGGCTGAAAGCATCGGGCGCTTGCGCCCTGTCGATGGAAGACAGCATATTGAGGTTTCCGATTTTTCGGGAGTGCGCAGGATGGCAACACATGGTTGATGAATCAGAAACCTCAGGCACCCCCCAGCTGGGTGGCGCCCTGGAGGATATTCGTGCCTTCTGCACGGTGGTGGAGCTGGGTTCGATCTCGGCGGCGGCGCGAGAGCTTGGCGAAACCAAGGGCGGGGTCAGCCGGCGCATCTCGCGACTGGAAGGTCGGCTCGGTGCGGCGCTGCTGGCACGGACTCCTCGGGCGGTCAGCGCCACCGAGGAAGGCATGTTGTTCCAGGCCAAGGCGCGGGATGCCCTGGCGTTGCTGGCCGACGCCACCGAGGGCGCTCGCCTCTCCCGCTCGGTGCCCCAGGGACTGCTGCGGGTCACCGCGCCGGTGGACATGGGCATCGACCTGCTGCCGCCGCTGGTGGTGGCCTTTCAGCGGCGCCATCCGCAGATCCGCATCGAGCTGCTGCCCACCGACACCAAGCTGGACCTGGCCGCCAACCGCATCGATCTGGCGCTGCGGGCCAGCGCCGATGATCTGCCCGACATGAATTATCGCGCCTCGCGCCTCGCCGACTTTCAGATGTGCCTCTATGCCGCGCCGGACTACCTCGCGAGCCACGGCCACCCCGGGGCACCGGAGGCGCTGCCCGAGCATGCGCTGGCGATCTGTCGTGCCCTCGAGGGCGCGGCGCCGCTGGTGTTGACCGATCGCCGCGGCCGGCGCAGCGAGATCCATGCCCAGCCCGGCCTACGCACCACCGACTACTCGAGCCTGGCCCGCCTGCTGGCGGCCGGCGGCGGGATCGGCGTACTGCCTGACCGGATCGCCAGGCCGCTGCTGGAGGCAGGCCGGCTCGCCCGGGTGCTGCCCGAGCACCATCTGGCCGAGGGACGGCTGTACGCCATCACCCTCGCCGGGCTCGAGGCGCCGGCGCGGGTGCGGGTGTTTCGGGACTTCCTGCGCGAGGCGCTGAACGGCTGATGCGGCGGTATCCGAGGCCTCGGGGGAAAGGGGGCGCGCAAGCGACGCTGCCTGACTCAGGTGCGGGCCAGGCGCAGGCTGACCTACCGACTCAACT
Organism: Halomonas sp. YLGW01; assembly: GCF_014840935.1. Taxonomy (NCBI): domain Bacteria; kingdom Pseudomonadati; phylum Pseudomonadota; class Gammaproteobacteria; order Oceanospirillales; family Halomonadaceae; genus Halomonas; species Halomonas sp. YLGW01. The sequence goes on along the minus strand of NZ_CP062005.1, from coordinate 552,775 downwards.
CGCGTCGTTGGCCAAGCACCAGGCGTGATAGTCCGCGGCCGGCAGGGGCCGGGCATAGAAGAAGCCCTGCGCCTGATCGCAGCCCAGCTCGCGCAGAATATCCGCCTGCCCTTGCGTCTCCACCCCCTCGGCTGTCACCACCAGATCCAGCGCATGTCCCATGTCGATCATGCAGGCCATCAGCTTGCGGGTGGTCGGCGTCTCCTCCAGGTGGGCGACGAAGCTGCGATCGATCTTGAGGCCGGTGAGCGGAAGGTGCTGAAGGTATTCGAAGGACGCGTAGCCCGTGCCGAAATCATCGATGCTGACGCCGATGCCAAGGTCACGGATGCGTTGGATGGCCTGACGCGCCGCCTCCAGATCCCCGATCAGCGCGGTCTCGGTGATTTCCACCTCCAGCCGCTCGGCCGCCACGCCGTCTTGCGCGACCAGCTCGCGCAGCAGGGTGATGAATTCCTCGTCATAGAGGTTGTAGACCGACAGGTTGATGCTGATTACGCCCTCGCCGGCACAAGTCTGCACGAAGGCGCCGGCTTCCCGAGCGACGAAATGGGTGACCGGATAGATCAGCGAGGTGCTCTCGACCTTGGGCATGAACTGGCCGGGGGAAATCAGCTGGCCATCGGCGGCCTGCCAGCGAATCAGCCCCTCGCCGCCACAGACCCGGCCATCGGCGAGGCGAATCTTGGGCTGGTAATGCAGCCTGAACTCTCGCCTGTCCAGGGCACTGCGTACCCGCGCGATCAGTTGCAGGCTCTCTCGGGAATGGCGTTCCAGGTGCTCGGCAAAGTGCCGGTAGCCCTGGCGTTGTCGAAGAGCGGTGAACAGGGCGATACGGGCCTCGCGTAACAGCTCGCTTGCTTGAGCCTGAGCCCTCTGGGCGATACTGCTGCCCATCGCCAGCTGGACGCGCACCGGCACCTGGTGAATGGGCAGGCTCTCCTCGCCGGCCGCCATCAGGCGCTCGGCCACCCGCGCCAGATCCTCCGGCGTGACATCCTCGAGAATCAGCGCCAACTCGTCGTGGTGGATACGATAGGCGGTCGGCGCCCCGCGCACCACCCGCTCGAGCCGCTCACCGAGCATCAGCACCAGCTCGTTGGCGGCATCCAGGCCCAAGGCATCGATGACATCGGTGAGGTCGGTGAGCCGTACCAGCATCAGGCCGGTGTGGCGCCCCTGATGGCCGGCGGGGGGCAGCCGGCGACGCAGATCCTCGTTGAGGGCCACCTGATTGGCCAACCCCGACAGGGGATCGGTGCGCGCGATGATCCGGTGCTGAGCCGCGGAGCGACGACGCAGCAGGAACAGCCAGCCGGACACGCCCCCCAGCAGCAGGTAGAGCGCCAAGCGAATCATCACATTGGCCAGGCTCTGCTCGATGCCCAGCGCCGCATCCTGCGGCATCAAGGCCATCAGCAGGCCGGCAGCCAGGGCCACGCCGAGCCCACCGGCCAAGGCATACCAGTAGGCACCGACCAGCACCGGCGCCAGCATCAGGTAGGGATAGGCATAGGCCGTGCCGCCCGTGGCACGCACAACACCGGCCGCCAGCAGCATCAGGAGAACTATCACGCCACCTCGCAGGAGATGACGGCTCGCCGCGAGTGCACGACAGCCGCTCCTCCACTCTACTGACTTGATGACGCCGCCTTTCACCATCCGCCTCGCTCCCAGCCATTTCCCACAAGAGCCCCTAGGGTATACGAAGGCACCACCACAATCCGACAAAAAGGTGATGCAATATCAACGCTGATCGCGGCATATCGCCACAGTACCATCAGTGTCTTCCCCCACTGACACGGGAAAGAATCTTGGGCTGGAAACGACACCGCCGGGGAGGTCGCCATCCCCGGCGGTGCCTGCCTCTTCAGGCGCTGGCATCTATCCGAGGGCTCGTCATCACCCCAATGACGAGCCCTCGCTCAGAAGGCGTCCCACTCCTCCTCGGCCGCCGTGGAAGCCGACTTTTGGCGCACGGGCGCCGGGGAACGCGACGATGCACCAGACGCCGAGGGCAGCGCCGGCGCCTCCTTACGATACGACGCCGCCGCGTCATCCTCGCCCAGCACGAAGGACCCGAGCAGGCGCTGCAGCTGCTCGGCCTGATCGCGCATCTGGCTGGCCGTGGTGGTCGACTGCTGCACCATGGCGGCGTTCTGCTGGGTCATAGTGTCCATCTCGGTCACGGCGGTGTTGACCTGGCCGATGCCGGTGCTCTGCTCCCTGGCGCCTGCGGAAATCTCGCCGATCACGTCGGTGACCTTGGCCACGCTCTCGGCGATCTCCTGCATGGTGGTGCCCGCGTTTCGCACCAGTTCGGCACCGGACTCGGTGTGGGCGGCGGAGGCGTCGATCAGGCCGCGAATCTCCTTGGAGGCGTCGCTCGAGCGACTGGCCAGGGTACGCACCTCCTCGGCGACCACCGCGAAGCCGCGGCCGTGCTCGCCGGCGCGGGCCGCCTCCACCGAGGCATTCAACGCCAGGATGTTGGTCTGGAAGGCGATGGAATCGATCATGCTGACGATGTCGCTGACCTTGCTCGACGACTCATGGATGTCGGCCATGGTGCGCTCGACCTGCTGCATCGCCGACTCGCCCTTGCGGGCCACCTCGGCGGTGCCCTGCACCAGCTGATTGGCCTGCTGAGCCGACTGAGCGCTGTGATCGACGGTGGAGGTGATCTCCTCCATGGAGGCCGAGGTCTGTTGCAGGTTGGCCGCCGCCTGCTCGGTACGGGTCGCCAGTTCCTGGCTGCCCTGCTCCATCTCGGTGGCCGCCTGGCCGACGTGGCGGGTGCTGGCGCGCACCTCGCGTAGCGTATCCTGCATCCGCGAGACGAACCGATTGAAGCCTTCGGCCAGCTGGCCCACCTCGTCGTGGGTCGCGACGGTCAGCCGCTGGGTCAGGTCGCCCCGGCCATTGGCGATATCGCCCATCGCCTCGGCGGCGGAACGGATCGGCTGCAGGGTGCGCTTGACCAGCCAGCTCGTCAGTACCGCGACGGCGAGGAACAACGCCAGCGCGATCAGCAAAGAGATGATAATCGAGTGCTTGAGGTTATTGTTTGCCACTTCCCGTGCATCCACCATGGCCTCGTCGATATCTACCGCATAGACGCCGGTGCCCAGCATCCAGTCCCACTTCTCCAACTGCTCGACATAGGAGTACTTGATTTCATCCTGCTGGGTCGTGGGGTGCGGCCAGGAGTACTCATAGAAACCGCCGCCGGCCTTGGCCACCTCGATCAGTGAACTGATGATGTAATCACCGTCGGGCCCCTGCAGATCGATCAGGTTCTTGCCCTCGAGATCACGATTGGCATGGGCAACGTTGGTGCCATCATTGCGAAACACGAAAACATAGTTGTCGCCCTCGAAACGGATCGAGCGCAGGATTTCCGCCGCGCGAGCCTTGGCCTGCTCATCGTTGGGGCCAGCCTGGTCATAGATCGGCGCGATAGCGCTCTTCGCGGCCAGCAGGACATCCTTTACCGACTGCTGTCGGCCTTCCAGCAGCTCTTCTCGCTGCTCCGCCAGATTCTGACGGGTCATCTGGATATTGTCGTACGTACTCATCCCGACCAGGGCAAGGGTGATCAGCAACAGTGGCACCAGCACCATTACCAGTATCTTGGTTTGCAGACTCCACATGCTTGGCCTGATTGATGTTATCGGCATGGCGGCCTCCCCGGTATTGTTTTTCACGTCACGCAGTCAGGTGTCATATCGTCCTGAAAGCTGATTGGCTTTAGATAGTTACGACCAAAGAACTAGTTAAAATCAACGCCGTTGAGACGCCTTTTATAGCCATGCCTCAGCGCCAGTCTATTGGCTACATAAGACAAAGCCGGCTAATCGAATGATCAGCCGGCTTCGCTTGTTGCGTTCACGCTTATCCTTCAAGGTCGGCGCGTCATCATGGTAATGACGGGGCTGGCGATCAGAAGGCCTGCCACTGCTCCTCGGCCGCCGTGGATGCCGACCTTTGGCGCACGGACGCCGAGGGCAACGCCGGCGCCTCCTTACGATAGGACGACGCCGCGTCATCCTCGCCCAGCACGAAGGACCCAAGCAGGCGCTGCAGCTGTTCGGCCTGATCGCGCATCTGGCTGGCCGTGGTGGTCGACTGCTGCACCATGGCGGCATTCTGCTGGGTCATGGTATCCATCTCGGTGACGGCGGTGTTGACCTGGCCGATGCCGGTGCTCTGCTCCCTGGCGCCAGCGGAAATCTCGCCGATCACGTCGGTGACCTTGGCCACGCTCTCGGCGATCTCCTGCATGGTGGTGCCCGCGTTGCGCACCAGCTCGGCACCGGACTCGGTGTGGGCGGCGGAGGTGTCGATCAGGCCGCGAATCTCCTTGGAGGCGTCGCTCGAGCGACTGGCCAGGGTGCGCACCTCCTCGGCGACCACCGCGAAGCCGCGGCCATGCTCGCCGGCGCGGGCCGCCTCCACCGAGGCATTCAGCGCCAGGATATTGGTCTGGAAGGCGATGGAATCGATCATGCTGACGATGTCGCTGACCTTGCTGGACGACTCATGGATGTCGGCCATGGTGCGCTCGACCTGCTGCATCGCCGACTCGCCCTTGCGGGCCACCTCGGCGGTGCCTTGCACCAGCTGATTGGCCTGCTGAGCCGACTGAGCGCTGTGATCGACGGTGGAGGTGATCTCCTCCATGGAGGCCGAGGTCTGCTGCAGATTGGCCGCCGCCTGCTCGGTGCGGGTCGCCAGCTCTTGGCTGCCCTGCTCCATCTCGGTGGCCGCCTGGCCGACGTGGCGGGTGCTGGCGCGCACCTCGCGCAGAGTGTCCTGCATCCGCGAGACGAACCGATTGAAGCCTTCGGCCAGCTGGCCCACCTCGTCATGGGTCGCGACGGTCAGCCGCTGGGTCAGGTCGCCCCGGCCACTGGCGATGTCGCCCATCGCCTCGGCGGCGGAGCGGATCGGCTGCAGGGTGCGCCTGACCAGCCAGCTCGTCAGCACCGCGACGGCGAGGAACAGCGCCAGCGCCATCAGCAGGGAAGTGAGGATCGACGCCCGCAGGTTGGCGCGAGCCACCGCCCGGGCGTCTGCCATGGCCTCTTCCGCATCCACCGCATAGACGCCGGCGCCCAACATCCAGTCCCATTTTTCCAGCGCCACCGCGTAGGCATACTTGGTCTCGTCCTGCTGAGTGGTCGGGTGCGGCCAGGGAAAGCTATTAAACCCACCGCCTCCCTCGGCCTTCTCGATCATCTCACGAACGAGATAGCGCCCATCGGGTCCCTGAAGGTCGATCAGGTTCTGTCCTTCCAAGGTGCGGTTCTTGGGCTGCACGAGGCTAGTCCCATCATTGCGATAGGCAAAGATGTAGTTATCGCCATCGAAGCGAATCGAGCGCAGCATCTCTGCCGCGCGAGCCTTGGCCTGCTCATCGTTGGGGCCAGCCTGCTCATAGATGGGCGCGATCGCGCTCTTCGCGGCCAGCACCACGTCCTTCACCGCCTGCTGTCGAGCTTGCAGCAGTTTTTCGCGCTGCTGGGCCAGATTTTCTTGGGAAGACTGAATGCTCTGGTAGGTATTCCCCCCTACCAGGACAAGGGTGATCAACAACAGCGGCACCAACACCAGCATCAAGATCTTGGTCTGCAACCCCCACCTACTCGTGCCGGGTGCGGTTAACGTCATAACGCCTCTCCCAAAAAATTAGAAAATATTCATGAACTAGGCAGTATCGGCTCAGCAGACCAGGCCTTTAGACTTTAGTGTGAGAGAAAGATAAGACGCAGCATCCTCAGCTCGGAACGGCGTCACCCGCCTCGGTGCGCCAAACGAAAACGCCCCCACCGGTGGCCATCACCGGCGGGGGCATCTCGCAGCGTTCATGCGTTCATGCGTTCATGCGTTCATGCGTTCATGAAAGGCTCACCCTTTTCCGTTGGGCGAGCCCATGATCAGAAGGCCTGCCATTCCTCCTCGGCCGCCGTGGATGCCGACCGTTGGCGCACGGACGCCGAGGGCAACGCCGGCGCTCCCTTACGATAGGTCGACGCCGCGTCATCCTCGCCCAGCACGAAGGACCCAAGCAGGCGCTGCAGCTGTTCGGCCTGATCGCGCATCTGGCTGGCCGTGGTGGTCGACTGCTGCACCATGGCGGCGTTCTGCTGGGTCATGGTATCCATCTCGGTGACGGCGGTGTTGACCTGGCCGATGCCGGTGCTCTGCTCCCTGGCGCCAGCGGAAATCTCGCCGATCACGTCGGTGACCTTGGCCACGCTCTCGGCGATCTCCTGCATGGTGGTGCCCGCGTTGCGCACCAGCTCGGCACCGGACTCGGTGTGGGCGGCGGAGGCGTCGATCAGGCCGCGAATCTCCTTGGAGGCGTCGCTCGAGCGACTGGCCAGGGTGCGCACCTCCTCGGCGACCACCGCGAAGCCGCGGCCGTGCTCGCCGGCGCGGGCCGCCTCCACCGAGGCATTCAACGCCAGGATGTTGGTCTGGAAGGCGATGGAATCGATCATGCTGACGATGTCGCTGACCTTGCTCGACGACTCATGGATGTCGGCCATGGTGCGCTCGACCTGCTGCATCGCCGACTCGCCCTTGCGGGCCACCTCGGCGGTGCCCTGCACCAGCTGATTGGCCTGCTGAGCCGACTGAGCGCTGTGATCGACGGTGGAGGTGATCTCCTCCATGGAGGCCGAGGTCTGTTGCAGGTTGGCCGCCGCCTGCTCGGTACGGGTCGCCAGTTCCTGGCTGCCCTGCTCAATCTCGGTGGCCGCCTGGCCGACGTGGCGGGTGCTGGCGCGCACCTCGCGTAGCGTATCCTGCATCCGCGAGACGAACCGATTGAAGCCTTCGGCCAGCTGGCCCACCTCGTCGTGGGTCGCGACGGTCAGCCGCTGGGTCAGGTCGCCCCGGCCATTGGCGATATCGCCCATCGCCTCGGCGGCGGAACGGATCGGCTGCAGGGTGCGCTTGACCAGCCAGCTCGCCACCAGCGCGACGACGAGGAACAGTGCCAGCGCCATCATCAGCTCACTTCTGATCGAGTCTTGCAGGTTGGCGCGAGCCACCGCCCGAGCTTCTGCCATCGCCTCTTCCACGTCCACCGCATAGACGCCGGCGCCCAGCATCCAGCCCCATTTTTCCAATTGTCCAACGTAGGAATACTTGGCTTCATTCTGGCGCGTCTCAGGGTGCGGCCAGATGTACTGATAGTAGCCGCCCCCCGCCTTAGCGGTGTCGATCAGGTCGCGGACCAGATAGGCGCCGGCGGCATCCTGCAGCCCCATCAGGTTGGTGCCTTCCTTGTCAGGCGCGTGGGGCAGTACGACGTTGGTGCCATCGAATTCGTAGACGAAGATATAGTTGTCGCCATCGAAGCGAATGGAGCGCAGCAGCTCCGCTGCGCGAGCCTTGGCCTGCTCATCGTTGGGGCCAGCCTGGTCATAGATGGGCGCGATGGCGCTCTTCGCAGCCAGCACCACGTCCTTCACCGCCTCCTGCCGACTCTCCAGCAGTTCCTCTCGCTGATGTGCCAGATTTTGCTGGGAGGAACGCACGCTGTCGTAGGTCGTGATGCCGACCAAGGTGAGAGTAATCAGCAACAGCGGCACCAATACCAGCACCAGCATCTTGGTCTGCAGATTCCAGCGGCTTGACCGGGTTGTTTGTGTCGTCATTGAATTCCATTTCCATCATGGTTAGTGAAGACCAACATAACCTGTCATATCGACCTGACTGGGCCGAAGCTTTAGTTAAACTTGACGAAAGGAGCATGAGGGGTACAGCGGGGGGCAGGACTAAGCACGGGCAGAATGCAGCAAGCGGCGGCCAATGAAAACCGCGGAGGTATCACCGAGGTACGGTGAGCAAAGCAGGGTATTGATCGATCGGGATAGGTCGAAGATCAAGGCACGAGGGAGGGAGATGAGTGCTTGATCTGTGGTGCCGGTGGTCGGACTCGAACCGACACGCTATCGCTAGCGGCGGATTTTGAATCCGACCACATTGTTATAAAATCAGTTATTTACATGTATCTTTTCCTTTTTACCAACATCCCTACCAACATCTAGCGATGCGCTTGCCTGCCACAGTATGCGACATCAATGTGGACACCTAGCGGCCACATCGTAACCTTGCAAGCGGTGGCTGGGTTTACAGCGGTCCCCTACATTCTCCAATTGCGGAAAGCAGGCAATCAACCGCCATGCCGGAACCTTTCTCGCAGCCTCGGCAGTTGCTTTCTTCAAAACGTCTCTTTTGCTGTACGTGGTGGAATATAGGCAAGGGTCATGGTTTCTGCAGTGGCGCCAGACTTACCTTTTGTAATAGCGATCATGCCTTTGCGATGCGCTTCTCGGGTGGCGTCGCTTGTGCCCCCCGGTATATACATTGTGCTGATCTGCAGGCCGATGTCGGTTGAAGCGACCTCACGCAAACGGTAATTCTCGGACATAGAGGCAATCACTTCATCTTGGCTTATCCCTGTTCCGGCAACACTGCAGGCATCCTTTCCAGTCACGACACCCAAAAATATAGCTCGTTGCCTCACATCATCTCGCTCAAGCAGATAGCCCTTGGCATCATCTACATCATTCAATGGCATGAAAGCGGCCATCATCTCGCTGGGGATTTCCTGTTTCTCCAACACATTAGCCAGGGCCACTGCCTTTGGAAAACTGGCATCCGTTTGGTAGCAGAACGCCTCGAAGTGAGATACTAACTTTACAGGCCACGGCTCTTCCTCGATCGGCTCTTTAGCCATGGCAGATAGTGGAAGCAAGGAAAGCATACCGGCCCGAGCAAGTATCGATAGACTTCTCATCACATGTTCCTTTCGGCATTTATTTCAGAAATGCTCGCACGATACTGATTTTTTAGGACGCCGTCACTACCCGTTATCTTATGGAACTGCGCATACGAGCATCACATCGACGGATCCATTGTTGGCTTATCCTTACAAGCTCTACGAAGAGCCACAACATAAAGACTAGCTCGAGGCTCTTTGCTACCGAAAAGGAGGGGCTTGGTAAAACATCCCAATGATCTCCCCCATGAAGGAGGCATAAGCACAAGTCACTTGACCCCAGTCTATTCCGCCTTCCTGTCGTGCCCGATCGTTTTCAGGCTGACCATCTCATGCCCGGCCAACCGGGCAGACTCGCCACCTCATTGGATCCGCCACGAAATTAGTCGAAAAAGCTTTTTACGATTCTAAATCATATACTTATAGATCACCTGCCACTAAAAACCATCAAGCCTTATGCAAACTTATTACAATAATTTTTTCATGAACCCCAAGCATAAAAATTTAAAAACAACAGGGACACTGAGCATACTATAGGACCAAGAGCACTACCTAAGACCATAGTCGGAATGTGTGGGGTTACCGCGACGGAAAAAGCAAAACCACTCAAAATCAGCCCTATCGCGGCATACCAGTCGAACGAGTAAAAACCCCATGAAATTGCAGAAAATAAAGAAATCATTATCACAGAACTACATAAACTCAAAGCCAATGACCCCGCTTTTCCTCGAAAAACCAAAGGTCGATTAAGCGGATCAAGCGCTTGATTAGCCGAAATACCGCCAACAAAAACCAAAAAAACCATTAAAAGAACAACAACATAATCATTCATGAAAAACCCTCCTCATATGTAGATTTATCGCACTCTACTTCGGGACATATAGTCATAGTATCGCCACATTCAACTTGGCGGATAAAAAAATTTCGTAAGGATCTTCATTGAGAAAACCGCCCCCCACTCTGAGTTTCTTCCATCGCCCTCCCCGCCAGCAGCTTGAGGATCAGCAGCGCAAACTCCCGCCCGGTCTTCTCGTCCTCCAGCAGCGGCATTGAGAGCTTCTCGTGATCACTCATGGCGTCGAGCACAGCGTCGGTGACCCGCTTGGGAAACAGCCCGTGCATCACCTGACCTTCGTCATGATGGCGGACCTGTGCCATCACCGATTCGTCGCGCTCGATGCGATCGGCGATGCCGTTGGCGAAGTGTAGCTTGTCGTCGTCGCTGACCTCCGTGCCGTAGAGGTCGTTGAGCTTGTCGATGATCTCGTCCAGGCGCTTCTTCTCGGGGTCGTGCGGCTTGCCGGAGCCGACCTCGCTGATCGGCTGCAGGCCGTAGTCGCCTTGCTCCTCCTCCAGGCGCAGCTGGTGCTCAGCGCGCTTGGTCAGGCGGTAGTGGGTCAGCTCCAGCTCGCTGACGTCGATGGTGTCCTCCTCGAGGCGCTCCATGCGCAGCAACGGGGCGAGGTGGCGGGCGAACACACAGAGCTGCTCCAGCTCGCGGTCGTCGAAGTGGACGATCTGCGACAGGAACTCGTAGGTACGCACGAAGCTCGCGAGATTCTTGCGGAACAGGTCCAGCTCGTCGCGGGTGGTGCCGGCGTCCTTGAGCTCCTGGTCGGCGCGGTGCACACCGGCCTGATCGCCTTGCTGCTCGGCCTGTTTCCTAGCCGCCTGCCAGGTCTGGATCTGATCAACGATCGCCTTGTAGCGCTTGGTGAAGCGTTCGGCAGCCGGCTTGCAGTAATAGCTCAGCTTAGTGGAGGAGGCCTTGGGGTCGAAGAAGGCGGTGGCGAAGGCCTCGACCTCTTCCCAGTGGTAGATCCCGCTGGCATCCAGGTTCTGCTGCAGGTCATAGACCACGTTGGCGTCGGAGACGTCGGCCAGCTCGGCCTTGCGGTAGTAGGGGGCGAAGGCGCCGAGAATCTCCTCGGGGTCGTTGAAGAAATCGAGGATGAAAGTTTCTTTGCCCGGGAAAATACGGTTGAGCCGTGAGAGGGTCTGCACGCAGTCCACGCCCTGCAGCTTCTTGTCCACGTACATGGCGCACAGCTTGGGCTGGTCGAAGCCGGTTTGGTACTTATTGGCCGCGATCATGACGTTGTAGTCGTCGGTATCGAAGGCGTCGGCCAGGTCGCGTCCCTTGAGGCCTGGGTTGAGCTTACTGCTGGTCTCGGTGACCTCCTCCTCGATCACGCCATCCGGCAGTACGCTGCCCGAGAAGGCGACCAGCGGGTGCACGTCCTGGTAGCCCTTCTCCTTCACATAGTTACGCATGGCGAGGGCATAGCGCACCGCCTCCTGGCGGCTGGCGGTGACCACCATGGCCTTGGCCTGGCCGTCCAGCAGGTGCTTCACGTTGGCCCGGTAGTGCTCGACGATCACCTCGACCTTCTGGCCGATGTTGTGAGGGTGCAGCCGCACCCACTTGGCCAGGGTCTTCGAGGCCTTCTTGGAGTCCACCTCCTGGTCGTCGCCGTCCGGGTGGGCCAGCTTCCAGGCGGTGCTGTAGGTGGTGTAGCGCTCCAGCACGTCGAGGATGAAGCCCTCCTCGATGGCCTGGCGCATCGAGTACAGGTGGAAGGGGGCAGGCTTATTGTCGCTGCTGGCGGGCAGCTCGGGATCGGGCACCCGGCCGAACAGCTCCAGGGTCTTGGCCTTGGGGGTGGCGGTGAAGGCGTAGTAGCTGATCCGCTCGCTTGGCTTACGGGCGCTGACGGCGGCATCCATCAGGGCCTCGGCGCTCACTTCCTCATCGTCCCCAGTGGCCTCCCCGGCGGCGGCCAGCAGCGCCTTGAGCTTGCTGGCCGAGGATCCGGTCTGCGAGGAGTGCGCCTCGTCGGCGATCACCGCATAACTGCCCTCGGCCAGCTGGGGGCGCTTGTCGAGGGCATCGAACAGCGCCGGGAAGGTCTGGATGGTGACGATGATGATCCGGGTGTTGCTGGCCAGCGCCTCTGCCAGCTGCTCGGACTTGCTCTGGTTGCCGACGTCACGGGTAATCGGGCACACCACCCCATGGGCATGTTCGAACTGGTAGATGGTGTCCTGCAGCTGACTGTCGAGCACCGTGCGGTCGGTGACCACGATCACCGAATTGAACTGCTTCTGTCCGTCCTCATCGTACAGGTTGGCCAGCTGATGGGCTGTCCAGGCGATCGAGTTGGACTTGCCCGAGCCGGCGCTGTGCTGCACCAGGTAGCGACTTCCCGGCCCTTCCTGGCGGGTGGTCTCGACCAGCCGATTGACCACGTCCCACTGGTGGAAGCGGGGGAAGATCAGCGTCTCCTTGGTCTGGCGGCGGCCGTCGAAATCTTCCTTGGTGACCTGCTCCAGGTGCAGGAAACGGCCGAGGATCTTTAACCAGGCATCGGGCTGGAAGACTCTATTCCACAGGTAGGCGGTGGCGTAGGTGGCGTCATCCGGCGCCGGTGGGTTGCCGGCGCCGCCGTCTTCGGTGCCCTGGTTGAAAGGCAGGAAGAAGGTGTCCTTACCGGCCAGCTTGGTGGTCATCGCCACCTCGTCCTGGCTGACCGCGAAATGCACCAGGACGCCACGCTTGAAGGTCAGCAGCGGCTCGGCCTTGCGGGTCACGGGGTCCTTCACCGGGCGGTCATCGCGGTACTGGCGCTTGGCGTTCTCGACCGACTGCTTGAAGGCGCTCTTGAGCTCCAGGGTGGACACCGGTAAGCCATTGACGAACAACACCAGGTCCAGGCGCGGGTTATAGCTTTTTCCTGCCCCCTGCGCCGCCTCTGAGCCGCTCTCGCGGGCGTGGGGCGAGTAGGAGACCTCCGGCACCACCCTCAGCCGGTTTGCCCGGTAGCGGGCCTGGGCGTCCGGGTTCATGCCGTGGTCGGGCTTGAAGCTGCACAGCTCGATCCGGTTGCCCGGCACCTTGAAGCCATGGCGCAGTACCTCGAGGGTGCCGACCCGCTCCAGCTGGCGCACCACCGCCTTTATCAGCGCCGTCTCGGGGGCCTTGGGGTGGGCCTTGGCGAACTTATCCCAGCGCTCCGGGTAGGCCTCCTGGAAGTAGCCGACCAGGTCCTCGGGGTAGACGGCATTGACCCGGTCATAGCCGCTGGCCTGGCCCACGCGCCAGCCATTGGCGGCCATGGCATTGAGGATGTCCTGCTGAAACTGCGCTTCCCTGCTGTCCGCCATGCTCGCTCCCTGCTCCGGCGTTGTTGTTTATTGATCCTACTGCGCCTCTCAGGGACTCATAAAGGCTTTGTCGGCCTTGAGAGTGCCCAGCGCCACGCGCATCAAAGATGGATCTGATCCTGGCTGTAGACCTGTCCATAACGCCCGATCAACCCTTTCGGCCCAAGCATCGACAGGCTGACCACGGGTGTCTCAGTTTTGGCAAAGCCATCATGAATCGCTTGCTGCTGCTGGTTTTCGGTCAGCAGACCGATACGAATAGGCGTGTAATGCTCGCCCAGTTCGATCAGCAAAAACTGATTCCAGCCGGGTGTCAGGCGCACGCTGCGACCGCGCTGGTTCTCCTGAGTGATGGCTTTCACCTGGGTGAGTAGCTCGCCATCGAACAGGTCGTACCCCGGGTTAGAAAGGCCTGCAGCTTTTTGTGGTGCCTGGCCCAGCGATTCCAGGAAGCGTAGCCCCAAGAACTCACCGATGCGGCCGATGATGTTGTCGTTGCCACCGATCCTACCGGGTACTTCCCGGCCCAGCTCGAGTATCGCTTTTCGCGACTGAAGGTAATCCTCGATCGCCGCTTGGATCTGGGCATCCCGTTCCTGGGTGGGCTCGCTCAGTTGATTCATGTGATGACGCTCCATGTCATGGTGGTTAGTCGGACACTGCCTCGGCGGCTTCATTGACCTGCTGATCCTGCCAGGCGGCGTAGCTCTGGTTCGTGCTCTCTACTCTCCAATGCTCACGGCCATTGGAGCTACGCCCTGAGACGACCGCTGCGGCGGCGCTAGGGCTCGAGAAAGCGTAGTCGCTGGCGAAACGTCGCAGCCCCTGTTCGGCTTCCACAAGCACCCCATCGTCACAGAGTTGTTGGAAGAGGCTCTGGTAACCGCCATCTTTTCCCGTCCAGCTGCCCCGGGCCAGGGAGCCCTTAAGCACGTAGAACTCGCCGTCGATCTCCTGGCCGTGGGCCTTGATGCCGAACCGGGGCACCTCGGCCACGAAGCGCGGCGAGGGCTGGCGCTTGGGCTCCTCTGGCTCGGATGCCGCGCTGGAGGGCATCGGCCGATCGCGCAGGAAGTCGAGCCCCAGCACCGGCAGCACGGTGCGCACCTGTTCCGTGAAGAAGGCCATGTCGGCGCGGTCTGACTCGGGCAGGCCGATGTACTCGTGGGCGGTGCCGTTGATCAGCTTGCAGCGGCCGACCTCGCCGGCGTTCTGGATCAGCAGGCTCTCGAGGTACTTCACATGGGCCTTGGTCAGGTTCTGGTCCTTGCTGGTGACCAGGCAGACCTTCTCCCAGAAATCCTTGCCACCCTTCTCCTCGGGGCGGTTGTGCTGCTTGAGGCGCGTGGCCACGTCGTCGCTCTCGCCGATGTAGACCAGCGGGCGCAGGCTGTTTTCGGGGTCCGGCCCGACCAGGAAGTAGATACCGGTACGGCCGCACTCCGGGCGCTGCACCAGCTCGCTCAGCTTGCTGCGCGGCCCAGTGAGTACATGCCCGGTCCAGTTCATGATCTCGGCGGTCAGCAGGCCATTGGGCGTACCGTCCACCAGGAACAGTCGGATGCTGCGTCCCTGCGTCATACCGCCTCCATGCGGGTGTCCTGCTGGGCTGGCGCCGCATCGGCCGGTGGCGTCCATCCTCGAACATCGATCTTGCCGGTGACGGCGGCGGAGATTAGTGCAGAGCGACGCTCGGAGAGGAGCTCAATGGCTTCAGTTGCGATAGAAGTGAGCTGATCTAACCGCTGGGCTTCTTGAGAAATGTGGCCACTAATCCTTGCTTGTTCCTCTACGGGGGGCACCGCCATGAAAATTTCATTCAGTGATTCGCGATTAATTTTCGGCATAGCCACTCGCTCAGACTCTAGAACAGTCAACCGAGAGAACGGCTCGGAAAGGATGCTCCACAGCAAGTAATCGCTGGTTAATTTTTCTAGTGGTCGAAGCGGGTACATGTCAGCACTGCAAAGAACCTCTTGATCAATGACGCAAGCTTTCCTGAGGGCAGGCCTGATTTTGCTGTACACTACATCACCAGCTTGACAAATGTATTTACCGCTCTCAGCCCCTTGGGATTCGGCAGTCTCCAGACTTAGAATCCGCCCTGTTGCTGACTCAACGTGATTAGGGGCAATCAAGATTTTTTCACGATACTCTTCCAGCTTCGGATCCACTTGCCCTTCAGCTATCTTTACACAACGCAAGAACTTCATTACTTCCCAATGCGCCGGCACCTCGCCCAGCCACTCGACGCCTGAATCCTTCATCGGCACGTCGGGGTCAATGCCCTTGGTCACGGCATGAGAGATCACCGCCTGGCGCTTCTCCTTGAGCAGCGTGATCAAGCGCTGCTGCTCGGCCACCAGGGCGTCGATGCGGGCCGCCTCGTGGTCGAGGAAGGCAGCGATGGTGGCCTGCTCTTCATAAGGAGGGACAGGCAAGAAAATCTCTGCCGCATCAGACCACCTAAAGTCAGTGGACCTTTCTCGAATCCCCTTAGCTAACGACGCCACAAAGCCAGAAAGCGCCATGTGGCGAAGCAGCCGTGCATAGTAATAGGAAGATACAGCCCTAGAAGCAGGGGAGCACACCGAATAGACAGGGGAGGATTTTCCATCTGAATCTGACACCCCAATAGCGCCTGCAAATGCATCCATGGCATGTATAACCAGGTCGCCTTTCCGAACGCCTTGGTATCCTATTTCTTTCAATGCATTCGTGAAGCCTTCAGTACGCCGGTTGGTGCGAAGCGTGACTGTGCCATCCCTAAAGCAAGTGACAATGCTGTCTTTTTTTCTAATACCACGTTTACAAAGATCGAACAGGAACTTTAACCGCTTATCTTGCCAATGCGCCGGCACCTGCCCCAACCACTCGACGCCAGAATCCTTATACTCGGGATACGCGGGAAACGTCATGCCGACAACTCCTCGATCATCGACTTGATCCGGTCGGTGCAGGCCTTGAGGTCGGCGTCGATCGCCTCCAGCGGGCGCGGCGGCTCGAAGGTGTAGAAATGCCGGTTGAAGGGGATCTCGAAGCCGACGAGGCCGATACGGCCGTCAAGCGGGTCGCGCTTATCCTCGTCGATCCAGGCGTCGGGCACGTGGGGCTTCACCTCACGGGCGAAATAGTCGAACACCGACTCGTCGAGCGGCACGTTCTCGTTATCGCGCAGGCCGCTGTCGGGCTCCGGGTTGCCCTGCTTGTCGGTGCAGACATCGGCCTCGTCATCACGCTCGGCGAGGGCGTTGAGGATCGCCTTCAGTAGCGGGGCGCCGACCTTGAGGCCGGTGGGCTTGAGCGCGGCCTTCAGGTCCTTCGTGAAGGCGTCCCGGTTGGTGTAGCAGCGCTCGGGGTCCAAGGTGGCGCAGGCGGCCCTGAGGGCGTCCCTGTCGGCCTCTGGCAGCTTCTGGAGGGCCTTCTCGCCGTCGAGCCGGGCCAGGCGCTCCGGGCTCGCCTGGAAGTTGAGGCGCAGCGGGCGCTCGACGGTGATGCGCCGGTAGCCGAAGGCCTCCACCGGAAAGATCTTGCTCTCCTCGGTCTCCTGGAAGGCCCCATAGCCGCGCACGATCTCGTCGATGTCGCGGTCGGTCACGTACTGGCGCTTGCTGCCCAGCGACTTGCGCATCTTGGTGTAGCGCGCGGTGGCGTTGATCAGCTGCACCTTGCCGCGCCGCTCGGCCGGCTTGTGGTTGGAGAGCACCCACACGTAGGTGGCGATGCCAGTGTTGTAGAACATGTCCGTGGGCAGGGCGACGATCGCCTCGACCAGGTCGTGCTGCAGCAGGTAGCGGCGGATCTCGGACTCGCCGCTGCCGGCCCCGCCGGTGAACAGCGGCGAGCCGTTGAGGATGATGCCGATCCGCGAGCCGCCGTCCTTGGGGCTGCGCATCTTGCTGACCAGGTGCATCAGGAACAGCAGCGAGCCATCGGAGACGCGCGGCAGGCCCGGGCCGAAGCGGCCATCGTAGCCCTTCTGCTTGTGCTCGTCGGTGACCTGCTTCTGGACCTTCTTCCACTCGACCCCGAACGGCGGGTTGGCGAGCATGAAGTCGAAGCGCTCGGCGGGCAGCTGGTCGTCGGAGAGGGTGTTACCGAGCTTGATCTGGGCCACGTCCTGGCCCTTGATCAGCATGTCGGCCTTGCAGATGGCGTAGGACTCCGGGTTCAGCTCCTGGCCGTGCAGCGACACCGTGACCTGGTCGCTGACCTGCCGGATGTACTCATCGCTCTCGGAGAGGAAGCCGCCGGTGCCCGCCGTGGGGTCGTAGACGGTGGCGATGCGGTGCGGGCGCAGGGTCTCGTCCTGGCCGGTCAGCACCAGCGAGGTGGTCAGGTGCACGATGTCGCGGGGCGTGAAGTGCTCACCGGCGGTCTCGTTGGAGCTCTCGGCGAACTTGCGGATCAGCTCCTCGAAGATCACCCCCATGCCGTAGTTGGTGATCCGCTCCGGGCTCAGGTCGATGCTGGCGACCCGCTGCACCACCTGGTAGAGCAGGTCGTTGGCGGCCAGCTGCTGGACGAAGTCCTCGAAGTGGAAGTGATCGAAGATCTCTCGGGCATCCTGGCTGAACGCCTGCACGTAGCTCATCAGGTCGTCGGCGGTCTGAGTATCCGACAGGGTGCCCAGCGTCAGCGGCGAGGCATTGAAGAACTGCTGCTCTGCCGCCCGCAGCAGCAGCTTCTCACGCACCGCCTCGGGCTTGTTCTGATGTTCCTGAGCCCCGGCCAGCACCGCCGCCTTGGTCGGCGCCAGCACGCACTCCAGGCGCCGCAGCAGGGTGAACGGCAGGATCACCCGCCCATACTGGGACTGCTTGAAATCGCCGCGCAGCAGGTCTGCGACCGACCAGATGAAGGCCGCCGTCTGAGAGTGACTGTCCGTGTTCACGATGCGTCTCCGGGTGTGCTGAGTCTAGTGATGATGAATGGGCACCATCATACACAGCGGGGCGGAGAGAGGGGCAAGGGACACCTTAGAGATGGCCATGACGCGGCCTGCCTTACATCCTCTGTCGGCGAACTCCTACAACGGTATGCGGCTCATTAGCTCATGCCGGTGAGTGGTGTCGCCGGAAGCGTTCGACCTCGGGTCGTCTAGAAGCTCGCGGCACCCTCTGGACTGAAGAATGTGCTATCAAGAAGGTAGCGTTTTTTGACGGCGTATTATGGGTTCCCCCTAAAGCAGGCCCTGGCTGCCAACCTCCAATTAACTTGCTATTGCTGAGTGTTCATGGGGTTTAGCTTGGCGGGCCAGCAGCATCAGAACTGACACAACCTCCGTATATACTCCTGAAACTCAGGATCATTCAAGGAAGGTAACGTTGCCTTAGGCTTGATGGGTGGCTCCGACTGCTTAACTCTCGGGCCGGACTTTGGACCTGTCGATAGCCCGCCATGAAGTCGGCAGCGACCGGAGCTGAAAAGATCGCGGCGCTTACAAGGTGTCCCAGCTCTCGTTCTGGCACCACAACGCAGGCCACGGCACTCCTCCGGGAAGGGCAAACGCTCACCCTTGGCTATGGCTCTGGACCATGCCCGGTATCTTTTACGAAGTTCGGCTTGGTTATCTATTGTCATGCTGGACTCCTCGCGTATAGATGTGGAACAACAGCGCCGGCCGTCACGTGTGGACTCTCAGATAACACCTGACCGGCCTTTTCGCAGGGGAGACATATTTATCAGGCTGTCAGCGGGCCAGTTTCCTGGCTTCATCTTCGGATGGCTGGGACAGATGGCGTATCGCGTAGCTGACATCGCCTGGCAGCAGTTCGCTGTAATGGGTGATGCCAGCCATGGCGGCTCAACCTGACTTTCTCACGTTGCCAAGTCTTTGTGGGGCCAGTGGCTCAGGGTAGGCTGGCCAAACCGCCTTGGCGGCCTCCACGGCAGCAGGGTCGTCAAGCAGGCGATGGGCATGCCTGCAGGCGGCCTCCACGTCGGGAGCCACTTCGAAGGCATCATCTATTACCGCGATCAGTTCAGCCCGTACTTGCCGACTCAGGGGCAACAGCGTTTCGCGTAGGCGATGCGCCAGTGCCGGCCTGAGGTCGCGGCCAGCATCAGCCAGAGCGGCCAGCAGCGTCTCGACCTCATGCGCAGGCCCCGCCTTGTCTTGCCGCTCCTCATTTTCGTAATGTCCCATGTGTCCGACGTGCCCCAACTGCTCAACCGTGCGGACTGGCGCCGGGACAGGTGCGGGACAGGTGGTGTCCCGTGATGTCCCAGCGAAGGCGCGGTAAACATCGTCCAGGCTCATGCCACGCTCTCCTCACATTCCACCGGGCGGATCGCGTAGACCCGGCGGCGGCTGCCGTTGATCCGAACGCGCACGGACCGGGCGCCAGCATCGCGCTCGACCAGCCAGCCGGCCACCTCCAGGGCTTCGGTGCCGCGCTTCAGGTCGAAGCCGCCCAGCGCCTCGCTCAAGCCCTCGCCGTTGAACAGATAGGTTCGGCCCTTGGCATCATCGCGCCACCAGCCGGCCCGGTTGTGGACCGTGGGGATATGGGCCGGGTCGCTCTCGACGCTGCTGAAACGGGCATCGCCATGTCGCTCGATGAAGCCGCCCACGCTGTCCAATATCTGCTCATACTCGGACCTCACGCCGCCCTGCCCGGCGGCCCATGCGTGGAACGCCTCGACAGCGGCGGCCATCGCCTCGCCCGGCTGCCAGCCCGTCAGCCCGTATTCGGTGGCCAGCTCGCCGGCCAGCCCTATCAGCGCCAGCACCTTGGCGGCCCGGCCTTGTAACGGGCGGGTCGAAGCGAAGCCGTCTACCTGGGCGAAGCGGTCCACCTCAGCAGCCAGGTCGCGCTCCTCGGCTACCAGCCGCTCGATGAACGCCGGCCCAAGGTGGCCATGGTGGCGCGTCACCTCGCTTTTCAGGTGATCCGCAAAGGCGCGACCATCGGCCAGGTGGTGCAGGGTGTCGAAGGCGCCGTGGGCGCGTTTGGCGGGTATATCCAGCAACCGGACGGCCTGCCCGGCAAGGGGGCGCTTGCCGGCCTCGCTCATGTGGGCGGCCAGGGTACGCTCGCCGCTGCTCAATACCGCGATGCGCCAGCGGTGCGGGCGCCTTGCAGTGCCGTTGCGGCTGGCGCGGGCCTTGCCGGTGCCATTGCCCAGGGCGTAGACGGTAGCGCCGATCTCGCGGCCGTCGGCCTCGCCTATCTCGTCCAGTATCAGCGCCGTGTCGCTCAGGGCTGCCGCGATGCCCTCCAGTCCGTTGCCGGTGGCGCGCCAGGTGCGCTTGAAGTCGGGACCGCCCCAGACGCTCGCAGCGACCTCCAGCAGCGTCGTCTTCCCGTTGGATGAATCGCCTACCAGATGAATGCCTGCCGTCTGCCGGTGCGTCAGGTACAGCAGCGGGCCGGCCAGGGCGGTGGACACGGCCAGCACCATTAGCGGGTTGCCGCTGCATAGCCGGCCAATCGCCTCGCGCCAGCTCATCAGGCTGCCGGCGGTGGCGTACTCGTCTTGGCCGGCCACCTCGCTCTGGAAGGTGATCCGGCGCGCCAGCTCGCCCTGGGCGATGGTGTGCCGGGGCATGACGAACGCCAGCGCCTCCTCGACGCGATGCCAACCCACACGGGTCGCGGCCACCACCACCTCATCGGGCGCCTGCCTCGCAGCCCATTGATTCAGCTCCTTAAAGGCGTCGGGCTCGATACGAACGCCCATGTCCAGCAGCTCGCCGCGCATCTCCTCACCGCTGCCCCTCAGCAGACGCAGCGGCATCGCCCATTGCCGCCACGGCCCATACAGCGGCTTGAAGCGCAGCAGCAGCCCATGGTTATCGCCACGCTCGTCATGGGTGGCGGCCAGACACTCGACGGGGGTGCAGACGCGCTTGTCGAAGGGCTCGGGGTCGCCGTCGCCCTTGGGAATGCGCTGCCCGTGGTAGTAAAGCCCCGGCGGCCCGTACTGGCTGGAGGTCAAGTAGCAGGCGAAGGTAGGGCGCACTGGCTCCTTCACCTTGGCCGGCGCCGCCTCGCTCGGGTCTACCTCGCGGGCGATGGGACACGTTGGGACAAGTGGTGTCCCGGTGGTGTCCCGGCGGGAAGCCGCGTCATTGCTGGGCTGGGACACGTGGGACACCTGGGACATGCCCAACGAGGTATGGGCGGGCTCAGTGTCAGGCTTTCCGAACATATCGACACTATCGGGGTCGAGGTACTCAGCCACCATGGCCACCTCCCAGCCGGCACAGGCGCACGTCGGCAAAGTCAGTACAGTGCCGGCAGCCCTCGCAGAACGACGGCATCAGCAGGTCAGCACCAATGGCTAGGGCGGCATGGCGGGCTTCAACCGAGCCCTTGTTGGGCTTGCCCTTGGCCGGCAGGTGGCGGTCATCATCACCGCAGATGGTGATGTCAGCATCAGGGAGCCGCTGGCGCAGGCGACGGGCGACCAAGGCCAGGTTGTCGGCGTTTCGAGCGACTACGACCGGGCAACCCATGACCTCGTGGAGCGCAGCGGCCGTTGACCAACCCTCAGCCACCAGCACGCGCCCAGCGCCGGTCAGGCGGCCGATCAGGCTAGCCACGCCCCTAACGCGGCCTCCTGCCAGGGTGCGCTTGTTCCCGTCGGGAAAGATGCGCTCCAAGTTGACCAGGCCGCCCTCGACATACAGAGGCACCAACAGCACCTTGCCGTGCTGGCGAAGAGCGTGGGGCGGTAGACGCTTGCGGGCCAGCCAGGGGTGGGCCGGATCGCCGGGAGCGGCCTCGGACCACCAGCGCCGGGCCTTCTCGGCGGCCTGGGCTTCACACTGCTGGCGCTTTCGATCGCGGCGGTCGCGCTCTCGTATAGCCTCCAGCCTTGACTGAGCCACGGCTTCAGAGTTGCTGACGTCGTTAAGCGTCACAACCTCAGAAACGTCCAGATGCCAAATGCCAAAGCTCGCCGCCTGGGGCGAATGGATGCGATACCAACCATTGCCGTTGCCCTTGGGCTTGTCGGGCGCGTCGAATCGCTCGAAGCGGCCTGACGCCTTGGGCGCCAACGTCACGCCATAGCCGGCTAATGCGTCGGCCAGCGCGACCTCGATGGTGCTATGTTTGGGGGGCGCTTTCGGCGGCGCTTCAATACGGGGCCTGCTCTTCTCAGGGGGATGAGACTTTTGATTTGAGGGAGTCATTGCTCGCCCTCCCCGGGTTTGCGGCGAACGCTTCGTCCACCTTGTCGAGTAATCCAGCGCCAAGCGCCAGCCAGTAGGCTTGAGAGCTCGAACATCACGTCCGCTCCCGCTGGGTTTGCTCCCAGCTCTCAACGTCGTGAAGTGACCAGCGAGTGAGGTTGCCCGCCAGCTTCACTGGCGCGGGAAAGCGGCCCTCACGTGACCAGCGCCAAATGGTGGCCTCATGGGTGCCGTAGCGGCGGGCTAGTTGCTTGACGGAGAACCAGAGACGCCAAGCATTGCTGGCGCCGCGCGGCTCCGGTGCAGTGGTGTCGTAGTCGCCGGTGGTGGCGGCTCGGGTGGGAATTGCCATGTGGCACTGCCTCGCTTTGTGAATTCACGAGGAGCATGGCGTGGCAGTTTGGCCGGTAGTTCTATATAGGGCGAGTGCCGTCCGTCATGGATGCGACATAGGGCTATGTCGCATCAAAAAGGGTCGCTTTCGCGCTCCTCGCGGGCGGCCAGTATCTCTTGCACCGTCTTGGCTATCGGCTCGTCATCCAGCTTCAGCCCGTGGCGCTGCAGCACCTGTTGAAGCATGACAGCGGCTTTGTAGGGCTCATCTGGCATCTCGCCGCCCAATACCTCAAGCGCCAGCCCTTCTATCAATTTCAGGTAGGTTTGCCGGCGCTTGTGGTGAAGGGGCTTGTCTTGCGGTGCGGCTGGCGCCTGGGTATTCGGTATGAGGCGCAATGCCTCAGGTATCTCTGCTGCAGGCACTGCTTGTTTTAGCCAGCGATAAAGCTCCTTTCTATCGAAGCTTAACCGTATCTCTGCATATGAGTGATAGCGCCAATCATTCTTACTAGGGTGAATCTTTCGCCAAGTATGAATAATTGGCTGGGGGACGAGAGCGTCTGTGTACTGCTGTACTTCATCATCCCCAACGAAAACTTTCGCTGGGGACAGGTGGCCTGCTTGTGCCTCTTCCACCAAGACCCGTCGCCACTCGTCGTATAAGCGGCCTGTGTAACTGTCAACAGTGGGAACTGCAGGATCAAAATCGGCGAGCAATGCAGCTACATCATCACATCGGATAACACTCAGTAGGTGCCATGGCGAAATGGCCATTGCGCTACTCCTCGCGCTTGCTCCAGGGAAGATTGGCCGGCGGGCGCGGTGGAGTCGCCGCGCTTTCGGGTGTACGGCCCTAACCGGCCAAATCGGTCATTCAGTGCCGCCTTTGCGGATCGCCGTTACCTTCTTGCCGCTGGCGCTGGCAGGGGTGGCCAGAAAGGTGGCCCACTGCTTCATCACTCGAGCCCGCTTTGCCAGCAGGTCGCCGCGCCGATAGGCGGCCTCGGCTTGGTTGCCGATGGCGTGGGCCAGGATCATCTCGGCAACGTCTTGCGGGGTAGCGGTGCGTTCTGCCATCCAGTCGCGTAGCGTGGACCTCATGCCGTGAACCGTCGCCTGCTCCTTTTCCCCCATGGCGGCCAGCAGGTCGGTCATTGCCCGGTCGGACAGCTTGCGCCCGCCATCGCGGGTGAATACCAGCCCTTCATCAGCCTGGGGCACCGAACGCAACAGCTCAACGGCAGCCTGCGCCAGCGGTACGCGATGCTCTCGGCGCCCCTTCATCCTCTCCGACGGTATCGCCCAGACCGCACCGGCCATGTCGATCTCCTCCCAGCGGGCGCCCAGCACCTCTCCGGAACGGCTGCCCGTTAGGATCGTAAACGCCAACGCCTTTGCCGGCATATCGTCCCGCTCGCTCAGCCGCGCCCAGAACGCCGGCATCTCATCAATGGGCATGGCGCGATGGTGTGCCTTCTTCTTGATCTTGGCTGGCGCCGGCAACACGGCATCCAGATTGCCTTTCCAGGTGGCGGGATTGGGGCCGGCGCGGTGGCCGTGGGCCGTCGCCCATGACATAACTGACTCGATGCGCTGGCGCACACGGGCGGCAGTAGTGGGCTTGCTCTGCCAAATAGGCTCAAGGGCTTTCTTGACGTGAACCAGTTCAATATCGGCCACACTCATATTGCCCAATGTTGGTAAGGCATATGCTTCCAGGCTTCGCCGCCACTGAGCGGCGTGCTTCGGATTGCTGGCTTCGGCCTGCTTCACTTTGATAACGGCCTCGGCGGCCTGGACGAAGGTAAGCCGGCGCAGCTCAGCAGCCAACCGGGCTTGTTTGGCGGCCTTGCGCTCTGCAAGTGGGTCGATGCCCTCGGCCAACATTTCGCGGACCTTGCGAGCCTTCTCGCGGGCCTGTGCCAGTGAGGTGTCAGGGTAGCCGCCTAGGCCATGGTCCCGGCGCACCTTGTAGGGCTTGCCGCTCTGGGCCAAGCGAGTCTCGCCGGTGGAATAGCGCAGTATCCACGACCGAGCGCCGCTCTTATCGACACGCAGTAGTAGGCCAGCAACATCTCCCACGGCGTGATAGCCAGGGGTAGCGATGCGCTTCACTTCAAGGGCAGACAGGGGATGGGCTTTCTTTGACATGGCCGCTTACCAACATCCTTACCAACATAGGTAGTGTTATTGGATGCTAGTTTATGCCACGCGAGGCCACAAGGCAGGGAGGGTAACTACTTGATTTAGTGGTGCCGGTGGTCGGACTCGAACCGACACGCCTGTTAGGGCGGCGGATTTTGAATCCGCTGCGTCTACCAATTCCGCCACACCGGCAGCGGGGACGCATTATACGGCAGCCACCTCGCAGGTCAATCGCAAACGCACCGCAAGCGACTGACTTCACTGGCGGGAACGGGTATCCTAGGCGCCTTGTCCGAATGGTCCAGCACCATTCCTGCACCGCCTTAGCTAGCCCGAGTCGATATCTCCCATGCAGCGCGCCGATTTCCATTACGAGCTTCCCGACGAGCTGATCGCCCGTTACCCCTCCGAGCGTCGCAGTGACTGCCGCCTGTTGTGCGTCGATGGCGCCTCGGGGGCGCTTGACCACCGCCGTTTCCCGGACCTGCTCGAGATCCTCGAGCCGGGCGACCTGCTGGTGTTCAACGACACCCGAGTGATCCCGGCCCGCCTGCACGGCCAGAAGGCCAGCGGCGGCCGCGTCGAAATGCTGCTCGAACGGCCGCTGGATGCCCACCGCGGCCTGGCGCATATCCGCGCCAGCAAGTCGCCGAAGCCGGGCACCGAGCTGATCTTCGAGGGCGATGTGCGCGCCGTGGTGGAAGGCCGCCAGGATGCTCTGTTCGAGCTGCGCTTCCTCGGCGACACGCCGCTGATCGCGCTGCTCGAGGCCCACGGCCACATGCCGCTGCCGCCCTACATCACCCGCGAGGACGAGCTGGCCGACCGCGAGCGCTACCAGACCGTCTACGCGCGGCGCGATGGCGCGGTGGCCGCCCCCACCGCCGGCCTGCACTTCGATGAGCCGATGATGGCAGCACTCGAGGAGAAGGGCATCGAGAGCGCCTTCGTCACCCTGCACGTGGGCGCCGGCACCTTCCAGCCGGTGCGCGCCGACGACATCCGCGACCACCACATGCACAGCGAGTGGATCGAGGTCGACGAGGCCGCCTGTGCCAAGGTCCGCGAGGCCAAGGCCCGCGGCAATCGGGTGGTGGCGGTGGGCACCACCGGCGTGCGCTGCCTGGAATCGGCCTGCATGAAGAGTGAAACCGGCGAGATCGCGCCCTACCGCGGCGAGACCGACATCTTCATCTATCCGGGCTATGAATGGCGCTGCGTCGATGCGCTGGTCACCAACTTCCACCTGCCGGAGTCGACGCTGATGATGCTGGTGGCTTCCTTCGCGGGCTTCGAGCCGGTGATGAACGCCTACCGGGCCGCGGTCGAGGAGCGCTACGCCTTCTTCAGCTATGGCGACGCCATGTTCCTGACCCGCGCCGACGCCGGCTAGCGACATCCGACAAGCGATACTCGACCGCCGATACCCGACAGCCGATATCTCATTCGCCAAGGCCCGACGCATCGGGCCGCTCGTCTTCTGGCGCACCCACTATTCGAGGGCGATCCTTGTCGCCCGCCCCTTTCGAGAAAGCCTTCATGCGAGAGAGCCTTCATGCGTAACGAATGCTTCATGACCTTCGAGCGCCTGGCCACCGACGGCCGGGCCCGCCGCGGCCGCCTGAGCTTCCCCCGCGGCACCGTCGAGACCCCGGCCTTCATGCCGGTGGGCACCTACGGCACCGTCAAGGGCATGACACCCCAGTCGGTCGAGGAGATCGGCGCCGAGATCATCCTCGGCAACACCTTCCACCTGTGGCTGCGCCCGGGCACCGAGGTGATCGAGGAACACGGCGACCTGCATGACTTCGCCCAGTGGGACAAGCCGATCCTCACCGACTCCGGCGGCTTCCAGGTCTTCTCGCTTGGCGAGATGCGCAAGATCACCGAGGAAGGGGTGCATTTCCGTTCGCCGGTCGACGGCTCCAAGGTCTTCATGGGGCCCGAGGAATCCATGGCGGTGCAGCGCTCGCTGGGCTCGGACGTGGTGATGATCTTCGATGAGTGCACGCCCTACCCGGCCACCCATGACGAAGCCAAGCGCTCGATGGAGATGTCGCTGCGCTGGGCCAAGCGCTCCCGCGACGCCCACGGCGACTCGCCCTCGGCGCTGTTCGGTATCATCCAGGGCGGCATGTACCCGGACCTGCGCGAGGCCTCGCTCAAGGGCCTCGATGAGATCGGCTTCGACGGTTACGCGATCGGCGGACTGTCGGTGGGCGAGCCCAAGGAAGAGATGATCAAGGTGCTCGACTACCTGCCCGAGTGGATGCCGGACGACAAGCCGCGCTACCTGATGGGCGTGGGCAAGCCGGAGGATCTGGTCGAGGGTGTGCGCCGCGGCGTCGACATGTTCGACTGCGTGATGCCGACCCGCAACGGCCGCAACGGCCACCTGTTCACCTTCGAGGGCACGGTCAAGATCCGCAACGCCCGGCATCGCCACGATACGGCACCGCTGGAAGCCGACTGCGACTGCTACACCTGCAAGCACTTCTCGCGGGCCTACCTGCATCACCTGGATCGCTGCAACGAGATGCTCGGTTCGATGCTCAACACCATCCACAATCTGCGCCATTATCAGCGCCTGATGGACGGTTTGCGCGGTGCCATCGAAGCGGGTACATTGGCAAACTTTGTAGAAGCATACTATGGTCGCCGCGGGCTGTCGGTTCCACCGCTGGAACAAAGCCCCGAATGACGGGGTCGCAGGCCCGTCTGCACCGAATCTGACGGCCGGGTGATGCGCTCATCATCCGGCCATTCTGGACCCTAGCAACCCTCTCAGGAGAACCAACAACATGCTGGACTTCCTCATTTCCCCGGCACACGCCGAAGGCGGCGCGGCCGCAGGCGGCGGTATCGCCCAGATCGTCATGCTGGGCGGCTTCGTGCTGATCTTCTACTTCCTGCTGTGGCGCCCCCAGGCCAAGCGGGCCAAGCAGCACAAGCAGCTGATCGCCGGCCTGTCCAAGGGTGACGAAGTGGTCATCGGCGGCGGCATGCTGGGCCGGATCACCAAGGTGGCCGACGAGTTCATCTCCATGGAAATCGCCGAAGGCACCGAGATCAACGTGCAGAAGAACGCCGTTGCCTCCGTCCTGCCCAAGGGCACCATCAAGTCCATCTGATCTCGCACCCCGGCACCGCCGGCGGGCAGGCCCGCGCCCGCCCGTCGGCGGTGCGCCGGTGGCGACCCCCTCTTTCGCTCTCGCGATGTCGCCATGTTAGCTACAAGGCAGGGCCTGCATGCTTAACCGTTACCCCCTATGGAAGTATCTGCTGATACTTCTTGTCCTCGCCGTCGGCCTGGTCTATTCGCTCCCCAATCTCTTCCCCGCAGACCCCGCGGTGCAGATCAGCCCCGCAAGCGGCGGCGAGGATCTCAGCGAATCCCAGCTGGAGCGGGTTCAGACCGCCCTGGCCGATGCCGACATTTCCCTCAAGTCCACCGAACGCGATGCCACCAGCGTCCTGTTGCGTCTCGATCGCGCCTCCGACCAGATGCGCGCCCGTGGCGTGGTCGACGGCCTGCTCGATGACGACCATGTGGTCGCGGTGAACCTGGCCGAGTCGACGCCCGACTGGCTCGCCAACCTGGCCGCCTCGCCGATGACCCTGGGCCTCGACCTGCGCGGTGGCGTGCACTTCCTGCTCGAGGTCGACATGGACGCCGCGGTGACCCAGCGCCTCGAGGTCAACGCCAGCGCCATGCGCGAGACCCTGCGCGACGAGCGCATCCGCTACCGCAACACCGAGATCGACGGTCGCACGCTGAGCCTGGACTTCATGAACGCCGAGGATCGCGACGAGGCGAGGAGCCTGATCAGCCGCGACTTCCCGGACTTCCAGTATGAAGAGAGCGAGGCGGATCGCGGCGCGACCCTGGTGATGACCTTAAGCGATCAGGCAGTCCAGGAAATCCAGGACTACGCGATCAACCAGAACCTGACCACCCTGCGCAACCGCGTCAACGAGCTAGGCGTGGCCGAGCCGCTGGTGCAGCGCCAGGGCCCCAACCGCATCGTGGTCGAGCTGCCCGGCGTGCAGGACACCGCCGCCGCCAAGCGCGTGGTGGGTGCGACCGCCAACCTGGAGTTCCGCCTCGAGGCCCGCCCGGACACCCCGGCGCAGGAAACCGAGAGCCTCGAGTTCCGCTCCAGCCCGCGCACCGCCGAGCTGATGCGCGACGTCATCATCACCGGCGACAGCGTCTCCAGCGCCACCCGCAGCTTCGATGAGAACGGCCGTCCCCAGGTCAACATCGACCTGGACGGCACCGGCGGCACCCTGATGAACCGGGCGACCCGCTCCAACATCGGCCGCAACATGGCCGTGGTGTTCATCGAGCACAAGACCCGCGACCGAACCGTGATGCAGGACGGCAAGCCGGTGGTGGTGCGCGACCCCTACACCGAACGCGGCATCATCAGCCTGGCCACCATCCAGAGCGCCCTGGGCAACAGCTTCCGCATCACCGGACTGGATTCCCCCACCGAGGCCGCCGAGCTGTCGCTGCTGCTGCGCTCGGGCTCGCTGGCCGCGCCCATCTACTTCGTGCAGGAACGCACCATCGGCCCGAGCCTCGGTCAGGACAACATCGACCGCGGCGTGCTCTCGGTGCAGATCGGCCTGCTCTTGGTGGTGGCCTTCATGCTGCTGCGCTACAAGGCCTTCGGCGTGATCGCCAACGTGGCCCTCGGCATCAACCTGGTGCTGGTGATCGCCGCCATGTCGATGCTCGGCGCCACCCTGACGCTGCCCGGCATCGCCGGTATCGTGCTGACGCTCGGCATGGCCGTGGACGCCAACGTGCTGATCTTCGAGCGCATACGCGAGGAGCTGCGCACCGGCCTCTCGGTGCAGCAGGCGATCCACGCCGGCTATGAACGCGCCTTCACCTCGATCGTCGACGCCAACCTGACCACCCTGCTGGTGGCGCTGATCCTGTTCTCGATCGGCACCGGCCCGGTCAAGGGCTTCGCCGTGACCCTGTCGCTGGGCATCCTGACCTCGATGTTCACCGCCCTGATGGTGACCCGCGCCATGGTCAACCTGACCGTCGGCGGCAAGCCACTCAAGACACTCTGGATATGAGGAGCCTCGCGATGCGACAGTTCGATTTCATGGGCAAGCGCCGCCTGGCCTTCATCACCTCGGCGGTGCTACTGCTGATCGCCTTGGGCTCGCTGGCCGTGCAGCAGCTGAGCCTGGGGCTCGACTTCACCGGCGGCACCCTGGTCGAGGTCAGCTACGCCACGGCGCCGGCGCTGGACAGCGTGCGCCAGGTGCTGGAGGCCGCCGGCTTCCAGGACATCTCGGTGCAGACCTTCGGCGCCGCCGACGAGATCCTGATCCGCCTGCAGCAGGCCTTCGACCCCAACGTGGGCCAGCAGGTCACCGACCTGCTGCGCCAGGGCGGCGATCAGGTCTCGCTGGTGCGGGCCGAGTTCGTCGGCGCCCAGGTCGGCGAGCAGCTGCGCGACCAGAGCGGGCTCGGCATGCTGGTGGCGCTGGGCATGGTGATGCTCTACGTGGCCTTCCGCTTCCAGTACAAGTTCGCCATCGGCGCGCTGCTGGCGCTGGTTCACGACGTGATCCTGGTGCTCGGTGCCTTCTCGCTGTTCCAGATCGAGTTCGACCTGACCGTGCTGGCCGCGGTGCTGGCGGTGATCGGCTACTCGCTGAACGACACCATCATCGTCTACGACCGGATCCGCGAGAACATCCGCACCTCGCGCATCGATGACATGCCGGCGATCTTCAACGACGCCATCAACCAGACCCTGAGCCGGACACTGGCGACCTCCGGCACCACGGTGCTGGTGCTGCTGGCACTGCTGATCCTGGGCGGCGACATGATCCACAACTTCGCCGTGGCGCTGCTGATCGGTATCGGCGTCGGTACCTTCTCGTCGATCTACGTCGCCTCGGCGCTGCTGCTGCCCTTGAAGCTTGTGCGCACCGACCTGATCCCGGCGCCGAAGGAAAACGAGGACGCCGAGGAGCTGCCCTGAGCGGCAGCCTATTCCACCGGCCTTGCGTCATGTAACTGACGGCCCCTCGCGCCCCCGCTCCTCGAGTGGGGGCATTTTTTTGTCGGCCCGTTAGTTGTCGGCCCTGTAGTTGTCGGCCCCTCGCTCGTCACGCTTCCGCCCCCGAACCATCGCCACAAAAAAACCCCACACGCCTGGGCGTGTGGGGCTTCGTCTATCTCTCTTACTCGAACGCTCGGTGCAGGCTCAGACCATGTGCGGCTTGAGCTGCTGCATCAGTGCCTTGTAGAGGCGCGGGCCGGCGGCCATCAGCTGACCCTCGATCTCGACGCTGGGGCCGCCATCGGGGGTGCCCATCAGGGCGCCGGCTTCCTTGAGCAGCAGGGTGCCGACCAGCTTGTCCTGCTCCTCGAGGCCGAGCACGAAGGCCGCATCGCAGCGACCGCTGGCCAGTTCGGCCAGGTCGAGCAGGCCGCTGCCGGTGGCGAGCTGGGTCTCGATCTGCGGGCCGAGCTGCTGCACCAGGGTCAGATAGGTCGGCAGGTGACGCGGGCGCAGCCACAGCTCCGGCAGACCCAGCGCCAGGCGCGAGCCGGCGATGGCGGTGGTCTTGGGCACACGAATGCGCTTGCCGTTGCGCTGGGCACCGCGGCCACGGCTGGCCAGGAACTCGGTATCGGCGAACGGGCAGATCACGATGGCATGTTCGGGGCGTCCCTTGACCAGGCACACCAGCGACATCGCGAAGCCGCTGCCGGCGACGCTCAGGTTGGAATAGCCGTGGAAGGGTTCGATCTTCCAGTGATGATCGCCGCCTTCACCCTCGCCTTCGCGGTAGGGGATATAGCGACCGGAGATGCCATGCTCGGGATAGCCGCGGGAGAGCTGGTTGGCGACCAGCGTCTCGACGTTGCGGCCCGCGTCTTCGAGCAGACGGTCGAGATTGTGTTCATCATGGGAGTTTTCGATACGCTCGCGGATACGCACGAACTGTTCAGCGGCACTACGCATGGCGCGCAGGCCGAATTGGACCATCGGATGCATGATCGGGCCTTCGAGGAGTCGGGTACTGTTAAAGAACGGTGACGCAAATCGGGGCGTATCCTAGCAGATTCGCCACTCCTTCGCCATCGACACCCCCGGTCAGGGGCCGCCAGGAGCCGGTGGTACATGCTAGACTATGTCGCCCATCGTCACCCAAGACAGGCCCAGGCCCCATGCTCGAGCGCATTCGCATCGTCCTCATCGGCACCAGTCACCCCGGCAATATCGGCGCCACCGCCCGCGCCATGCACAACATGGGCCTCGCCGACCTGGCCCTGGTCGCGCCGCGCGGCGAATCGCGCTCGGCGGAGGCCATATCCCGGGCCTCGGGGGCCGATAAGATCCTCCACCACGCCCCGGTGTACGACGACCTGGAAAGCGCCGTGGCCGACTGTCGGCTGGTGGTCGGTGCCAGCGCCCGATCGCGCACCCTGCCCTGGCCGATGATCACGCCCCGCGCCCTCGGCGAACGGCTGCCGGCGGAACTGGCGGATCCCGAATCGCGGGTGGCGCTCGTGTTCGGCCGCGAGGACACCGGCCTGACCAATGCCGAGCTGCAGCGCTGCCATGCCCACGTGCATATCCCCACCAACCCGGACTACAGCTCCCTGAACCTGGCCGCCGCGGTGCAGGTGCTGGCCTACGAGTGCCGTCTGGCCTGGCTGGAGCATGGACAGCCCGCGTCGTCATCGCCGTCAGAAGCCGATACTGACTCGGCAACGGCAACCTCGGCAGCGGCGACAGGGCGCGACGCCGAAGCGGAGCAGGCGGCGGCGAGCGCCGAGCACGAGGCGGTCTTCGGCATCGCCTGGGATCACCCGCCGGCCAGCCACGCCGACCTGGAGCGCTTCTTCGAGCACCTGGAGCGCACCCTGATCACCCTCGAGTTCCACGACCCGGACAAGCCCCGCCAGCTGATGGCCCGGCTGCGCCGGCTGTACCTGCGCGCCCGCCCGGACCAGATGGAGATCAACATCCTGCGCGGCATCCTCAGCGCCACCGAGAAGAAGACCGCCCCCAGGGATCAGGGCTGATAACAGAGCGTCTGCATAAGCTGACGTGAGAGGCCGCCTTGCAGCGGACAATCGGCGCCCCAATAATCAGGGTCCGCTCGGCTCCTGCGCGCCGACTCTCTTCCACAAGGATTTGCCGCATGTTTCGTCGTCTGCGAGAAGATATCAACAGCGTGTTCGCCCGAGACCCGGCGGCGCGCAACTTCCTGGAAGTGCTGACCAACTATCCGGGCCTGCATGCCCTGCTGGCACACCGGCTGAGCCACTGGCTGTGGCAGAAGAACCTGAAGTGGCTGGCCCGCACCCTGTCGCAGCTGTTCCGCTGGCTGACCGGCATCGAGATCCACCCGGGGGCTACCATTGGCCGGCGCTTCTTCATCGATCACGGCATGGGCGTGGTGATCGGCGAGACCGCCGAGGTCGGCGACGACGTGACCCTCTACCAGGGCGTGACCCTGGGCGGCACCAGCTGGAACAAGGGCAAGCGCCACCCGACCCTGGAAGACGGCGTGATCGTCGGCGCCGGGGCCAAGATCCTCGGCCCCTTCACGGTGGGCGCCGGCGCCAAGATCGGCTCCAATGCGGTGATCACCAAGGCGGTGCCGGCTGGCGCCACCGTGGTCGGCATCCCCGGCAAGATCGTCAAGCGCGAGGAGCCCGACAGCGAGGCCGTCCTCGACGTCGACCCGGCCCGCCGCGAGGCGATGCGCCAGAAGTTCGGCTTCGATGCCTACGGCGTCAGCCAGGACATGCCCGACCCGGTGGCGCGCTCGATGCAGGCGATGCTCGATCACATGCACGCCGTCGACGGGCGCATCGAGCTGATGTGCACCACCCTGCGCCGGCTCGATCACAGCTACCGCGCCGGCCAACTGCCGGAGCTGCGCGATGAGGACTTCGAAGGCGTGCTTGCCGACGTCGACAGCTGCTGCCCGCCTATCGATGACGAGGCCGACCGGGGCAATGATCGAGACAAGAACCAAAGCAACGATCAGGGCAAGGAGCGAGACCGGGGTCGTGACATGGCCACCGAGGCAGCGCCCCGCCGGCAGGGCGGCACCGGCACCTGAGGCCATGCGGCCGGCCGACGTACTGCCAGCGCGGCGCGGCCTAGCGATGCGCGGCCCAGCGGGGCCCGACCCAATTGTTGACCGTGATACTCGGGATTCTCATAATGGCTCCCTAACGATCATCCTTCGGTCCGCCATGAGCGGGCCGGCCCTCGACCCTCTGCGTGCGACACTGCCATGCGCTTGACCACCAAAGGACGCTACGCCGTCACCGCGATGCTCGATCTGGCGATGAATGGCGCCGCCACGCCCACCAGCCTGGCCGATATCTCCAAGCGTCAGGAGATCTCGCTGTCCTACCTCGAGCAGCTGTTCTCGCGTCTGCGCCGTGCCGGCCTGGTCAAGAGCGTGCGCGGCCCCGGGGGCGGATATCTGCTGGCCGGCGAGGCCGGCGACATCTCGGTGGCCCGGGTCATCGACGCGGTCAACGAGTCGGTGGACGCTACCCGCTGCCAGGGGCTTTCGGACTGCCAGCAGGGCGATACCTGCCTGACACATCACCTCTGGTGCGATCTCTCCAAGGAGATCCACGGCTTCCTAGACGGCATCACCCTCGGTGAGCTGGTCAAGCGCCATGAGGTCAAGCACATCGCCAAGCGTCAGCGGCTGCGTGCCGATGCGGACACCATCGCCGTATCCTCGCCGACGGCGTCCTGACCCCGACTCCTCACTGATACCGGATCACCATGAGCGCTCCCGTCTATCTCGATTATGCCGCCACCACCCCCGTCGACCCGCGGGTCGCCGAGGTCATGGCCCGTCATCTGACCCTGGATGGCACCTTCGCCAACCCGGCGTCGCGCAGCCATATCGCCGGCTGGCTGGCCGAACAGGCGGTCGAGGGCGCACGCCGCCAGGTCGCCGACCTGATCGGAGCCGACCCTCGGGAGATCGTCTGGACCAGCGGCGCCACCGAGGCCGACAACCTGGCGCTGACCGGCTTCATGCGCGCCAATCGCGCCCGAGGGCGTCACCTGGTGACCTCGATCATCGAGCACAAGGCGGTCATCGACACCGCCAAGGCTCTCGAGGCGGAAGGCTTCGAGGTGACCTGGCTCACGCCCGGCGCCGACGGCCGGATCACGCCGGATCAGCTGGCTGATGCCATGCGCGACGATACCGTGCTGGTGTCGCTGATGGCGGTCAACAACGAGCTCGGCACCATCAACGATCTCACCGCCCTTGCCGAGGTGGTGCATGCCCGCGGCGCGACCTTCCATGTCGATGCCGCCCAGGCACCGGGCAAGCTGCCTCTCGACGCCGCCGCCATGGGGATAGATCTGTTGTCGCTGTCGGCCCACAAGGCCTATGGCCCCAAGGGCATCGGCGCCCTCTATGTGCGCCGCGACCCGGACCTGCGCATCGAGGCCCTGATCCACGGCGGCGGCCACGAGCGCGGCATGCGCTCGGGCACCCTGCCGACCCATCAGATCGTCGGCATGGGCGAGGCCTTCGCTCAGGCGGCCAGCGAAGGCGAGGTCGATCGTGCCCACGCCAGCGCCCTGCAGCAGCGTTTCCTTGCTGGCCTCGAGGGCCTCGAGGGCCTGCATCGCAACACCGACACCCGGGTGTCGGTGCCGCACATCATCAACCTGGCCTTCAGCGGCCTGGACGGCGAGTCGCTGCTGATGGCGCTGCGCGGCCTGGCGATTTCCACCGGGTCGGCCTGCAACTCGGCGAGCGTCGAGCCGTCCTATGTACTGAAGGGCATCGGCGTGCCCCGGGCACAGGCGCTGGCCTCGCTGCGGTTCAGCGTTGGCCGCTTCACCACCGAAGCCGACATCGATACCGCCATCGCCGAGCTCCAGCACGCCGTACCGGCGCTGCGTCGCTGACGGCCTCACGTGGAGTTCCGTGACAGCACACAGGCCGTTCGCTGACACGATCTTTGCGCACCCTTTGCACCACCACGCACCCGACACCTACAAGGAGGCTCGCACCATGGCCCATCTTTCGATCACTCCCGCCGCCGCCAGCCAGATCCGTCAGGTGCTCGACGAGCGCGGCCACGGCCTCGGCCTGCGCGTCTCGGTCAAGCCGAGCGGCTGCTCCGGCTACAGCTACGTGCTCGACTTCGCCGACGAACAGGGCGACGAGGACGTGACCTTCGAGGAGCACGGCGCGGCCGTCTATGTCGCCCCCGAGGCCCTCGAGATGCTCGACGGCAGCGAGGTCGACTACGTCTCGGAAGGCCTCAACCGCTTCTTCCGCTTCAACAACCCCAACGTCAAGGATCAGTGCGGCTGCGGCGAAAGCTTCACCGTCTGAGCCACGCGCCCGGGCCCGCGCGCCTATAGCCTGTGGGAGCGAGGTGGTCGAAGATTGTCCCCCGCGGACTTCCGGCGTTATAATCCGCGCCTCATCGGCCGCCGAGCGCGGCAGATCCACGATTTTCGACGCGCCGCCCGTGGCATGCACCGCTCGTGTGTCGCTGCGGGCGGCGCGCCGTCCTATGAAGTTCCCGACGCTTCCAACCCCCCTTACGGAGACCTGTCCCATGGCTACCGAACGCACGCTGTCCATCATCAAGCCCGATGCCGTTTCCAAGAACGTGATCGGTGAGATCTACACTCGCTTCGAAAAGGCCGGCCTCAAGGTCGTCGCCGCCAAGATGATCCACCTCTCCCAGGAGAAGGCCGAAGGCTTCTACGCCGAGCACAAGGAACGCCCCTTCTTCGGCGCCCTGA
This sequence comes from Halomonas sp. YLGW01, assembly GCF_014840935.1. Taxonomy (NCBI): domain Bacteria; kingdom Pseudomonadati; phylum Pseudomonadota; class Gammaproteobacteria; order Oceanospirillales; family Halomonadaceae; genus Halomonas; species Halomonas sp. YLGW01. Next base: position 516,378 of record NZ_CP062005.1, on the reverse strand, counting down.
CCGGCTTCATGACCTCCGGCCCGGTGATGGTTCAGGTGCTGGAAGGCGAGAACGCGATCGCCGTCAACCGTGACCTGATGGGCGCGACCAACCCGAAGGAAGCCGAAGCCGGCACCATCCGCGCCGACTTCGCCGAGTCCATCGATGCCAACGCCGCTCATGGCTCCGACTCCGCCGAGTCCGCCGAGCGTGAAGTGGCCTACTTCTTCGGCGCCGACGAGATCTGCCCGCGCGGCTGATAGCGTCTCCACGCGGGAGGCCCGGCCTCCCGCGTACCGCCCACCGACCCCGCGATGCCCACCATGACTGCCACGACCGACACCCCGTCCCGCACCAATCTGCTCGGCCTGTCCCGAGAACAGATGGAATCCTTCTTCCTGTCCATTGGCGAGAAGAAGTTCCGCGCTGCCCAGCTGATGAAGTGGATTCATCAGGAAGGCTGTGACGACTTTGCCGCCATGACCAACCTGTCCAAGGCCCTGCGCGAACGCCTGGCCGAGGTGGCCGAGATCCGTGGCCCCGGCGTGGTCTATGAAGGCACCTCCAGCGACGGGACCCGCAAATGGGTACTCGAGGTCGAGGACGGCAGCTACGTGGAAACCGTGCTGATCCCGGCCGAGAACGGCAAGCGCCGCACCCTGTGCGTATCCTCCCAGGTCGGCTGCTCGCTGGACTGCAGTTTCTGCTCCACGGGCAAGCAGGGCTTCCAGCGCAACCTTACCGCCGCCGAGATCATCGGTCAGGTATGGGTCGCCCAGCGCAGCGTGGGCCCGCGCCGCGACACCGCCAATCGCCCGGTCACCAACGTGGTGATGATGGGCATGGGCGAGCCGCTAATGAACTACGATGCCGTCGTGCCGGCCATGAAGCTGATGCTCGACGACAACGGCTACGGCCTGTCCAAGCGTCGCGTCACCCTGTCGACCTCCGGCGTGGTGCCGAAGCTCGACCAGCTCGGCGACGAACTCGACGTGAGCCTGGCCATCTCGCTGCACGCCGCCACCGACGAGCTGCGCAGCGAACTGGTCCCGCTTAACCGCAAGTACAACATCCGTTCCCTGCTCGATGCCTGCCAGCGTTACCTGGCCAAGTGCGACGACACCCGCATCGTGACCATCGAGTACACCCTGATCAAGGACGTCAACGACCAGCAGGAGCATGCCGAACAGCTCGCCGAACTGCTCCGGGAGCTGCCGTGCAAGATCAACCTGATCCCGTTCAACCCCTTCCCGCACTCGGGCTACGAGAAGCCGTCCCGCAACCAGACGATGCGCTTCCAGCAGTGGCTCTACGAACTGGGGTATACCGCACCGGTGCGCAGCACCCGCGGCGATGATATCGATGCCGCCTGCGGCCAGCTGGTCGGCCGGGTCAAGGACCGCACCAAGCGCCACGAGCGCTACATTCAGTCGATCCAGCTCGACGCCGACTGACGCCCCGGGTGCGCTTGACTTCAACTAGGCAGAACGCTTTGATGAACAAGCCTTATCGGCCACGCCGACACTCCTGGCAGCGTGGCCGGCCGCAACCCGGGACGCCTCCAACATGTCGCAAGAAATGCCCATGACACGCCGTCATCGCCTACCGACCGGCCCCAGGCGAGGCCCCCTGTTCGCCGCCCTGCTATGCGTGGCGTGGCTGGGCGGCTGCGCGACTACCGCGGTTCCGCAACAGGACAACCAGGACGAGGCCGTGGAGGCCTACACCCGCCTGGGCACGGCCTACCTCGAACGCAATAACCTGCCGCGGGCCACTCGCGCCCTCAACCGGGCCCTCGAGGTCGCCCCCAACGACCCCGAGGCGCTGCAGGCCATGGCGATGATCTTCCAGCGTCAGGACGAGATCGCGCTGGCCGAGGAATACTTCCGTCGCGCCCTGGACGCCGCCCCCGACGCGACCCGGGCACGCAACAATTTCGCCGCCTTCCTGTATGCTCAGGGGCGGACGCGTGACGCCTGCAAGCAGCTGGCGCTCGCCAGCGAAGACACACAATACGCCAATCGTGCCCAGCTGTTTGCCAACCTGGGCCAGTGCCGGCGCGATCTGGGCCAGACGGAGGAGGCGCGGGAGGCCCTGGAGCGGGCCAAGGTCATCGACCCGCGCCAGCCCAGAAGCTATCTGCTGCTGGCACGACTTGAACATGCGCAGGGGCATCAAGCCCGTGCCTGGGACAACATCCAGGCGCACATGCGCCTGGCAGGCATCACGTCGGACAACCTGGCCCTGGCGCAGGATATCGCGCTGGCCCGGGGCGACACCGAGCGGGCCGATTTCTATGCCCGCCAGCTCGTGCCGTCAGGCTCCGCGGACGCCTCCCGTGGCACGCCCTGAAACCGCTTCTCGATCAAGGATGCTCAGTCATGAGCGACATGCACGACAACGACACCGTCGATAGGGCCCGCCAGGCATCCCCCGGTGACATGCTGCGCAGTGAACGCGAGCAACAGGGGCTTTCCCTGGACGAGGTCGCCACCTCCCTGAACCTGCGCCCCGCCGTGGTCGCCGGCCTGGAGCAGGACGACTACGAGCAGGTACCGGTGGTGGCCTACCGCCGCGGGTACCTGCGCGCCTATGCCCGGCTGCTGGGCATCGACGAGGCCGGCGTGCTGGATGCCTATCGCGCCGTCAACGGCACCACCGAGACCGAGCGTCGCGTCACGCCGGTCAAGATCGCCAAGCCGCCCTCCAAGCTCGGCGCCTGGCTGTTCAAACTGGTCACCCTGGTGGTGATCCTGGGGCTGGCCGGCCTGACTCTCTTGTGGTGGCAGAGCCGCGACGGCAGCGGCCTGCCGGGCCTTAGCGACAACGAGCCGGTCGCCGTGGATACCCTGGACGGCACCGCCGTGACCGAGGAGCCCACCGCCATCGAGCCGACCCCCGAAGGCACGGCCGACGAGCAGATGCCGCCGCTGCCCGCCGAGGACGATGCCCTGGGGCTGACCGACGGCGCCGCCGAGAGCGAGACCGCCAGCACGACGGACACCGCTCAGCCCACCACCGGCGACGCGCCCACGGCGGCAGAGACCGTCAACGCCGCACCCGCCGTGGCCGAAACACCCGACGCCCAGTCCACGGCTCAGTCCTCAGACAGCGCCACGACCGCTCCCGACGCGACCGAGGACCCGGCCACCGCCGGCCCCGACCTGCTCGAGCTGACCTTCAACGAGCAGTCCTGGACCGAGATCTTCGACGCCAACAACGAGCGCATCTTCGTCGGCCTGCAGTCGGCCGGCAGCACCGCCCGCGCCGAGGGCGTGCCGCCCTTCCGCCTGACCATCGGCAACGCCAGCGGCGTCGAGCTGCGCTACCGGGGCGAGGCCGTCGATCTGGCCGAATATGCCGGCCGCAACAACGTCGCCCGCTTCAGCCTAGGAGAATGATTTCGCATGCACGCGCAGTCTCCCATCGTTAGACGCCGCTCCCGCCAGATTCATGTCGGCAACGTGCCCGTGGGCGGCGATGCGCCGATCTCGGTGCAGAGCATGACCAACACCGACACCCTGGACGTGGCCTCCACCGTCGGCCAGATCCAGCAGCTCGAGGCCGCCGGCGCCGACATCGTGCGCGTCAGTGTGCCGGACATGGACGCCGCCGAGGCCTTCGGCCGCATCAAGCGCGAAGTGAACGTGCCGCTGGTCGCGGACATCCACTTCGACTACAAGATCGCCCTGCGCGTCGCCGAGCTCGGCGTCGACTGCCTGCGCATCAACCCCGGCAACATCGGCCGTGAGGACCGCGTCAAGGCAGTGGTCAGCGCCGCCCGCGACAACGGCATCCCGATCCGCATCGGCGTCAATGCAGGCTCCCTGGAGAAGGACCTGCAGAAGAAGTACGGCGAACCGACCCCGGCGGCCCTGGTCGAATCGGCGATGCGCCATATCGATCACCTCGACCGTCTCGACTTCCAGGAATACAAGGTCAGCGTCAAGGCCTCCGACGTCTTCATGGCGGTGGCCGCCTACCGCGATCTGGCGACCCGCATCGAGCAGCCGCTGCACCTGGGGATCACCGAGGCCGGCGGCCTGCGCTCGGGCACGGTCAAGTCATCGATCGGCCTGGGCATGCTGCTGATGGACGGCATCGGCGACACCATTCGCGTGTCGCTGGCCGCCGACCCGGTCGAGGAGATCAAGGTCGGCTTCGACATGCTCAAGAGCCTCAAGCTGCGCGCCAAGGGCATCAACTTCATCGCCTGCCCCAGCTGCTCACGGCAGAACTTCGACGTCATCGGCACCATGAACGCCCTCGAGGAACGCCTCGAGGACGTCATGACGCCGCTGGATGTCTCGGTGATCGGCTGCGTGGTCAACGGTCCCGGGGAAGCCAAGGAAACCGATGTCGGTCTGACCGGTGGCTCCCCGGCCAACCTCGTCTATCTGGACGGCAAGCCGGCCAGCAAGCTGCGCAACGACCATCTGGTCGACGATCTTGAGGCCCTGATTCGCGAACGGGTCCGCCTCAAGGAGCAGGCCGAGCAGGACGTCATCGCCCGGGACGCCTGAGCCCGACGACCCCCTCAAGGAGCAAGCATTGAGTAAGAAGATCCAGGCCATCCGTGGCATGAACGACCTGCTGCCGGACCAGTCGCCCCTGTGGCAGTACTTCGAGGGCCAGGTCCGCGCCCTGATGGGCCGCTACGGCTATGACGAGATCCGCACCCCGGTGGTCGAGCAGACCGCGCTGTTCAAGCGCTCGATCGGCGAGGTCACCGATATCGTCGAGAAGGAGATGTACACCTTCGAGGATCGCAACGGCGACAGCCTGACCCTGCGTCCCGAGGGCACGGCGAGCTGCGTGCGCGCGGCCATGGAACAGGGCCTTCTGCACAACCAGACCCAGCGGCTGTGGTACCAGGGTCCGATGTTCCGCCACGAACGCCCCCAGAAGGGCCGCTATCGGCAGTTCCACCAGGTCGGCATCGAGACCTATGGCCTCGAAGGCCCGGACATCGACGCCGAGGTCATCCTGCTCTCGGCGCGGCTGTGGAAGCAGCTCGGCCTCGACAAGCACGTGACCCTGGAGCTCAACTCGCTAGGCTCCAGTGAGGCCCGCGCCGCCTATCGCGACCTGCTGGTGGCCTACTTCGAGCAGCACGCCGACGCCCTCGACGAGGACTCCAGGCGGCGCCTCGGAAGCAACCCGATGCGCATCCTCGACTCCAAGAACCCGGCGATGGCCGAGGTGATCGAGGGCGCGCCCAAGCTGATGGATCACCTCGACGAGGACTCCCGCGCCCACTTCGAGCAGCTGACCGCGATCCTCGATGCCGCCGGCATCGACTACGTGGTCAACCCGCGCCTGGTGCGCGGCCTCGATTACTACTCGCGCACCGTCTTCGAGTGGACCACCACCGCGCTCGGCAGCCAGGGCACGGTCTGTGCCGGCGGCCGCTACGACGGCCTGGTCGAGCAGCTCGGCGGCAAGCCGACCCCGGCGGTCGGTTTCGCCATGGGCGTCGAGCGGCTGATCCTTTTGCTCGAGACCCTCGAGCTGGTGCCCGACGAGGCGCGTCCGCCGCTGGACGTCTATGTGCTCGGCATGGACACTGCGGCCACCCGCAGCGCCCTGCTGCTCGGCGAGACCCTGCGCAGCGCCCTGCCCGAGCTGCGGGCCCAGGTGCACTGCGGCGGCGGCAGCTTCAAGAGCCAGATCAAGAAGGCCGACAAGAGCGGCGCCCGGCTCGCGCTGTTGATCGGCGAGGAAGAGCTCGCCGAGAATGCCGTGACCGTCAAGTTCCTGCGCGAGGACCGCGAGCAGCAGCGCCTGTCCCGCGAGACCCTCGCCGAGGTCCTGCCGGCGCTGGTCGACCGGCCGCTGGGCCACGCCTGACCATCCATGATGCCCATCCCCGCGCCGGCTGCCGGCGCGGCGGGTCACTGACGCAAGGAGACCGCCCGTGGCGGAGCTGAACACCGAAGAAGAACAGCTGGAGGCCATCAAGCGCTGGTGGAAGGAAAACGGCACCTCGCTGATCGCCGGCGTGGTCATCGCCGCCGCCGGGATCTTCGGCTGGAAGGCCTGGCAAGGCTATCAGGCCAACCAGGCCGAGGCCGCCTCCATGCGCTACCAGCAGCTGCTGACCCTGGCCAGCCAGCCGACGCTTGAAGACGCCGCCCTGGCCCAGGCCCGCGAACAGGTGACCGCCCTCAACGACGAGCATGGCGGCAGCCTCTACGCCGACCTGGCCACGCTGATCGAGGCACGCCTGGCGGTGGCCGATGGCGACCTGGCCGGCGCCCGTGCGGCCCTGTCCGCGCTGATCGAAGGCACCGAGCGTGGCTACCTGAAGGACCTGGCGCGGCTGCGTCTGGCCCGCCTTGAGCTGGCCGCCGACGAAGCCGACACGGCGCTTGCCACCCTGGACGCCATCGCAAGCAAGGCCCTCGACGCCCAGCGCCTGGAGCTACGTGGCGACGCCCAGCTGGCGCTCGGCAACCAGGACGAGGCCCGCGACGCCTATCGCGAGGCGCTGGCCACCGCCGAGGCAGGCGGTCAGCCCCTGTTCGGCACAAGGCTCAAGCTCGACAACCTCGGCGCAGAGGAAGCCACGCTATGAAATCGACCCTGGTGATCGCCCTGGCGTCACTTGGCCTGCTCGCCGGCTGCGCCGGTCAGGTCGAACCCGAGACCCCGCCCAAGGAGCTCACCAGCTTCACCGAGCGCGTGACGCTGGATAACCTCTGGTCGCTCCAGGTCGGCGACGGCCTGGGCGAGGCGCGCTACCCGATCAGCCCGGCCCAGGACGGCGACACCCTGTTTGCCGCCGATGCCGAGGGCGAACTGATGGCCATCGATGCTGCCAACGGCAAGCGTCGCTGGACGGTCACGCTGGATCATCCCGTCTCCAGCGGCCTGACCGCCGTGGCCGAGCGACTCTATCTCGGCACCCGCAATGGCGAGGTGCTGGCCATCGATCAGGCCAATGGCAAGGTGCTGTGGCGCTCCCGGGTGCCCAGCGAAGTGCTGGCCGCGCCCCAGCCCAACCAGCAGCAGCTCGTCGTGCAGAGCGTCGACGGCAGCGTGACGGCGCTCGAGCGCGAGAGCGGCGCCGAGCAATGGGTCTACACCACCAGCGACCCGGCGCTGACCCTGCGTGGCACCGGCACCCCCCGAGTCATCGAGCCGGTGACCTTCGCCGGCTTCGCCAACGGCCGGGTCGCGACCCTGGATAACCGCAGCGGCCAGCCGCTGTGGGAACAGCGCATCGCCGTGCCCAAGGGCCGTAGCGAGGTGGATCGCCTGATCGATCTCGATGGCGAACCGCTGCTGACCCGCGACGGTCGGCTCTATCTGACCAGCTACCACGGTCGCCTGGTGGCCCTGGAGGCCCAGAGCGGCGAGCTGATCTGGGAGCGCGATATCTCGAGCTACCTGTCGCCGCTGCTGGTCGGCGAGACCCTCTTCATCATCGACGATGCCAGCCATGTGCTGGCGCTGGACGCCCTGTCCGGCCAACTCAAATGGCGCAGCAACACCCTCGAGGGTCGCCAGCTGACTGCCCCGGCCTTCGCCGATGGCAAGCTGGTGCTCGGCGACTTCGAAGGCTATGTGCACCTGCTCGATGCCACCGACGGCCGCCTGGCCGGTCGCGAGCACATCGATAGCTCAGGCATCAGCCTGCGCCCCCTCACTGACGGTCGGCGCATCCATGCGCTGGCCAACGACGGGCGCCTCGAGGCGCTGGAGATCCGCGAACTACCATGAATCCTGTCATCGCCCTGGTCGGCCGACCCAATGTCGGCAAGTCCACGCTCTTCAACCGCCTGACCCGTTCGCGGGACGCCCTGGTGGCCGATTTCCCGGGCCTCACCCGTGACCGCAAGTACGGCAACGGGGCGCTCGGCGACAAGACCTACACGGTGATCGATACCGGCGGCATCAGCGGCGACGAGCAAGGCATCGACGCCGCCATGGCCGAACAGTCGCTGCTGGCCATCGACGAGGCCGACATCGTGCTGTTCATGGTCGACGGCCGCGCCGGCCTGAACGTCGCCGACGAGGCCATCGCCAACCACCTGCGGGTCAACCAGAAGAAGACCTGGCTGGTGGTCAACAAGACCGACGGCCTGGATGAAGACACCGCCTCCGGTGACTTCTGGGGACTGGGCATCGGCGACCCGCGCCCGATCGCCGCGGCCCACGGCCGCAACGTCACCTCGCTGATCGAGGAAGTGCTCGCACCCTTCCCCGAGCGTGAGGCCAATGCCGCGCCCCCCGACCTGAGCAACGGCATCCGCATCGGCGTGATCGGCCGGCCCAACGTCGGCAAGTCGACCCTGGTCAATCGCCTGCTCGGCGAGGACCGGGTGGTGGTCTTCGACGAGGCCGGCACCACCCGCGACGCCATCGAGATCCCCTTCGAGCGCCGCGGCAAGCCCTATGTACTGGTGGACACCGCTGGTGTGCGCCGGCGCAAGAACGTCAAGGAGATCGCCGAGAAGTTCTCGATCATCAAGACCCTCGACGCCATCAAGGAGTGCCATGTCGCGATCATGGTGCTGGACGCGCGCTCCGGCCTGGTCGAGCAGGACCTGCATCTGCTCGACTATGTGCTGAGCTCCGGGCGCGCCCTGGTGCTAGCGGTCAACAAGTGGGACGGCCTGGAGGCCGAGGCCAAGGACAAGATGCGCGCCGCCATCAAGCGCCGCCTGGGCTTCGCCGACTATGCCGAGATGCACTTCATCTCGGCCCTGCACGGCACCGCGGTGGGCGATCTCTATCCGTCCATCGACCGCGCCTTCGCCTCCGCCAACAGCCACTGGTCGACCAACCGACTGACCAACATCCTGCAGGATGCGGTCACCGAGCATCAGCCGCCGCTGGTCCATGGCCGCCGCATCAAGCTGCGCATGGCGCACCAGGGCGGCAGCAATCCGCCGATCATCGTCGTCCACGGCAACCAGACCGAGGCGCTGCCGGAAGCCTACAAGCGCTTCCTGACCAACACCTTCCGCAAGGTGCTCAAGGTGCGCGGCACACCGATCCGCTTCGAGTTCCGCTCCGGCAAGAACCCGTATGACAACATGGCCGGCGCCGGCGATCGCGAGAAGGCCAAGAAGCGCGAGCTCAACCGGACCAAGGAAGCCCGCAAGAACCGCCGCTAGCGTTCTCACCCCCACCGTCCCCATGCGCCTGCCCCCGCCCGACCTCGTCCGGCGGGGGCTGCGCGTTGTGGGCGCCCTCGACTATGCGACTATGCTGAAGCCTCCGTGGATGGATGCCGAGGGGTGCCATCATGTCTTGCTTAAACCTGTCTCACTTCGCTCTTTCTCGCCTGACTCTGTCTCATTCGATCCGGTCTCGTTTGAACCGGTCTCGGTTGATCCGCTCGCCCCAGGCCCTGCTCCACCGATGCCGTGCCTGGCGCCAGGCGCTGACCATCGGCCTGCTGATGCTGCTGAGTGCCTGCTTCGCGCTGCCCCAGACCGGGCTCTTCGCCATGCGCCTGGCGGTCACCTCGCTCGGCATCGAGAAGGTCAGCATCGGGCCCTACCAGATCGATGCCGGCCTCGACACCAGTGACATCGGTTCCCTGGTGGCCTCGAGTCTCGGCATGGGCAGCCTGCCCCTAAAGGCCACCATGGCGTTGGGGCTGGGCCTGCCCGCCGGCCTTCCCCCGGTGCAGATGGCCGGCTTCGGCTGGACTCTCGACATGCCGGGCCTGGACGCCATCAGCGGCCGCTACGATCAGGATGTGAGCCTGAGCTCTGGGGACGAGGCCGACCTGCGACTGCCACTGTCGTTCGACCTGCTCAAGGCCGACAGCAGCCAGCTCGACCCGCTGGTCGCCATGGCTCAGCAGATGGCCAGCACCGGCAACCTGCCCGCCGGCAGCGAGCTCTCGATCACTCCGGGCAGCCTGAGCGGGCTCGGTATGACGCTGCCCGCCGGCCTCTTGATGCCACGCCTCAAGCTGGATGTCGGAGAGGGCGGCGCTCTGATGTCCCAGGGCATGTTGCCTCAGAGCGGCGCGGGATAAGGCGGCTCGCGGCTCGCGAGCCAGCTACTGAGTCTGCCGCAGACTAAGGCCCAGATAAGAACTCGGCTCAGGCCTAGGCTCAGGTCCAAACTCAGGCCTCGGCTTCCAGGCGGCGCCGCCCCACCCACTGGCAGGCAAACTGCCAGGCGATGCGGCCGCTGCGTCCGCCGCGCAGGGTGGCGTAACGCACCGCCTCGGCCTGGGCATCGGACGACCAGTCCTCGGCGGTCCCGAGGTGGCTGACCCAGTGCCGACAGGTCGCCAGGTAGCCGTCCTGACTGAAGGGATGGAAGGCCAGCCAGAGGCCGAAGCGATCGGAGAGCGAGATCTTCTCTTCGACGGCGTCCCCATGATGCAGCTCATCGTCCACCACCCGGGTGGCCTGATTGTCGCTCATGGACTCCGGCAGCAGATGGCGCCGGTTGGAGGTGGCGTAGAGCAGCACGTTGTCGGGCGGGCCGGTGATGGCGCCGTCGAGCACGCTCTTAAGCGCCTTGTAGGCATCGTCGTGGCCCTCGAAGGACAGGTCGTCGCAATACACCACGAAACGATGGGGCTCGTTGCGCAGCAAGGCCACCAGACGCGGCAGCCCGGCCAGGTCGTGCCGGTCCACCTGCACCAGGCGCAGCCCCTCGGGGGCCAGTCCATTGAGCAGGGCCCGGACCAGCGACGACTTGCCACTGCCTCGCGCGCCCCACAGCAAAGCATGGTTGGCGGGATAGCCACGCAGGAAGGCGCGGGTATTGTCGATGAGCGCGCGCTTCTGTCGCTCGATGCCCAGCAGGTCATTCAGGCCAAGGGCGTCTCGAGGTGGGACCGGCGTCAGCTGCCCGCCCAGTGCATGACGCTGCCACAGGGCGGCGATGTCATGCTGCCAATCGACCTCGCTGGCGGCGGGCGGCAGCCAGGGCTCCACCCGTTCCATCAGCTCAAGCAGGCGGCGGCTCAAGGCCTCATCCATGTACCTTCTCCTTCGTGTCTGTCGTCGCGGTTTTCCCGCGCAGGCGATCGGAGTATCTTGTGGCAAACCGTGACACGCCGTAAAGCGACCTTCCGCTGCCGGCCTAAGGAGGATCCCAGCATGCGTTGGATACAAGGAATGGCCGTGGGGGCCCTGAGCCTGGCCCTGGCCGCCTGCTCGAGCTCGCCCACGGGGAGACAGCAGCTGACGCTGGTGTCCGATCAGCAGCTCAACCAGATGGGCGCGCAGACCTTCGAGCAGTACCAGCAGGAGCTGCCGACGGTGGGTGGCGCCACGCTTAGCTACGTGCAGTGCGTGTCGAATGCGATCGTCGCCGAACTGCCGTCCTCGGACCTGGCACCCAGCTGGCAGGTCAAGGTCTTCGACGACCCCTCGGCCAACGCCTTCGCCCTGCCGGGCGGCTATATCGGCGTCAACACCGGCCTTCTGGACATCGCCAGCACCCAGGATCAGCTGGCCGCGGTGATCGGCCACGAGGTATCCCACGTACTGGCGCGCCATGCCAACGAGCGCGTCTCGACCCAGCAGGCCACCCAGCTCGGCCTGTCGGTGATCCAGACCGCCGCCGGGCTCCAGGGCCCCCAGGGCGATACCCTGATGGGCGCGCTCGGCGCCGGTGCCCAGTTCGGCATCCTGCTGCCCTTCTCGCGCAGTCATGAAAGCGAGGCCGATACCCTGGGCATTCAGCTGATGGCCGATGCCGGCTTCGATCCCCGCGCCAGCGTGACCCTGTGGGAGAAGATGAGCCAGGCGGGCGGCAGCCAGCCACCCGCCTGGATGTCCACGCACCCCAGCAACAGCCAGCGCATCGCGGGCCTCAAGGCCAGCATGAACGAGGCCGTGCCCCGCTTTGAACAGGCCCGTCGGGCCGGCAAGACGCCCAGCTGCGGCCGATCCTAGATGACGCGCCGCTTCCTAATGCGCGCCAGACTGATGCGGATCGGCCTCGTGCTGCTGATCCTGCCGATCGTGCTGCTGCTCGGGGTCTACTTCATGGAACTCGGCGATGTGCGCGGCTGCCTGCTCGACGGCGGTCACTGGGATTACCTCGCCGGCACCTGCCGCGACACGCCGCAGCCCTTCGTGTCCTGGCTCGAACGCGCGCCCTGGCTGGTGAACGGCGGCCTCGCGCTGTCGGTGCTGGGGCTTGGTATGACCATGACGGGGCTTTACGTCAAGAAGCGCTGAGGGCTCGCCGAGGCGAGCGAAGCACCATCTGAGTAGCCCTCGCACATGCCCCATCAAAAACCCGCCGGTCTTGCGACCGGCGGGTTTTTGGTTGGTGGCCTGGGTTTGAAAAAAGGGTTTGAAGAGAAGGGCTGAAGAGGGCGGCTGAAGAGACGGCCTAACCGCTGGCGGCCAGCGCCTGACGCAGCAGGTCACGCACCGGCGCCGTATCGGGACGACGCTGGCGCCACTGATAGAAGGACTCGGCGGCCTGCTCGACGAGCATCCCAAGGCCATCCACGCCACGCGCCCCGCGCTCGACCGCCCAGTTAAGGAAGACCGTTGGCTTGGCGCCGTACATCATGTCGTAGGCGGTGGCACCAGGCGCGAACAGATCGTCCGGCAGCGGCGGCAGGTCGCCGCCTAGGCTCGCGCTGGTGCCGTTGATCACCACATCGAAGGACCCCGCCACGGCATCGAAGCCGCCGCCGTGCAGGCGAGTCCGGCCATCATTCAGCGCGGCGAAGTCCGCGGCCAGGCCAGTCGCCTTCTCGGCGGTGCGGTTGGCGATCATCAGCTCACAGGGCCCCTCGGCCAACAGCGGCTCGATCACCCCGCGCACCGCGCCGCCGGCGCCCAGCACCAGCACCCGGGCGCCTTCGAGCGTGACGCCGTGATGCTTGAGGTCGCGTACCAGACCGATGCCATCGGTGGTATCGCCGAAGGTGCGCCCGTCCTTGCCGAGCACCAGGGTGTTCACCGCGCCGGCGCGCCGGGCTCGGGGGCTCAGCACCTCACAGAGGCGAAAGGCTTCTTCCTTGAAGGGCACGGTGACATTGGCGCCGCGGCCGCCCGCCGCCACGAAGTCGCGCCAGGCGCCGGCGAAGTCGTCACGAGGTGCCTCGATGGCGGTGTATTCCATGTCATCGCCGCTCTGGACGGCAAAGGCCGTGTGGATCTGCGGCGACTTGGAATGGCCGATGGGGTGGCCGAATACGCAGTAGCGATCGCTCATGACTGTCCCTCCGCCTGGGCGCGGCCTTGTGTCTGGCCATCGGCTTCGGCGAGCCAGTCCCTGGGCCGCAGGTAGTCCCGGTACAGCACCTCTTCGGGACTGTCGGGCTCCGGGGTCCAGCCATAGTGCCAGTGCGCCGCCGGCGGCATCGACATCAGGATCGACTCGGTGCGCCCGCCGCTCTGCAGGCCGAACAGGGTGCCGCGGTCCCAGACCAGGTTGAACTCCACGTAGCGCCCGCGCCGGTAGAGCTGGAAGTTGCGCTCCCGCTCACCATAGGCGTCGTCGCGGCGGCGCCTGACAATCGGCAGGTAGGCGTCGAGGAAGCTGTCCCCCACGGCCTGCTGAAAGGCGAAGGCGTCCTCGAAGCCGCCCTGGTTGAGGTCATCGAAGAAGAGCCCGCCCACGCCGCGGGTCTCGTCGCGGTGCTTGAGATAGAAGTAGTCGTCGCACCAGGCCTTGTAGCGGGCATAGACATGCTCGCCGAAGGGGGCGCAGGCGTCCTGCGCCACCCGGTGCCAGTGCACCACGTCCTCGAATACCGGATAGAAGGGCGTCAGATCATAGCCGCCCCCGAACCACCACACCGGCGCCTCGCCCTCCTTCTCGGCGATGAAGAAGCGCACATTGCCGTGGCTGGTCGGCACATGGGGGTTCGTCGGATGCAGCACCCAGGACACGCCGACCGCATGGAAGCTGCGACCGGCGAGTTCCGGACGCGCCGCGCTGGCCGAGGCCGGCAGCTCGGCGCCATACACATGGGAGAAGTTGACGCCGCCCTTCTCGAAGACGGCGCCGTTCTCGATCACCCGCGAACGGCCACCGCCGCCGGCGGGGCGCTCCCAGGCGTCTTCATGAAAGTCGGCGACGCCGTCTTCGGCGGCCAGCGCCACACAGAGGCGATCCTGCAGGTCGAGCAGGTAGGTCTTGACGGCATCGAGATGGGCGTGTGCCACACGGCCTCCAGTCACAGCTTCGAAATGGGAATGTGGGTCACTGATGCAGCGATGCATCGCCGCAGGTGGGCGCGGCGGTCAGTCTCGCAGCACCCGGCCGCTGACCAGGTCACGGATCGTGCTCGGCTTCGGGTGATCGCCAAGCGGCCCCTCGAGCACCGCCGCGACTCCGTCGCCCAGGGCATCGCGCACGGCCGCGGCGCTCAGCGCCGGCGGCTCGCCGGCGCGATTGGCCGAGGTCGAGACGATCGGGCCACCGTAGGCCTCACACAACCTGGCCACCAGCGGATGATCGCTGACCCGCAGCGCCACGCTCTGATGCGCGCCGCGCAGCAAGGGGTGCGCGCGGCCATTGTCCGGCACCAGCCAGGTATTGGGCCCCGGCCAGCTGGCCACCAGTGGCGCATGCAGATCGGCGGGCAGGCCCTCGAGCCAGGGCGCGAGCTGACCGATGTGGCCGGCGATCAGGATCAGGCCCTTGGCCGGGTCCCGTTCCTTGAGGCGCAACAGCGCCGTCAGCGCCTGCTCGTTGTCGGGGTCACAGCCCAATCCCCAGACCGCTTCGGTCGGGTAGGCAATCACGCCACCGGCGTGCAGGGCATCCACGGCAGCATTCAGTGCGGCGTCGAGTGCGGGAGTGTCGGTCATCGGCGATTCTCTGCATCGAAAACAACTGGGCATCGGAAGCAACTGACGCCAAGTCTATCATGCGCGCCCGCGTCCGAGGGGCCGCTCAGCGAGCCCCGGGCAGGCGCACCCAGCCTCCCACGGCCTGGGTGGCCAGCCCCTCGATCTCGAGCTCCAGCAGCCGCCGCTGACAGCTCCCGACGTCGTGGCCGGTGAGATCGATCAGGGTATCCAGCGGCGTAGGCCGCTCGCTGAGCAGTGCAAGCAGCGGGTCTTGAGGGGTGGCCTGGGTCAAAGGCGCGGGATCCGCCCCCCGAGAAGGCCTCGCGGCGACATGGCCAGGTGCCATGTCGGACTCAATGTTGGACACAATGTCGGGCGCCTTGACGAAGGCCGCCCCGGCCCAGGGCGGCAACTCCTCGAGGATATCCTCAAGGCCGGTCACCAGAGTCGCGCCCTGACGGATCAGCCCCAGACAGCCCCGGGCCTGAGGGTTGTGGATCGAGCCCGGCAGGGCGAAGACCTCGCGGTTCTGCTCCATGGCAAGTCGCGCGCTGACCAGCGAACCGCTCTTCTCGGCGGCCTCGACCACCAGCACCCCGAGCGAAAGCCCGGTGACGATGCGGTTGCGCCGCGGGAAGAAGGCTGGACGCGCCGCGGTGCCCGGCGGGTGCTCCGAGAGCAGTAACCCACCCGGGCCCTGCAGGCGGCAGTGCAGAGCCTCATGGCGCGGCGGATAGACCACATCGACCCCACAGCCGAGGACCGCTACGCTCCGCCCCCCGGCATCCAGGGCCGCGCGCTGGGCGGCCGCATCGATGCCCAGCGCCAGGCCACTGATGATGCCATAGCCCGCGGTCGCGAGGTCGCGGCCAAACTCGGCGGCGCTCACCAGCCCGTCGCGGGTCGGTCGTCGGGAGCCGACGATGGCCAGCGCCGGCGGCGTCAGGGCGGCCAGATCGCCCCAGGCCCACAGCACCGGCGGCGGATCGGGCAACTCATCGAGCAGGCGAGGCCAATGCGGGTGATCGGGATGCAGGAGGGCGTGGCGGTCGGAGGCGGCGAGCCAGGCCTCGAGCGCGCTCAGCGCCGGGGCCAGGGGGCTGCGGTTAGGATGATCGAGCCACAGTCTCAGCGCCGTGGCGGCGGGACGCGGCAGCAGCGAGAGCCAGCTCTCGAGATATTCCGGGGCGCGCTCGCGCAGGACCTGGATGCGCCGAGGCCCGAGCTCCGGCAGCAGTGACAGCACCAGCCAGTCCTTGGCCGTCATCGCGCCGTCCTCCCTGTTGACGTGAATGCGTGGGCGAGTGCGTGAGCAAGAGCATGCGTGCGTTAATGCATGAGGTCATGAGCGGCAGGCCGCGTCCTGCGGCCTGCGCTTGTCACCTCGACCCTACCTCAAGGAATACAGGGTCTCGGACGACGGCGTATGCACCCGGTCCCCCACCGCCAGAGTGCGGTTGGCATGCATCACCAGGCCATAGCTGACCCGCTCGTAGCTGCGAAAGACCATCACCAGGCCGGCATCGACACCCGGCAGACGCACCGGCTGCTCGGTTCGCGGATCACGTACCAGCTCGCCCTGCTGCTCGACGGCCAGGACATGGCCTGGCATGACACCCTCACGGGTACCGGCATCCAGCGCCACGACGTGCAGCCGACCGATGAAGCGCACTCCGCCGGGCACGGCGAGGATATGCCCTTCCACCGACTGCTCGGGCGGGCGTGGCTGGAACTCGCCCACCAGCGCCCGAGACTCAAGTGGCATCACCAGATCCCCGTCGCGGATCTCCTCGCGGGAGGCCAACAGCTTCAGGGTGCCGAGCTCGCCCTCGCGGCTTTCCAGACGGCCCTCGCCGACGCTTAACAGTTCCTGGCCGAGGAAGGCTCCCTCGGCATCACGATACACCTCACCGGGCCGGTAGATACCGTAGCGGCGCCCGGGCGTCAGGGCCCCGCGCACGAAGACACTGTCACCGGCGCCACTGACCAGGCGTGAGTCGGCACCGGCCACCACATAGGGCTGTTCGGCCAGGTTCAGCGAGGCATCGACGATGCGATGCCGGGTCAGGAAGTGCTCGACCACCTCCCGCGGCAGCGGCGGGATGGCCTCGCGGCGGGGGATGCGCCGCATCTCGGGAGACAGCTTGACGACATTCTGACCACGCTCGAGCCCCAGGCAGGGCCGGCCATTGCAGTCGCGAATCACGACCACGTCGCCCGGGTAGATCAGGTGCGGGTTGTCGATCTGCGGATTGAGCCGCCACACCTGCGGCCACTGCCAGGGATGGGTCAGGAAGCGCCCGGAGATATCCCACAGGGTATCGCCCCGGACCACGGTATAGCGCTGCGGTGCGTCGTCGCGCAGCATGTCGACCTGCGCCTGTGCCAGCCCCGGGGCAAGCAGCCCGAGGATCAGCAGCCAGCGCCCCATGCCGAGGCGCCGGCCACCTGGGCTTGTCGATGCCAGTGCCTGCCCGCGATACAGCGACGGCATGCGTTCACGCTTCACTCCCGGCATCACTCCGGGCCTCGATCCCAGCTTCCCTGCTTGGTGCTTGAGGATGCGCCCAAGCCGCTCCCATGTTCGTGTCATTCCCTGCTCCTTCATCCTCGGCACGCGGCCGGGCATCACCTTCGTTGTCGACACCGTCAGTGTATCCTCGCCGTTGCCCCGCAGCCACGTTCGCCATCCCGGGCGATCCTCCTCGCGCAAGGGGATATAAAGGGGGCCTATCACGGTCATAATGTGGCTGGCGGTTCCGTTCGCCGAGCCCGCCCACTACAATATGACGACTATTCCAGAATTCCGCTTACGGTGATTTCAACGTCATGGCCAAGTTACCCATCCTCGAATTCCCCGACGAGCGCCTGCGCACCCAGGCGGTGGCGGTCGACACCGTCGACGACGGGGTTCGTCAACTGGTCGACGACATGCTCGAGACCATGTACGACGCTCAGGGCATCGGCCTGGCCGCCAGTCAGGTCGACGTGCATCGCCGCGTCATCGTGATGGACGTCAGCGAGAGCCGCAACGAGCCGCTGGTGCTGATCAACCCCGAGTACACGCCGCTGGATGACGAGCGCGAGCCGATGCAGGAAGGCTGCCTGTCGATCCCCGAGTACTATGCCGAGGTCCCCCGTGCCCTGCGCGTCCGCCTCAAGGCGCTGGATCGCGACGGCGGCGCCTACGAGCTCGAGGCCGACGGCCTGCTCGCCCACTGCATTCAGCACGAGTACGACCACCTGGAAGGGCGGCTGTTCGTCGATTACCTGTCGCCGCTCAAGCGCGACCGGGTAATGAAGAAGATGCAGAAGCGCCATCGCCAGATGCAGCCCGCCTGACCCCCGGCCACCCGGGACACAGGCCACGCCCTGGCCTCCCGAAGGCCGGCCCCGTCGTCGCGACGTGGCCGGCCTTCGTCGTTGTCGGCGGCGTTACGCTATGATGTCGCCCACTCTGACCGTTTTGACCCAGCAAGGCCCTTCATGACCCGACCCCTGCGCGTGATCTTCGCCGGCACCCCCGACTTCGCCGCGGCCAGCCTCGATGCTCTGCTCTCAAGCGAGCATCAGGTGGTGGCCGTCTATACCCAGCCCGACCGTCCCGCCGGGCGCGGCCGCAAGCTCACCCCGAGCCCCGTCAAGGCACGGGCGCTTGCGCATGACCTTCCGGTCCATCAGCCCGTCTCGCTCAAGGACGCAGAGGCCCAGGCAGAACTCGCCGCCATCGATGCCGATATCATGGTGGTGGTGGCCTACGGCCTGCTGCTGCCCCAGGCGGTGCTCGATATGCCACCGATGGGCTGTCTCAACGTGCATGCCTCGCTGCTGCCGCGCTGGCGTGGTGCCGCCCCGATCCAGCGCGCCCTCGAGGCCGGCGACGCCGAGAGCGGCGTGACCATCATGCAGATGGATGCCGGTCTCGATACCGGCGCCATGCTGCTCGAGCGTCGCACGCCGCTCGACGCTTCAACCACCGGTGGCGAGCTGCACGACCGCCTGGCGGTGCTGGGCGGCGAGGCCATCGTCACGGCCCTGACGGCCCTATCGGGCCCCGGTCTCGCCGCTACGCCACAGCCGGAGGCCGGCGTGACCTACGCCGCCAAGCTCTCCAAGGCCGAGGGCGAGCTCGACTTCACCGCCCCGGCCGCGGCGCTGGCCGCCAAGGTACGCGCCTTCAATCCCTGGCCGGTGGCATGGACGCGACTCGCCGGCGAGCCGCTGCGGCTGTGGCTGGCCGAGGTCGGGGCGCGAGAAGCCGGGGATCCCGCCGCCGCTCCCGGCACCCTGCTGCCCGCCGCTGGCGACGCCCTGCGCGTGGCCTGCGGTGCCGGCGGCGAGGAGATACTGCGCATCACCCGCGCCCAGCTGCCCGGCGGCAAGCCGCTGGCCGCCCGCGACCTGCTCAACGCCCGGGGCGAGCGCTTCGCACCGGGCATCCGCCTTGGCAATGCCGCCCCGTCACAGGAGATCTCCTCATGAGTCAGGCCAAGGACAACCGCCGCCACGACGCCAAATCTAACGCGAACAAGCCGCACGCTAATAAGCGCCGCCCCGCCAAGAGCCCTCGCCAGGCGCCCGCCGACAGCCAGGGTGGCCAGGGCGTGCGCGCCGAAGCGGCCCGCGCGCTGGTGCCGATCCTGACGGCCCGAGGATCGCTTGCCAGCCTCGACGACAGCCGAGTGGCGCCCCGCGACCGGGCGCTGCTGCGCGAGATCTGCTACGGGGTCTGCCGCACCCTGCCCCGCCTCGAGGCGCTGGCCGGTAGCCTGTTGAAGAGCCCCTTCAAGGCCCGCGACACCGACATCCAGGCCCTGCTACTGGTGGGCATCTACCAGCTCCTGTACATGCGTATCCCGGCCCATGCCGCGGTGGGCGAGACCGCCGGCGCCGCCCGCCTGCTTAACAAGGCCTGGGCGACCCGGGTGCTCAATGGCTGCCTGCGCCGTCTGCAGCGCGAGGCCAGCGAGATGCAGGCCAAGGTCGACCGCGAGCCGGCGGTGGCCCTGTTGCATCCGGTGTGGTGGCTCAAGGCACTCCGCCAGGCCTGGCCCGACGACTGGCGCGAGATCGCCATCGCCAACAACCAGCCGGGGCCGATGACGCTGCGCGTCAACCGGCGCCGGATCAGCCGCGAGGCCTACGTGGAACGCCTGCGCGAGGCCGGTATCGAGGCCCGGATCTGCGAGCATGCCCCGGACGGCCTGACCCTGGAAACCCCCTGCGACGTCGGCGCCCTGCCCGGCTTCGCCGAGGGGGAGGTGAGCGTGCAGGACGAGGCCGCCCAGCTCGCCGTCGAGCTGCTCGGCCCGACCCTGGCGCCACGCCCCGGCGCCCGGGTACTGGACGCCTGCTGCGCTCCCGGCGGCAAGACCGCCCACCTGCTCGAGGCCTTCGAGGTCTCGCTGCGGGCCCTGGACAGCGACGCCGAGCGCCTTGGCCGCGTCAATGACACCCTCACGCGCCTCGGCCTCAGCGCAGAGGTCAGCGCCGCCGATGCCAGCGCGCAGGACTGGTGGGACGGCACGCCCTTCGATGCCATCCTGCTCGATGCCCCCTGCTCCGGTAGCGGCGTGATTCGTCGCCACCCGGACATCAAGCGGCTGCGTCGGCCCGAGGACATCGGCCGGCTCGCCGCGCTGCAGGCGCGGCTGCTCGACAACCTGTGGCAGACCCTCTCGCCTGGCGGCACGCTGGTCTACGCCACCTGCTCGGTGCTGCCCGAGGAGAATGCCGAGCAGGTCGCCGCCTTCCTCAAGCGCACCCCGGATGCCGTGGTCAGCACGCCCGAGGATCTGCCCTGGGGACGCGCCGCCGGCCCCGGGCGCCAGCTGCTGCCGCGCGAGCACGGGCACGACGGCTTCTTCTATGCCCGGCTGACGCGCCGGGCATAAGGCCTATACTGGCCACAGGGGCCGGTGCCGACCGGCCCCGTGTCCACGGCCAAGGAGTGCCCTATGTCCCACGTCTACAAGCATATCGAACTGACCGGCTCATCCACCGAGAGCATCGAGGATGCGGTGAACCAGGCCATCGAACGCGCCCACCAGAGCCTGCACGGCATGCGCTGGTTCGAGGTGGTCGAGACCCGCGGCCATATCGAGGACGGTCGCGTCGCCCACTGGCAGGTCACCGTCAAGGTCGGTTTCACTCTCGAGTGATGCGATGCCGCGGCGCCTGCGATGCCCGGCCCGGCGGCGGGCCACCCCCGCCCTGTCACCCGCCGGACGAGTAGTTTATGCTAGCCACCGCCTGCCGGCGCCCGATGAAGGCCGTCGGTCCATCAGCCTGCGGACGCGTTCATGAAGATCATCATCCTGGGTGCTGGCCAGGTCGGCGGCACCTTGGCCGAGCACCTGGCCCATGAAGAAAACGACATCACCGTGGTGGATACCGACGGCGAGCGCCTGCGCGAGCTGCACAGTCGCCTGGACATTCGCACCGTGTCCGGCGCGGCCTCCTACCCCATGGTGCTGCGCCAGGCCGGCTGCGAAGACGCGGACATGCTGATCGCGGTGACCAACTCCGACGAAGTCAACATGATCGCCTGCCAGGTGGCCCACACCCTGTTTCGCACCCCGACCAAGATCGCCCGGGTGCGGGCCACCGCCTACCTGACCCGCAAGGGGCTGTTCGCCCACGACGCCGTGCCCATCGACGTGTTGATCAGCCCCGAGCAGGTGGTCACCGACCATATCCGCCGGCTGATCGAGTACCCCGGCGCCCTGCAGGTGCTGGAGTTCGCCAGCGGCATGGTGCAGCTCGTCGCGGTCAAGGCCTTCTACGGCGGCCCGCTGGTCGGCCAGGAGCTCGGCTTCCTGCGCCGCCATATGCCCCAGGTCGATACCCGGGTCGCGGCCATCTATCGCCGCAACCGGCCGATCATTCCCCGTGGCGACACCGTCATCGAGGCCGACGACGAGGTGTTCTTCATCGCCGCCCGCCGCGACATCCGCGCGGTGATGAGCGAGCTGCGCCGTCTGGACCGCGACTTCCGCCGGGTGGTGATCGCCGGCGGTGGCCATATCGGCGAGCGCCTGGCCGAGACCCTCGAGCACAGCCACCAGGTCAAGATCATCGAGCATAGCCTGGAGCGCTGCACGACCCTCTCCGAACGGCTCGACCGCACCGTGGTGCTGCACGGCAGCGCCACCAGCAAGCGGCTGCTGCTCGAGGAAAACATCGAGGACTGCGACATCTTCTGCGCCCTCACCAACGACGACGAAGTCAACATCATGTCGTCTATGCTGGCCAAGCGGCTGGGCGCCAAGAAGGTGCTGACGCTGATCAACAACGCCGCCTATGTGGACCTGGTGCAGGGCGGCGAGATCGACATCGCCATCTCGCCGCAGCAGGCCACCATCGGCGGCCTGCTAACCCACGTGCGCCGGGGCGACATCGTCAATGTCCACTCGCTGCGCCGCGGCGCCGCCGAGGCCATCGAGGCCATCGCCCACGGCGACGCCCACTCCTCGAAGGTGGTGGGCCGCACCATCGATCACATCGACCTGCCCAGCGGCACCACCATCGGTGCCATCGTGCGCGGCAAGGAGGTGCTGATCGCCCACGATGACGTGGTGGTGGAATCCGGCGATCATGTCATCCTGTTCGTGATCGACAAGCGCCGCATCCGCGATGTGGAGCGCCTGTTCCAGGTCGGCCTGACCTTCTTCTGATGGGGCGGGACCACCAGCATGCCATCGCCCCGCGGTTTCCACCGACATTGGCAATGTCATTTCCAATGTCGTTACCACTGACAAGGACGGTCGCGCCATGAGCCTGCGCATGATCCTGCGCATCCTGGGGCTGCTGCTGATGCTGTTCAGCCTGACCCTGCTGCCCCCGATCCTGATCTCGTGGCTATTCGCCGACGGGATGTGGAGCGCCTTCGCCATCGCCATGGGCATCACCGTGGCCACCGGCGCACTGCTCTACTGGCCCAACCGCCGCGCCCGCAAGGAACTGCGCACCCGGGACGGCTTCCTGATCGCGGCGCTGTTCTGGACGGTGCTCGGGCTGTTCGGCGCCCTGCCGCTGATGCTCGACGGCATCCATGCGCTCTCGCTGACCGACGCGGTGTTCGAGTCCTTCTCGGGGCTGACCACCACCGGCGCCACCGTGATCACCGGCATCGACTTCCTGCCGGAGGCGGTTCGCTACTACCGCCAGCAGCTGCAATGGCTCGGCGGCATGGGGATCGTAGTACTGGCGGTGGCCATCCTGCCGACGCTGGGCATCGGTGGCATGCAGCTCTATCGCACCGAGATCCCGGGCCCGCTCAAGGACTCCAAGCTGACGCCGCGCATCACCGAGACCGCCAAGGCCCTGTGGTACATCTATGCCACCCTGACCCTGACCTGTTTCGCCGCCTACTGGCTGGCCGGGATGAACTGGTTCGACGCCCTCGGCCATAGCTTCTCCACCGTGGCGATCGGCGGCTTCTCGACCTATGACGCCAGCATCGGGCACTTCGACAGCGCCACCATCGAGCTGATCTGCATCTTCTTCATGCTGATCTCGGCGATGAGCTACAGCCTGCACTTCGCCGCCTGGCGGGAGAAGCGCCTGAGCCAGTACCTGGACGACCCGGAGGCTCGCTTCCTGCTGCTGTTCCTCTTGGGGCTTACCGTGATCGCGGTGACCTCGCTGTGGCTGACCGGCACCTACAGCGATATCCTCGGGCTGCGTCACGGCCTCTTCGAGGTGGTCTCCATCGCCACCACGGCAGGCTTCGGCGTTGCCGACTTCTCCGCCTGGCCCGGCGCCCTGCCCTTCCTGCTGTTTGTCGCCGCCTTCGTCGGCGGCTGCTCCGGCTCCACCGGCGGCGGCATCAAGGTCATCCGCATCATCTTGATCATGAAGCAGGGGCTGCGCGAGATACTGCGCCTGATCCACCCCAATGCGGTGATCTCGGTGAAGATCGGCAAGGTCAGCGTGCCGGATAGCATCGCCCAGGCAGTGTGGGGCTTCTTCTCGGTCTATGTGCTGCTGTTCTTCCTGATGCTGATCGGCGTGATGGCCACCGGCCTGGACCAGGTCACGGCCTGGTCCGCGGTGGCGGCGACCATCAACAACCTGGGCCCGGGGCTCGGCGACGTGGCCAGCCACTACGGCGACATGCCCGAGGCCGCCAAGTGGATCCTGGTGGTGTCGATGCTGCTCGGCCGCCTGGAGATCTTCACCGTGCTGGTGCTCTTCACCCCGGCCTTCTGGCGCCGCTGAGCGCGGCAGGCTCTGCCCGTCGCCGCCGGGCCCGGCCGTTTGGCCTGACCGTCGGCATCGTGGATAATCGATCCTTCTTCACCCTCTAGCGAGTGTTCATGACCGACTCCCAGGACATCACCGCCCCCGCCGCCCAGGTTCCCGACCAGGCCGCCGGCCAAGGCCCGCGGCGGGTGATCGTGCGCGGCGATACCCGCTACACCCTGCTCGGCACCGCCCACGTCTCCGCCGAGAGCGCCGCCGAGGTCCGCGACCTGATCCGTTCCGGCGACTTCGACGCCGTGGCCATCGAACTGTGCCCGTCGCGCCACCACAGCCTGGTGGAACCGGACGCCCTGGCCAACCAGGACCTGTTCCAGATCTTCCGTCAGGGCAAGGCCGGCATGGTCGCCGCCAGCCTGGCGCTGGGCGCCTTCCAGCAGCGGGTCGCCGAGCAGTCGGGCATCGAGCCCGGCGCCGAGATGCGTGCCGCCCTGGAGGAGACCGACAACGCAAAGCTGCCGCTGCTGCTGATCGACCGGGAAGTGGGGGTGACCCTCAAGCGTATCTACGCCAACGTGCCCTGGTGGCAGCGTTTCGGGCTGTTCTCGGGGCTCTTGGGCAGCGTGATCTCACGCCAGGAGGTCTCTGCCGCCGACATCGAGCGCCTCAAGGAGGGCGATGTCCTGGAGTCCACCTTCAACGAGTTCGCCGAGCAGTCAGAGCGCCTCTATGAACCGCTGATCAGCGAGCGCGACCGCTATATGGCGCTGCGGCTCGAGGAGCAGGCGCCCGGGCGGTATCGCAACGTGCTGGTGATCATCGGCGCCGGCCATCTCAAGGGCATGGCCGAGCACCTGGAAGAGGCACTACCAGCCGACCCCGGCACCGAGCGTGAGAGCCTCGAAGCCACCCCGCCGCGCTCGAGGGTCTGGAAGCTGCTGCCCTGGGCGATCACTGCCCTGGTGCTGACCGGCTTCGCGGTGGGGTTCTCGAAGGACACCGGACTCGGCTGGCAACTGGTCGGCGAATGGTTCCTGATCAACGGCGTGCTCTCCGGGCTGGGGGCCGCCATCGCGCTGGGCCACCCGATCACGGTGATCGCCACCTTCTTTGCCGCCCCGCTGACCTCCCTCAATCCCACCATCGGCGCCGGCTTCGTGGCCGCTGGGGTCGAGCTCGCCATGCGCAAGCCCAAGGTTCGCGACTTCTCGACCCTGCGCCATGACGTCGCCACCCCGAAGGGCTGGTGGAAGAACCGCGTCTCCCGCACCCTGCTGGTGTTCCTGCTCGCCACCATTGGCTCCGCCGCCGGCACCTGGATCGCCGGGCTGCGCATCGCCGGCCAGCTGATGGGCTAACCCAGCCTCGCGTTTCACGACACGAATGCCCCCAGCGGCCAGCCCTATAGCTGGCCGCTGGTGTTTCTCCCTGCCCCTCCTCTTGGACTGAGCCGCTCACACCTTTGACCTAGCGGTGACCGGCCTGCAAAACCCCGAAACCTGTTGATGGTGGGAGTGAAATGGCCGACCTAGGGTTAGCTAAGAGATCGCCTGCATCACAGAAGGCAGGGTTCAGCCCAATGGCCGTCAGGCCAAACATGAAGCATGACAACGCAGCCACCAAGGGAGCGGCAAGATGAAAACCCTCATGGTATCCATGGCACTCAGCTGTCTTTTCCTGATGCCAACCGCGACATCTGCCGACATGCTGGAGCTTGCCAAGGAAAAGCAATGCCTGAGCTGCCACGGCCAGGATGACATGACGCCCCGGGCGCCAGCCTTCAGCAGCATCGCCCAGAAATATTCCGGGGAAATGCATGATTACCTGGTTCAGGTCGTGCTCTCGGGAGGCGAAGAACACTGGGGATCGGCGATCATGCCCGAACCCGGCGTGCGTCCGGAAGTCAGCGAGGAAGAGGCCAGGCAACTGGTCGACTGGATACTGGCCATGCGTAAGGAGTGAAGGCGACCTTACTGGTCCGCTCCTAGAGGTCTACACCCGCCAGACTGTCCATGGAATGCCCCAACCGGCTAATGAGAGGCTGGTCGTTCAAACTGGCATGAGGGGCGCACCGATGCGATCTAGCTGAGACTCATGGCAAGGCTCGATGCCTTGAGGATAGCGTCGGGCCTCTCTTTCACTGCTCCCACCTCTCTCAACTCACCTGCAGGTCGCCAACCGTCACAAAGCCGGAGAATTTTTCCGGCGGTGCCCTACGGCCGCTGTTTGTTGCCCGCCGCTTATAGTGCTACAACTGAACGGTAACTGTGATCATTTGTCGTTATTGATGGATGGTGCGCTCAAGGAATGAGCATGCCATCGACTCTGTCGCCTACTATCCCGATACTTCCTACACGCCCTAACTTGATGGCCTGCCTGATCGAGGCGGGTCATGAATTTGAGCCTGATGTGACGGCGTAAGGGAGGGAGACCCGCCAGCAGGCACGCAGACTGTGCCAGCTGGGGTGTGATCGGGCTCAGGGCTTCTTTTGTTCACCGGCTCTGCCGGCCGCGGACTACCCCAAGGAAAGGGAGATCACATGCAAGCGGTGTTGCTAGGTGCGGGACCCCATGAAAGCCTCATCCTGATGTGCGACTGCGGCGCCCTGGAGGTCACGCGAGCGCCTGACACCTGGAAGCGCTTCACCCCGCTCTACGAGCAGCGGCGTTGCCATTGCCTCAGCTGCGGCAAGACCCAGCCGCTGGGCCTCGCTCCCGGCAGCGAGGGCGTGATCGATGAACTGGTTAAGGCCAGGCAGCACCGCTGACAGGACAATACCCACCGTCGTCGCCATCCGGAGGCACTGAGCCAGAGCCTCTATGTCTCTCGCCTACTCCTTTCGCCGCGCCAGCAGACGCGTCATCGCCGGCGTCGGCGCCTCCAGTCGGCGGTGGCTCCGGCTGGCACCATAGCTGTCGTTGAAGGCATCGAAGTAGTCATCAAGCACGCCGCCGGCATCCTGATCGCCGGCCTGGCGCAGCAGCTCCACGGCCACCTCGGCGGTGCACAGGTGCGCCTTGGACGCAGGCTTGCGCAGCCGGTAGCGAGTCTCCCGCTCTGTCGCCAGCGGTAACACCGGCAGCCGGTCGAGGTAGGGGCTGCGACGGAAGATGCGCCGCGCCTGGCGCCAGGTGCCATCGAGGATGATGAACACCGGTATCCTGGCGCCCGCTCCCGTGGCGGGATCCTTGGCATCATGCACCGCATCCATACCCACCACCCGGTCGGCGTAGTCCGGCTGATCATCGGGAAAGATCACGAAGGGCGCGAAGCGCTCATCCGCGAGCAGTTCGAGCAGCCGCGCGTCCGGCTCGGTGCGATACCAGGTGAAGACCTCGGTACTCGGCAGCACATCGGCGATCAGCCGCCCGGTATTGGTCGGCTTGAGATGCTCGAGCGGATGGGTGATCAACCAGAAGCGTGAAAGGCTCTCCGCCTCGGCCCGATAGGGACACAGGCAGTTCAGCGCCGGCAGGCGGCAGGTCTCGCAGCGGGTCACGGTGCTGCCTCGCGCCTTGAACTCGCGCCGCGGCGGTCGCGGCCGACCGGTCGCGGGGTCGGCGGGAATATCGGCCGCCTCGTCGGCGGAGGAGCCAGGGCCGGCGGGTGCGCCCACCGGCTCGGTGGTGTCATTCATGGCGTAATGAGACTCGGGGTCGTCGCTTGATAGGCCGCGCATTCTATCATGCACGGCCTGGCACGACGGCGCCTTCTCCTCAGCGCAGCGCGGTGGCCGGCGCCTCCTGCTGTTTGGCCGGACGACGCTTCCAGTAGCCGGCCAGGAGCGAGCCGGAGACGTTGTGCCACACCGAGAAAAGCGCGCCCGGCAGCGCCGCGCTTGCCGAGAAGAACTGGCTGGCCAGCGCCACCGCGAGGCCGGAGTTCTGCATCCCGACCTCGATGGCCACGGTGCGGCTGATACGCTCCTCGAAGCCCATCAGCCGCGCCAAGCCGTAGCCGCCGGCCAGGCCGATGCCGTTGTGCAGCACCACCGCCAGCGCCACCAGCGGCCCGAGCGTCAGCAGCCGTTCGGCGTTGAGGCCCACCACGATGGCGATGATCAGCACGATGGCCGCCATGGCCAGCGTCGCCAGCAGCGGCTCGACGCGGCGCACCCGCTCGCCGAGCAGATGGTGCACCACTACACCCAAGGCGATCGGCGCGATCACCAGCTGGGCGATGCTCAAAAACATCCCGGCCACCGGCACGGCGATGCTCTCGCCGACCAGGAGCCAGGTCAGCAGCGGCGTGGCAGCCACCGAGACCAGCGTGGAGACCAGCGTCATCGACACCGACAGCGCCACGTGGCCGCCGGCCAGCCAGGCCATGACGTTGGAGGCGGTGCCGCCGGCGGTGGCGCCGACCAGCACCATGCCGACGGTCAGCGCCGGGTCAAGACCCAGCAGCCTCGAGACGGCCAGCGCCGCCAGCGGCATCAGGGTGAACTGCAGCACGATGCCCACCGCCACCGGCTTGGGGGCTCGCAGCACGCCGAGAAAATCCTGACGCGACAGGGTCAGGCCCATGGCGAACATGATCAGCGCGAGCAGCAGCTTGATCTGACCCGCCAGGCCGGTGAACCAGGTGGGCTGCCAGGCGGCGGCGAGGGCGAAGAGGATCGCCCACACGGGGAAGAGGCGATTGAGGCGTTCGAAGACGTGCATGAGGTGTCCTTGGCGTTGCGTCATGAAAAGTGGCCAAGCCGGAGCCTGACCGTCAGGCCGTTGAGACGGCTCTTGATTTCCGCCCGGTGAGATCAACATCGAGCGGGTCGACTATCATGCCGTATGCGCACTAACGAATGAAGGCGCTTATGCCTTTCCTTCCTCACCTGCCATCGCCTGTCTATGCCTGATCGTCGCGCGTTAGGTCTCGAGCAGGGCGGCAGAGAAGGGCTCGGGCAGCGCCAGCCGGCCGCTGGCCAGCCAGTGCCTCACTAGCTGCGGTACGCCCTGCCCCGCCGGCAGGGCGAGCCGCGCGACCCCGGGCGGCGCCAGGGCATCCGCCTCGGGGTCGACCAGCACCGCCTCGGCGTCCAGGGGCACCTGATCGAGGAGCAGGGCCGCCGGCATCACGGCAAGGGAAGTGCCCACCACCAACAACATGTCCGCCTCGGCGACCAGGTCGCAGGCCTCGGCGTAGCGCGGCACCGCCTCGCCGAACCAGACCACGTCCGGGCGCAGCTGGCTGCCCTTGTCACAGACATCGCCCAGGCGAATGCCGCCCTCGCGCAGCGGGTAGCGTAGCCGCTCGTCCACCGAGGAGCGGGCCATCAGGATCTCGCCATGCAGGTGCAGGACGTCACGGGAGCCGGCCCGCTCGTGCAAGTCATCGATGTTCTGGGTGACGATACTGACCCGAAACCCCGCCCCTTCCAGCTCGGCCAGCGCCCGGTGGGCGGCGTTGGGCATGGCGCCACGCACCTGCTCCCGGCGCTCGTCGTAGAAGCGCAGCACCCGGGCCGGGTCGCGGGCGAAGCCCTCCGGGGTGGCCACCGCCTCGATGGGATGCTCCTCCCAGAGGCCATCGCTTGCACGAAAGGTGCGAATGCCGCTCTCGGCGCTGATGCCGGCGCCAGTCAGCACCACCAGGTGTGGACGGGAAGTGTCGCGCATGGTCGTCTCGTCTTTGCTGAAAACGTATCGGGGAACTTGCCGCCAGCTTGCCATAATCCCCGCGGGCAACGCAGAGGGGGGCGCCGGAAAACGCCCAACAGGCGCCCCACGCCATCGACACGGCCAGCGGCCTGCGGGGATGTCCCGCCGGGGCGGATGACATCCCCGCGCCGAGCGGCGACAATGAACCCCCTTTTCAGCCGCAGTCGTTTCATGTCCGCACCGCTTCCCATCCTCTATCAGGACGATACCCTGGTCGTGATCGCCAAGCCCTCGGGGCTGCTGGTGCATCGCACGGCGCTTGCCCGTGGCGAGACCCGCTTCGCGCTGCAGCTGCTGCGCGACCAGCTGGGGCGCCACGTCTATCCGGTACATCGCCTGGACCGGCCGACCT
This sequence comes from Halomonas sp. YLGW01, assembly GCF_014840935.1. Taxonomy (NCBI): domain Bacteria; kingdom Pseudomonadati; phylum Pseudomonadota; class Gammaproteobacteria; order Oceanospirillales; family Halomonadaceae; genus Halomonas; species Halomonas sp. YLGW01. The sequence goes on along the minus strand of NZ_CP062005.1, from coordinate 486,435 downwards.
CCGGGGTGCTGGTCTTCGCGCTGTCATCCCAGATCGCCCGCACCCTCGGCGAGGCCTTCGCCGAGCAACGGGTCAGCAAGCGCTACCTGGCGGTGGTGCGCGGCCAGGGCCCCGAGGCCGAGCGCCTCGACTACGCCCTGCGCGAGGAAGATGGCCGCCGGCCGAAGGCCGAGATGCCGGCGATGGCGGCGGCCACCGAGGTGCGGCGCCTGGATAGCGTCGAGCTGCCGGTGCGGGTCGACCGTTACCCCAGCAGCCGCTACTCGCTGATGGAGGCAAGGCCGCTGACCGGGCGCCGCCACCAGATCCGCCGCCACCTGTCGCGGCGCGGCTACCCGATCATCGGCGATGCCAGGCACGGCAAGGGCAACCACAACCGCTTCTTCAGCGAGAACCTGGACACGTCCCGGCTCTTGCTGGCGGCGGTGGAGCTGGGCTTCGATCACCCGGTGAGCGGCGAACGCCTGATCGTGAATGCCGGCCTCGAGGAGGACATGACACAGCTGTTCGACCGCTTCGGCTGGAACGCCCATCTGCCGCGCGCCGGCTACCGCCTCGAAGAGGCCACGACCGAACCGTCCACGACCGACCCGTCCACGATCTAAGCCACGATGTCGAGCCCATGACCGATACCGACCCGTCCCTTCCTGATGCCGACTACGACTTCCGCTTCGGTGGCATCCGGCGCCTCTACGGCCAGCGCGCCGCCGCCCACTTTCGCCTCGCCCATGTGGTGGTGGTGGGCGTCGGCGGCGTGGGCAGCTGGACGGTGGAGGCCCTGGCCCGGGCCGGCATCGGCAAGCTGACCCTGATCGATCTCGACGATGTCTGCGTGTCCAACGTCAACCGCCAGCTGCATGCCCTGGACGGCACCATCGGCCGACCCAAGGTCGAGGTGCTGGCCGAGCGCTGCCGGGCGATCTCGCCAGGCATCGAGGTGATCGCCGACAGCGCCTTCGTCACCCCCACCAACCTGGCCGAGCGGATTCCCGCCGATGCCGATCATGTGGTCGATGCCATCGACAGCGTGATCGCCAAGGCGGCGCTGATCGCCTGGTGCAAGCGACGCAAGCTCGGTCTGACCGTGACCGGCGCCGCCGGCGGCCAGCTCGACCCGACCCGCATCCGCATCGCCGACCTGACCCGCACCGAGCATGATCCTTTGCTTGCCAAGGTGCGCGCCCGACTGCGCCGCGATTACGGGTTCTCCCGTAATCCCAAGCGCCGTTTCAGCGTCGAATGCGTGTATTCCGACGAACAGCTGGTCTATCCCGGCGCCGACGGCGAGGTCTGTCATACCAAGCCAAGTGACGGCGAGAGCACCCGCCTGGACTGCGCCAGCGGCTTTGGCGCCGCCACCTTCGTCACCGGCGCCTTCGGCTTCGCCGCCGCCGCCCGGGTGATGGAACGCCTGGCGCGCAAGGCCGCCCGCGCCCAGGCCGATGCCCGCCCCCCGACTACCGCCGCTCAGGAGCCTTCCGATGATCGCGCATGATACTCCCCGCCCGGTGCCGGGCATCTATGTCCATTACAAGGGCGCCCGCTACGAGGTGATGGGCGTGGCACAGCACAGCGAGACCGAGGAGGCCCTGGTGGTCTACCGCGCCCTCTACGGCGACTACGGCCTCTGGGTCAGGCCGCTTTCCATGTTCTGCGAGAACGTGGAGGTGCAGGGCGAGCCGGTGCCCCGCTTCGCCCTGGAGAAGGCCTTCGACTGAAGACGGCCCGTACAACAGCCCGACACGCAGAAGGCGCCCCTTAGGGCGCCTTCTGTGGTTATGCGGAGATTATGTGGAGGTCATGCGGCAACTTGCACGGCCGGTCATGCAGCCGCTCATGCAGCCGATGGCTGGCGCGTGCCTCATGAACCTCGAGCCTCGCGTCAGCCATCGCGCCCTGTCTTCAGGGCGTCTGCATCTGCTTCTGCAGGTAATTCTGAATGCCCACCGCATCGATCAGGCCAAGCTCGGTCTCGAGGTGATCGATATGCTCCTCCTCGTCGTCGAGGATCTTCTGGAACAGGTCACGACTGGTGTAGTCGCGGACCTGCTCGCAGTGAGCGATGGCGTCTTTGAGGTCGGCATGCGCCTTGTGCTCGAGCTTGAGATCGCACTCGAGCATCTCGCGGGTGTTTTCGCCGATCAGCAGCTTGCCGTAGTCCTGCAGGTTGGGCAGGCCCTCGAGGAAGAGGATGCGCTCGATCAGGGTATCGGCGTGCTTCATCTCCTCGATGGATTCCTCGTACTCCCACTTGCCCAGCGCCGCCAGGCCCCAGTCCTGATACATCTTGGCATGCAGGTAGTACTGGTTGATGGCCACCAGCTCATTGCCGAGCACGGTATTGAGGTACTGGATGACCTTGGCATCGCCTTTCATGAGGACGTCTCCCGAAACCGGGTCCGCCGGGGCGGACGCGAAACAATAGGGACAGTGGAGGCTGCCCCGCGATGCTCGAAGTATCCCCCAGCATCTTAAGAAAGTCGAATCAGGACAGGATGTTAAAGGGAAATGACTGCCAACTGAGAAGAGCACCCAGCGGCGAGAAGGCGCGTCCTGGGGCGGCGTGCGATGGCACACAGGGGGCGAGGCACACAGAGACGCCGACGGCACCCCGCTTAAACGGCGTAGGCCAGATCGGCGGTCATCATTTCCTCGGCGATCGCCTCGCGGGTGAGGGTCTTGGCCATGCAGGCGCACTTGCCGCACTGGGTCGCGCACTCGGTGCGCTCGCGCACCTCGCGCCAGCTGCGGGCACCGTCGCTGACGGCTTCCCGGATCGCGCGGTCGGACACGCCCTTGCACAGACATACGTACATACATCACCTCGCTATCGCCGATGTGATGAATGTAAATGATTCGCATAGAGACTTGCAAGGCCATGGCGGCGATTGTCGCCGAGCGCTCGCCTGCCGCCGACGGTGTGTCGTGCCACCAAGCGCGTTTCAGGTCCGGCGCCAGGCCTATCTGTCCGGCTTGGGCAGCACCACCACCCGGGAATGCGAGGCGATATCCGACCAGCCACGCCGCTCGCCGTCGAAGAGGATCCACCAGTAGCCAAGGCCCAGGGCCGCGAAGGAGAGCCCAGCCACGAGGAAGCGCATCAGGCACTGGGGCAGGCTCAGGGCCTGACCGTCAGGCGTCTGAACCCGCAGCCGCCAGGCCTGCATGCCCAGCGTCATGCCGCCGCGCATCCAGAAGAAGGCGAAGAAGGCGAAGGTGGCGACGAACAGCAGGCTATGGAACAGCGGCGAGGTGTTGGCCTCGCCGCCGTTCATGGCCACGGCCACGAAGCCCAGCAGCATCCAGATCGCCATCAGGATCAGGCCGTCGTAGATCATCGCACCGAGCCGGCGGCCGAGGCCCGCGGGCCAGGTCTGATCGAGATCGGAAAAGCGCTTGCGCATCGAAACTCCTGATTGGCGGATGACGGATCACGCGACCGGCAGGCCTGGCGTTGGCCCTGGACAAGGACGGGTGTTAACGCCTTCGACCACGAGCAAAGCGTCGCGCTCCGCTCGATGGCTCAGTCAGCCACTGCGCCTCAACAGGTAGAGGCCCAGCAACGTACACAGAAGCGTCGGCCCCAGCACCGCCCAGACCGGCGAGAAGCCGAAGACCGTCGAGGCCGGCGCCAGCAGGTCCTGCAGGTACTTGAAGGAGAGCCCGGTGATCACCCCGTAGAAGACGCGGGTACCCGCGGCCACGCTGCGCAGCGGGCCGAACACGAAGGAAGCCGCGATCAGCACCAGCGAGCCCAGCGTCAGCGGCAGCATCAGCTTCTGCCAGAAATACAACAGCGGCTCGGTGGCCTGCTGGCCCTGGCGCTCGAGATAGCGAGCATAGGCCCACAACTCACTGGGCGCCTGGCTGTCGACGTCGCGCAGCAGCCGGTTGAGCTGATCCGGGGTCAGGTCGGTCTCCCAGGCCAGGCGATCATGGTGTTCGACCTCGGTGCGCTCGGCGAAGAAGCGGGTGACGTCCACGTTGCGCAGCACCCAGTGATCGGTTTCCCAGACCGCCTGGCTGGCATGCAGCGCCGCGATCAGCTCCCGGTCCTCGAAGCGGTAGCGGGTCAGGTCGAGCACGGTGTCGTCGGCGCGGATGGCGCCGAAGCGATAGACGCTGTCGCCCTCGCGCTGCCAGCCGCCCCGCTCGGTGACCAGGGCGCCCTCGCCCTGCATCTGTTCAAGGCGCCAGGCGTTGGCGAACTGCTCGGTGCGGGGACTGACGAACTCGGCGATCACCAGCAGGATCATCACGATCAGGATCACCGGCTTCATCACCCCCCACAGGATGCGGGTCAGGGAACGCCCGGCGGCGCGCATCACGGTCAGCTCGTTGCTGGTGGCCATGCTGCCGAGCCCGATCAGCGAGCCGATCAGCACCCCCACCGGGGCATACTGATAGAAGCGGAACGGCAGGCGCATGATCAGGTACAGCAGCACGTCGAAGGCACCGTAGCCGCCCTCGACATCGCCCAGATCGTTGATGTAGGTGATCACCAGGTCGAGGCCCAGCAGCACCACCTGCACCACCAGGATCGCCGCCAGCACGTTGCGGGCGATGTAGCGGTCGAGACGATCGAGCAGCATCAGTTCACCCCCGCCAGACGCGAGCGACGCAGCAGCCACAGGCCGATCAGCAGGAAGGCCAGATGGATCGGCCACATGCCCACAGCCATCGGCAGGCTGCCCTGGGCGATGGCGTCCTGGGCGGTCAGCAACAGGCTCAGGTAGGCGATATGCAGAAAGATCGCCGGCAGCAGCTTGCCGAAGCGGCCCTGGCGCGGATTGACCTTCGACAGCGGCTGGGCGATCAGGGTCAGTACCAGCACCATCAGCGGCATCGACAACCGCCACTGCAGCTGTGCCATGGCCGGTGCCGTGCCCAGGGCCAGCAGCTCGGGCGTGCTGGCGAGTTCCGGGTCGTCATCGGCGCGGGCCGCCCGGTCCGATGCCAGGCGCACCGCGTAGGTCTCGAAGGCCAGCCGTTCGGCCACCGGGTTGCCGGGATCGACGCTGTAGCGCAGGCCGTCGCTGAGCACCAGGAAGCGGCTGTCGGTCTCCTCGTCGCGGGCCTGGTAGCCTTCGGCGGCCCGGGTCACCACGTTGCCGGGGGTGCCGTCGCTGCGGCGCTGTCGCTCGCTGATGAACACCTCCTGCATGCGGGTCTGATCCTCGTTGAAGGCCTCGGTATAGGCGGTACGGCCATTGCCAAAGTCCTGGAAGCGCCCCGGGGCCAGGGCACTGAAGTCGAGCCGGCTCTTCTGCTCCTCGATCAGCGTCTCGTTGTGATCGGCGCCCGCAGGCGTCAGCCACAGGCTGCACACGCCCACCATCACCGCCACCAGGGCGGCCGGCAGCAGGCTGACCTGCAACAGCCGGTTGGGGCTCATGCCACAGGCCACCAGCACGGTGATCTCGCTGTTCAGGTAGAGCTGCCCGTAGGCCAGCAGGATGCCGAGGAAGAAGGCCAGCGGCAGGATCAGCTCGAGGAAACCCGGCAGGTGATAGAGCATCAGGGTGCCGAGGATGCTTGCTGGAATCTCGCCGTCGGCGGCATTGGTGAAGTAGCGAATGAAGCGACTGCCCATGATCACCAGCAGCAACACCCCGGCCACCGCGGCCATGGTCTGCAGGATCTCGCGGGTCAGGTAACGAAAAATGATCAAGACGGTCTCCCGTGTCTTCCGGCAGGCCGCCTCGGCTGGCGACGCTTGCCCTGTGCTGTCGCCGGCCTCCCGCCCGGCGGGCCCGGGTATCCCATACCGCGCCCCATGCAATGCGCCAGCGCTTTGCGTACACTGGGACGTCGGCCACGGCGCACCCGGCCGTGCCGGCATTATCCAGAATCCCCCTTCGCTTGTCTTGTGGAGACGCCATGGAATTCCCTGTTCAGACGGCCAACCCGGCCAAGGCCGAAACGGCCTGCATCGCCCTTCCGGTGTTCAAGGACGGCGACCTGCTCCCGGCGGCCGCCAAGCTCAACGATGCCAGCGAGCGCCTGATCGGCCAGCTGATCGAGCGCGGCGACTTCAGCGCCGATCTCGGCCGCGTGCAGATGATTCCCTTCGCTCCCGGCCTCAATGCCGATAGGCTGCTCTTGGTGGGCCTCGGTGAGCGCGACAAGTGCAACGAAGGCAGCTTCCGCAAGGCGCTGGACGCCACCTTCGCGGCGCTGGCCGACCTGCCGGCCAGCGAGGCCAGCGTGGCCCTGACCGACGTGCCGGTGCCGGATCGTGACACCCAGTGGAAGGCGCGCATGATCAGCGAGGCCGCCAGCCGCAGCGTCTACCGCTTCACCGAGTTCAAGTCCGAGCCCGCCCCGGCCCCGCGCCTGGAGCAGGTGACCCTGCTGGTCAGCGAAAGCGACGACGCGGCCAAGGCCAAGGAAGGCGCCCGCATCGGCGCCGCCGTCGGCGAGGGCATGAACTACACCCGTACCCTCGGCAACCTGCCGGCCAACGTCTGCACGCCGCGCTATCTCGCCGAGCAGGCCGAGCAGCTGGCGGCAGGCTCCGATGGCGCGCTTGCCACCGAGATCCTCGACGAGGAGGCCCTGGAGGCGCTGGGCGCCCACTCGCTGCTCTCCGTGGGCCGTGGCAGCGAGGAGCCCTCGCGGCTGATCGTGATGAAATACCAGGGCGCCGATGACCCGGACGAGGCACCCCATGTGCTGATCGGCAAGGGCATCACCTTCGATACCGGCGGCATCTCGCTGAAGCCCGGTGCGGGCATGGACGAGATGAAGTTCGACATGTGCGGCGCGGCCAGCGTGTTCGGCACCGTCAAGTCGACGCTTGCCATCAAGCCCAAGATCAACCTGGTGGCGATCGTCGCCGCCGCCGAGAACATGCCCGATGGCCGCGCCACCAAGCCTGGCGACATCATCAAGACCCTCAAGGGGCTGACCGTCGAGGTGCTCAACACCGACGCCGAGGGCCGCCTGGTGCTGTGCGACGCGCTGACCTACGCCGAGCGCTTCGAGCCGGCCAGCGTGCTCGACATCGCCACCCTCACCGGGGCCGTCATCATCGGGCTTGGCCACCATGCCACCGGCCTGTTGTCCAACGACGATGACCTGGCGCTGGACGTGCTGGACGCCGGCGAGACCGCCTGGGACCGCGCCTGGCACCTGCCGCTGTGGGACGAGTACCAGGAGCAGCTCGACTCCAACTTCGCCGACCTGGCCAACATCGGCGGGCGTCCGGCGGGCACCATCACCGCCGCCTGCTTCCTGTCGCGCTTCGCGGACAAGTTCCCCTGGGCGCACCTGGACATCGCCGGCACCGCCTGGGAGTCCGGCAAGCAGAAAGGCGCCAGCGGCCGCCCGGTGGGTCTGCTGACCCAGTACCTGCTCGACCGCGAGACCGAACTGGCCGAGGCCGTCGCCGGCGGCGAGTGAGGCTTCGCATCGCCCAAGCGGCGTGCTAGCGTTTAGGCATCGCGGGCCGGGACCTCCCGGCCCGCTGTCTTATGTGATGGAACCCCGTTCCTCGAACACGATCAGGCCCCGCGTGCCTACTGCTGCTATGGAGACCCTCCTGTGACCCCTTCAGGCTTCGACGTTCGGCCGACCGCCCACCCCACGGCTCCCCAGATCCGCGACACCATTCTCGAGAGCCCCGGGTTCGGTCAGTACTTCTCCGATCACATGGCGCACGTGCGCTGGACCGAAGACGCCGGCTGGCATGGCCAGGAGGTACGTCCCTACGGCCCCCTGACCCTCGATCCGGCCGCCGCCGTGCTGCACTACGCCCAGGAAATCTTCGAAGGCATCAAGGCCTACCGCCATGCCGACGGCTCGGTATGGACCTTCCGCCCGGAGAAGAACGCCGAGCGCTTCCGTCGCAGCGCTCGTCGCCTGGCGCTGCCGGAGCTCGACGACGAGACCTTCATCGGCTCGCTGAAGGCCCTGCTCGCGCTGGACAGCGACTGGGTGCCGACGCCGGCCCACGAGGGTGAGGAGTCGAGCCTCTACCTGCGCCCCTTCATGATCGCCAGCGAGAGCTTCCTCGGCGTGCGGCCCTCCAAGGAGGTCGATTACTACGTGATCGCCTCCCCCGCCGCCGCCTACTTCAAGGGCGGCGTGGCACCGGTGTCGATCTGGCTGTCCTCCCACTACAAGCGCGCCGCCCCCGGCGGCACCGGCTTCGCCAAGTGCGGCGGCAACTACGCCGCCTCGCTGGCCGCCCAGAAGGAGGCCGCGGACAACCACTGCAGCCAGGTCGCCTTCCTCGACGCCATCGAAAACAAGTGGATCGAAGAGCTCGGCGGCATGAACCTGTTCTTCGTCTACAAGGACGGCCGCATCGTCACTCCGCGTCTCACCGACACCATCCTCGAGGGCGTGACTCGCGGCTCCATCCTCGAGATGGCCGCCGACGAGGGCCTGACCCCGGAAGAGCGCGCCATCAGCATCGACGAGTGGCGCGAGGGCGCGGCCTCCGGCGAGATCACCGAGGTCTTCGCCTGCGGCACCGCCGCGGTGATCACCCCGGTGGGCGAGCTGGTCACCGAGGACGGCCCCATCCGCCTGGCCGGCGACAACGGTAACCCGGTCGCCAAGCGCCTGCGCAGTCAGCTGCTCGACCTGCAGTACGGTCGTCGCGAGGATACGCGCGGCTGGATGACCCGCCTGGCCTGATCACTTCCTTCCAGGCCCAGGCAATGATGCGCCGGTGGCAAGACGAAGCGAGGGTCCTTTGCCATGGATGGCAAAGGTAGCGTCCAGGGATGGATTCACCGCGCCATCGCGAAGGCTTGCCACCGGACGCACTCATGTCGCCGACAGGCCGGCCCGAGATCCCATGACCCAGATCGATTTCTATATTCTCCCCGACACCACCCTCGACGCCCGGCTCGGCTTCGCCTGCCGGCTCGCCGAGACCATCCATCGCAAGGGCTTCCGGCTGCACCTGCACGCCGAAGACGAGGCCATGGCCACACTCATCGACGAGCGGCTGTGGACCTTCAAGCCCGAGAGCTATTTGCCCCATGCGGTGATCGGCAGCGAGATGGCGGCCACGGTACCGGTGACCATCGGCTGGCAGGGTCCACCGGACCCGGCCCGGGAGATGGACCCCGACATGGCGATGCTCAACCTGCACCCGGAGATCCCCGAGTGGTTCTCGCGTTTCTCCCGGGTCGCCGAGATCATCAACCAGCATCAGGACGTGCTCACCGCCAAGCGCGAGTGCTGGCGCACCTACAAGCAGCGCGGCTACCCGGTCACCCCCCATCACCTGCCCGCCCAGCACGACCGATAGCGCCCACTGACGACGCCTCGGCCGCCGTCACTCCGGTCGACCTTCCCCAGCCATCGGAGCACCGGACCACCGGCCGACGGTCATGACGCGACGGCCCCGGCAGGCTATAATCGGGCCCATTTTTCGCGCTTTCCACGCCGATCGAGCGCGGTCCGGCGTCGCTCCTCATTCAGGCAGCACTTCTTCAGGCAGAGTTTGCAATGGACAAGACCTACCAACCCGAACAGATCGAAACCCGCTGGTACGAGCGCTGGGAAGCCGACAACCGCTTCGCTCCCAGCGGTGAGGGCCAGCCCTTCTCGATCATGATTCCGCCGCCCAACGTGACCGGCAGCCTGCACATGGGCCACGCCTTCCAGGACACCATCATGGATACCCTGACGCGCTGGAAGCGGATGCAGGGCAACAACACCCTGTGGCAGGTAGGCACCGACCACGCCGGCATCGCCACCCAAATGCTGGTGGAACGCAAGCTCGCCGCCGAGACCGGCCAGACCCGTCACGACCTGGGCCGCGAGGACTTCACCGACAAGATCTGGGAGTGGAAGCAGGAATCCGGCGGCCACATTACTCGCCAGCTGCGCCGCATGGGCGCCAGCGTCGACTGGAGCCGCGAGCGCTTCACCATGGACGACGGCTTCTATCAGGCGGTGCAGGAAGTCTTCGTACGGCTCTATGAAGAGAACCTGATCTATCGCGGCAAGCGCCTGGTCAACTGGGACCCGACCCTGCACACGGCGATCTCCGATCTCGAGGTCGAGAACAAGGAGCAGCAGGGCCAGTTCTGGCACTTCCGTTACCCGCTCGCCGATGGCATAACCACCGACGAGGGTAAGGATCACCTGATCGTTGCTACCACCCGCCCCGAAACCCTCCTCGGCGACACCGGTGTGGCGGTCAACCCCAAGGATCCGCGCTTTGCCTCGCTGATCGGCAAGTTCATCGAACTGCCGCTGGTGGGCCGTCGCATCCCGATTGTGGCCGACGAGCATGCCGACATGGACAAGGGCTCGGGCTGCGTGAAGATCACCCCGGCTCACGACTTCAACGACTACGAGGTCGGCAAGCGCCAGGGGCATCTGCTGATCAACGTGATGACGCAGGACGCCAAGATCCGCGATCGCGCCGAGATCTTCGACCTGCAAGGCCGTCCGCAGCCGGACGAGGACGCTAGCCTGCCGGCCGCCTATGCCGGGCTCGACCGCTTCGCGGCCCGCGAGGCGCTGGTCGCCGACATGGACGCGGCCGGCCTGCTCGAGAAGGTCGAGGCCGTCACCAACACCCTGCCCTACGGTGATCGCTCGGGCGATGTCATCGAGCCGCTGCTCACCGATCAGTGGTTCGTCGCCGTCGAGGAGCTGGCCAAGCCGGCCATCGCCGCGGTCGAGAACGGCGACATCGAGTTCGTGCCCAAGAACTACGAGAACATGTACTTCGCCTGGATGCGCGACCTGCAGGACTGGTGCATCTCCCGCCAGCTGTGGTGGGGTCACCGCATTCCGGCCTGGTACGACGCCGAAGGCCGCGTCTACGTCGGTCGCACCGAGGCCGAGGTCCGCGAGAAGCATGGCCTTTCCGCCGACGTCGCCCTTCATCAGGACGAGGACGTACTGGACACCTGGTTCAGCTCAGGGCTGTGGACCTTCGGCACCCTCGGCTGGCCCGAGCAGACCCCGGAACTGGCCACCTTCCACCCGTCGAGTGTCTTGGTCACCGGCTTCGACATCATCTTCTTCTGGGTCGCCCGGATGATCATGATGACGCTCAAGTTCACCGATGAGGTGCCCTTCAAGAAGGTCTACGTCCACGGCCTGGTACGCGACGCCCAAGGCCAGAAGATGTCCAAGTCCAAGGGCAACGTGCTGGATCCCATCGACCTGATCGACGGCATCAGCCTCGACGACCTGGTCGAGAAGCGCACCGGCAACATGATGCAGCCGCAGAAGGCCAAGGCGATCGCCAAGGCCACCCGCGCCGAATTCAGCGAGGGCATCGAGCCCCACGGCACCGATGCGCTGCGCTTCACCTTCCTGTCCCAGGCCACCACAGGGCGCGACATCAAGTTCGACATGGGCCGCCTGGACGGCTACCGCAACTTCTGCAACAAGCTGTGGAACGCCTCGCGCTACGTGCTGATGAACGCCGAGGATCAGGACACGGGGCTCGCCCCTCAGGCCGAGATCGAGCTGTCGCTGGCCGACCGCTTCATCATCTCGCGCCTGCAGCAGACCGAGGCTCAGGTCACCAAGGCGCTGGAGGAATTCCGCTTCGACCACGCCTCCCAGGCGCTCTACGACTTCGTGTGGAACGAGTACTGCGACTGGTACCTGGAACTCTCCAAGCCGGTGCTGTGGGACGAGGCCGCCAGTGAGGCCGCCCTGCGCGGTACCCGCCGCACCCTGGTGCGGGTGCTCGAGGCCATCCTGCGCCTGGCGCACCCGATGATGCCCTACATCTCCGAGGAGATCTGGCAAAGAGTGGCCCCGCTGGCTGGCATCGACACCGCGGCCTCGCCCTCGATCATGACGCAGCCCTGGCCTGAGGCCGAGCAGGCGAAGATCGACGAGCAGGCGACCCGCGACATCGAGTGGCTGAAGGGCGTGATCGTCGCGGTGCGCAACATCCGCGCCGAGATGAACATCGCGCCGGGCAAGGCCCTCGAGGTGCTGCTGACCAAGGGCGACGCCGGCGATCGGGAGCGCCTGGAGGCCAACCGCCTGTTCCTTGCGAAGCTCGCCAAGCTTGAGAGCGTGACCTGGCTCGACGACCCGGCCGCCGCCCCGCTCTGCGCCACCCAGCTGGTCGGCGAGATGGAAGTGCTGGTGCCGATGGCCGACCTGATCGACAAGGACGTGGAACTTACGCGCCTTGCCAAGGAGATCGAGAAGCAGGACAAGCTGATCATGGGGACCGAGAAGAAGCTGTCCAACGAGAGCTTCACCGCCAAGGCCCCGGAGGCCGTGGTGCAGAAGGAGCGCGACAAGCTGGCCGACTTCAAGGCCGCCCGCACCCTGCTCGCCGAGCAGCGCGACAAGATCGCCGCGCTTTGAGCGCTTGATGCCACCCGGGGCCGTGGCGAACAAACGGCCCCGGTGCCGGCCGAAAAGCCCTCGGCGCCGCGGCTGAGCTAGCGGCCCCGGCACTGGTCGAGACCTGAGCCTTGCGATGCTTCGGCCTTCCGATGCTTCGGCCTTCCGATGCTTTGGCCTTTCGATACCTGGGCCTTCGATGATGCCCTCATCAACGACAACGCCGCCCCTCGGGGCGGCGTTGTCGTTCGTTTGGTGTCGGAGGGCGCGCGTCAGGGCCCGCCGCGGCGGAATCCGCCCAGCACCCGGCTGTCGCGGCCGAACAGCACCAGCCGGTCATGGTCGATCAGGTAGCGATAGGAGCCCTCGAGGATGGCCCCGACCTTCTCGGCATCCTCATGGTGCGGGCAGGCCATGCGGGTCGAGGCCAGGTCATCGACGGCGAAACGCTCGCCGCTCTCCAGGCGCACCAGACCATTGAGGCGATTGCAGCCGTCGAAGCCGACCAGGCGCAACTCGCCGCCCTGGGGCACCACCTCGAAATAGGGTGTGCGATCGTGGCGCCAGCGCTTGCTGGTGCCGATCAGGATCAGCGTCCAACGGGGCCCGATCACCGGCGAGCCGTGCGCCGTCGCTCGATCCCCGCCGCTGTAGTCCAGCGGCGGGGTCGCGCTGCATCCCGCCAGCAGGCCCGCCAGCACGACTCCCATGAACCATCCCTTGCCCATCTTGACTCCTTTTTTCCGTCTGCCTGGTCGTTCGTTGAGTTGGACGACTATCGCGGTCGCGTCATAGGGACTCTTGTATACTGGCCGTGGCCGCCTCGCAAGGCGCGCACGACATGAATCCGGCGCATGACAGGGCCCTCGGGCCCACAAGGAACGACCGACCCACAAGGAGAGACTCCATGCTGCACGCCCTGCACAACGACGCCCTCGGCAAGCTGATCCTGCGACTCGCCGTCGGCGGCCTGATACTGCTGCACGGCTTCGCCAAGCTGACGCACCCGGAGACCATGAGCTGGATCAGCGGCCTGCTGGATGGCTACGGACTGCCGCGCTTCCTGGCCTATGGCGTGCTGATCGGCGAGATCGTCGCCCCGGTGATGGCCATCGTCGGCTGGCAGACTCGCCTGGCCGGCCTCCTGATGGCCGGCAACATGCTGGTCGCCATCGTGCTGGTGCACACCGGGGAGCTGTTCGCGCTGGGCGGCAGCGGCGGCTGGGCGCTGGAGCTGCAGGGACTGTTCCTGGCCGGCGGCCTGGCGCTGATCTTCCTCGGCAGCGGCCGCATGGCGATGCGCCCGGACTGAGGATGATCTTCCCCGGTCACGACCTCACCAGCTGCCGGTGTTCTCCATCGACGCCCAGGGCTCCTGGGGCGCGAGGGCATCACCGGCCTGCAGGAGCTCGACGGAGATGCCGTCCGGGCTCTTCACGAAGGCCATGTGGCCGTCGCGGGGCGGACGATTGATGGTCACGCCACCCGCCTTCAACCGTTCGCACAGGGCGTAGATGTCATCGACCCGATAGGCCAGGTGCCCGAAGTTGCGACCGCCGCTGTACTCCTCCGGGTCCCAATTGTGGGTCAGCTCGATCATCGGCGCGCGATCCTCGCGGGCACGGGCCTCGTCGCCCGGCGCGGCGAGGAACACCAGGGTGAAGCGGCCCTTCTCGCTGTCCTTGCGGCTGATCTCGGTGAGGCCGAGCAGGTCGCAGTAGAAGTGCAGCGAGGCATCGAGGTCGCTGACGCGGACCATGGTGTGAAGGTATTGCATGGGAAGACTCCTGATGTTCAATCATGACTGTAGTTGGTGAAGATCGACGGCACGCGGCCGTCATCATGAAAGCCCAGCACGGCATAGTCGTCCTGGCGCCCCGTTTCCATGCCGGGGGAGCCGTGGGGCATGCCCGGCACCGCCAGGCCCTGAAGCTCCGGCCGCTCGTCCAGCAGACGACGGATGTCGGCCGCCGGAACATGGCCCTCGATCACATAGCCGTCCACGACCGCGGTGTGGCAGGAGGCCAGCCGGGGCGACACGCCATGCGCGGCCTTGAGCTCGCGCATGTCCCGCGTCTCGTGCTGCCGGACCTCGAAGCCCGCGGCTTCCAGGTGCTCGGCCCAGGCGGTGCAGCAGCCGCAGGCCGGATCCTTGTGGATGTCCACCACGGGCGTCTCGGCCCAGGCAGGCAGGGCGATACCGGCCAGCAGCACGCCGGCGAGGTGCAGTCGGAGAGAAGATGATGTCATGACGACCCCCCTCGGGTATAAGCTGTCGACACGATTGTCAGTCATCCTGTGACCCCACCGCCACCCCAGAGCGACAGCATGAGCCACTACTGCGACCTGGCCCCCGGGCATCCCTTCCATGGGCCCTATCACGACCACGACTACGGCTTTCCGGTCGTAAACGATGCCACCCTGCTCGAGCGGCTGGTACTGGAGATCAACCAGGCCGGGCTGTCCTGGCTGACCGTGCTCAAGAAGCGGGAGGCCTTCTTCGAGGCCTTTCGCGGCTTCGACATCGACCGGGTCGCGGCCTTCGATGACGAGGACCGGGCGCGGCTGCTCAGCGATGCCCGCATCATCCGCAACCGCCTGAAGGTCGAGGCCGCCATCCACAACGCCCGGGTGGTCCAGCGGCTCAGGCGCGAACATGGCAGCTTTCAGGCCTGGCTCGAGGCGCACCACCCCAGGCCCCACGGCGACTGGGTACGGCTCTTCAAGCGCACCTTCCGCTTCACCGGCCCGGAGATCGTTAATGAGTTCCTGATGAGCACCGGCTACCTGCCCGGTGCGCATCGGGACGACTGCCCGGTGCAGGCTCGCGTGCTGGCCGCGGCGCCGCCCTGGGCGCGCTGAGCGCTCCCCTATCAGTCGAGCCCTCCAAGGCGTTGACTCTTTAACTTCCTTCAAGAGGGCTCCGGCATGGATTCCATCACCCAACTGCTGCTCGGCGGCGCGGTCGGCGGCGCCGTGCTCGGTCGTCGCCTCGGTCGCAAGGCCGTCATCGGCGGTGCCGTGCTCGGCACGCTGCCCGATCTCGACGTGCTGATCGACTACGGCGATGCCGTCGCCGACTACACCTATCACCGGGGCTTCAGTCATTCGCTGTTCGTGCTAGCGGGGCTCGCCGCCCTGCTGGCGACGCTGGCCGCACGCCTCGCCCGCTGGCGAGGTGGCCACAGCGCGGCGATCTCGCCCGGCCACTGGTGGTTATTCTTCACTCTCTGCCTGCTGACGCACCCGCTGCTGGATGCCTTCACCACCTATGGCACCCAGCTCTGGTGGCCACTTGCCACGCCGCCGGTCAGCTGGGCCTCGATCTTCATCATCGACCCGCTCTATACCCTGCCGCTGCTGGTCGCGACGCTGTTCGGCCTGATCGGCGGCCGGGTCGTCACGGCGAGTCGCCTCGGCCTGGCCCTGTCCTGCGCCTACCTGGCCTTCGGCCTCGGCGCCAAGACGCTGATGGACCACCGGCTGGCTCCGGTGCTGGCCGAACGCGGCCTCGACGCCGCGCCGCGGCTGATCCAGCCCACACCCTTCAATACCCTGCTGTGGCGCGCCACCATCGTCGACGGCGAGGCCTACCACGAGACGCTGATCGGCCTGCTCGACGATGCACCGCCCAGGCTCGAGACCTTCCGGCGCGGCGCAACGCTTGAAGATGCCGCCCAGACGACCGCCGCCGGCGCGCGACTGACCTGGTTCGCGGGGCCCTATCTTCGCTATGCAAGCCGTGAGCTTGGCGGTGAGACCACCCTGGTCGCCACCGATCTGCGCCTGGGCTTTCCCGGCTATCACCCTTTCAGCTTCACCCTCGCCAGGCGCGAGGGCAACGACTGGCAACCGGTGGCGAGCCAGCAGCTCGACGCCGGCTCTCGCGGCACCCAGGAGGCGCTTGGCCAGCTGGCCCGCCGCGCTCTGAACCAGGCGCCGCTGTGCCTCGGTGACCATGTGGCCAAGCGCCTGACAGTCGAGGCGCGAAGCTGTTGAGAGGTTGCTGACATCGCTGCTGAAGCCTCCGACTCGCACGATGGCCTTGACGCAAACAACACGGCCCCGGTCATCACCGGGGCCGTGTTGTTTCTTCGCTACCTTCATCAAGCGGCTAAGGCGTCATCCACGCATTACAGCCGCTCGAGATAGCCATCGATGGCCTGACGCGCTTCCTTCAGGGTAGCGGCGGCGTGCTTTTCGCCCATCGCCAGGCCTTCGGCGAACACCGTGTCCACGTCGCTGATGCCGATCAGGCCGAGCATCGACATGAGATGCGGCGTCTGGGAATCCATCTCGGTGCCGACGTATTGGCCGCCGCGAGTCGCCAGGATCAAGGCGCGCTTGCCCTCGACCAGCCCCTGCGGCCCCTTCTCGGTGTAGCGGAAGGTCTTGCCGGCACGCAGAATGCGGTCGAACCAGGCCTTGAGCTGGGAGGGCACCCCCAGGTTATAGAGCGGTACCGCCAGCACCAGTACGTCGTGCTCGAGCAGCTCCTCGATCAGGGCATCGGAGCGCCCGGCGAGCCTTGCCTGCTCGGCGCTGCGCTCGGCGGGCTCGACGCCCCAGCTGGACAGCTCGTCGCTGCCCAGGTGCGGCAGCTCGTCGGCGATCAGGTCGCGCTCGGTGACGGTGACATCTCCTCGGCCGGCGAGGCCCTCCCGGAGATGGTCGGCCAGGGCACGAGACTGGCTGTGTTCGCCGAGGATGGATGAGGTGACGACGAGTACCTTGGTTGAAGCGGTCATGGACATCTCCTTGTAAGGGGGCTGCTATCAGAGTCGATGTGAACGAATGACCGCCATTCTAGATGCACACGATCACATGAAAAGCGCAAAAATCCGCGCCCTTCATGCGACAAAATAGAAAGGAAGGCAGGCGACCCGAAGGCTGGGGGTCGCCCGACAGCTTCCCGCCGTCAGACACCTCGACCCGGGTCAGGGCGCGATGCCCTGACCACAGCCGCGATAGGTCCTGCCATCGACGTCAAGCGTCACCCGCACCGGGAAGGGCTCGCCGCTCATGCTGTCGAAGCAGGCCCGCGCCTCGAGGGTCAGGTCGAAGGGCGTGTCGGCGCGGCCACTGGCGAGCGTCACCCGGCCCCGCTCGTTGTCCAGCGAGGTGATCCGGTACGGCGCCTCGATCTCCCGCTCGCCGTAATCCAGCAGCAGCGACAGGCGCGGCGCATCGTGAGCCAGGCGCACCGTCCAGCCGGGCTCATTGCCGCGACCATGGAACATCACCCCGGGCCGCTGCGCCCGGGTCAGGGCCGTCCGAGTCTGATCCCGCTGGCACTCGAGCCGCCCTCGATCGCTCTCCACCAGCGCCTCGCCCCCCTGCTCCCGAAAGCTCAGGTCATCCTCGACGTAGTGACTGCCGGAGGCGGCCGCCGTCGCCTTAAGCCGGTAGGCCTCATGGGCCGACCACAGCCGCAGCTCGCCTGCCGGGAAGGCCGTGACCAGATCCTGGGCCGGCGTGCAGCGCCAGGCCTCGAAGCGCTCGGCATCGCCGGCGAAGAAGGTCGATGGCATCAGCGGCGCCTTGGCCGCCTCGCCCCGGTCGGCGTCGGCATGGGGGCTGACATCACTGATGGCCGGGCTCGACGGGGCGGACGTGGGGGTGCCGGCGCAGCCGGCCAGCAGCAGGCTCAACCCGAGGGCGGCCAGGCCAGAGGATGACGACATGTCGCCCGGCCACCGGCGGGGAACGACGGCAGGGCCGAAAGACGAAGCGCGAGAGAACAGGGGCATGCAACCTCCTTGTCGGTTGAAGAAATCCCGATCCCTCAGCATAACAGGGGCCGGCGCCCTTGGCGCCGGCCCCTTCGTGGCATGGCCTGCCTGGCAGACCACCCATAACGGAAGGTGGCCTGCGTGCCGGCTCAGCCATGGCGACGACGCAGCGTCCTGGCCGCCTCGACCATATGGATGAGCGCCGGCTCCACCTCGGCCCAGCCCCGGGTCTTGAGCCCGCAGTCCGGGTTCACCCACAGCCGCTCGGCAGGAATCTTCTCGGCGGCCTTCTCCATCAGCGCGACCATCTCCTCGACATCGGGAAGGTTCGGGGTGTGGATATCGTAGACCCCCGGGCCGATCGCGTTGGGATAGGCGAAGTCCTGGAAGGCATCCAGCAGTTCCATGTCCGAGCGCGATGTCTCGATGGTGATCACGTCCGCATCCAGGGCGGCGATGGCACCAATGATGTCATTGAACTCCGAGTAGCACATGTGGGTGTGGATCTGGGTCTCGTCGCACACCCCGGCCGCCGTGAGCTTGAAGGCCGCAACCGCCCAGTCGAGATAGCCCCGCCACTCGCCCTGACGCAGCGGCAGGCCCTCGCGCAGCGCCGGCTCGTCGATCTGGATCACGCCGATGCCGGCGGCCTCCAGGTCCGTGACCTCGTCGCGCAGTGCCAGCGCGATCTGCCGGCAGGTGGTGGCCCTGGGCTGATCGTCGCGCACGAAGGACCACTGCAGGATGGTCACCGGCCCGGTGAGCATACCCTTCATCGGCTTGTCGGTGAGCGACTGGGCATACTCGCTCCAGCGCACCGTCATCGGGGCCGGGCGGGTGATATCGCCGAAGATCACCGGCGGCTTGACGCAGCGCGAGCCGTAGCTCTGTACCCAGCCGAAGCGCGAGAAGGCCACGCCGTCGAGCTGTTCGCCGAAGTACTCGACCATATCGTTGCGCTCGGCCTCGCCGTGCACCGGCACATCCAGGCCCAGCGCCTCCTGACGGGCGACGGCGTGAGCGATTTCCTCGCGCATGCGCGCTTCATAGGCCTCGCGGGTGAGCTCGCCTGACTTGAAGGCGCGCCGAGAGGCGCGAATGTCGCCGGTCTGCGGGAAGGAACCGATGGTGGTAGTGGGAAAGAGCGGCAGCTTGAGGCGACGGGCCTGCTGACGCGCCCGCTCGGGGTAGGGGCTCACCCGCTCGGCATCGGCCGCGGTGGTGGCGGCGAGGCGCTCGGTGACCTTAGTACGATGGATGCGGCTCGAGGCGCGCCGGGCGTCCAGGGCATCGCTTGCCTCGACCAGGCGTGCCTGATCCTCGGGCGTCGCCCGCCGGTCGATAAGGCGCGAGAGACTCACTACCTCGTCGAGCTTCTGGCGGGCAAAGGCCAGCCAGCCGCAAAGCTCGGGGTCCAGGGTCGCGCCCTCGCCGGTCTCCCGCGAGAGATCCACCGGCACGTGCAGCAGGGAGCAGCTCGGGGCCAGCCACAGCCGCTCGCCGAGGCGCAGCCGCGCCTCACCGAGCCGTTCGCGCAGCAGGGCAAGATCGGCGCGCCAGATGTTGCGCCCGTCGATGGCCCCGACCGACAGCACCTTGTAGCTCGGCAGATGGTCGATCACCGTGGCAAGCTGCTCGGGGACGCGCACCGCGTCGATATGCAGGCCGTCCACCGGCAACCCGACGGCCAGCTGCAGGTTGTCGCCCAGGGCACCGAAGTAGGTGGCCAGCAGGAGTTTGACCGGCGCGCTGGCCAGCCGGTTGTAGGCGGCCTCATAGGCCTCCTTCCAGACCTGGGGCAGGTCCTGGACCAGCGCCGGCTCGTCGAGCTGGACCCATTCCACCCCCTGCTCGGCGAGGCGCGTGAGCACCTGGCCGTAGACTGGCAGGATGGCCTCGAGCAGCGAGAGGCGCGAGAAGTCCTCGCCACCGCCCTTCTCCTCGCCACCGCCCTTCTCCTTGCCAAGCCACAGCCAGGTCAGCGGGCCGGTCAGGGTGACCTTGACGCGATGTCCGGCGGCCTTCGCCTCCTCGACCTCGTCGAAGAGCCGCTCGCTTGAAAGCCGGAAGGCCTGGCCTTCGTGCAGTTCCGGGACCAGATAGTGGTAGTTGGTGTCGAAGTACTTGGTCATCTCGCAGGCGGCGGCCGGGGTACCGCTCGGAGCGCGGCCACGGGCCATGCGAAAATAGGTATCCAGGTCGACCGGTGCCCCGACGTCGCCCTCGACGAAGCGCTTGGGCACCGCCCCGAGCAGCGTGGAGACGTTGAGCACCTGATCGTAGAAGGCGAAGTCGCCGACGGTGACAAAATCGAGACCGGCGGCCCGCTGATCCTGCCAGTGGCGAGCCCGCAGAGTCCGACCCTCGGCCTCCAGCGCCGCCTGGTCGATGTCGCCCTTCCAGTAGGCCTCGGTGGCTGTCTTCAGTTCGCGGTCGGCGCCGATGCGCGGGTAGCCGAGGATGTGAGCCAGCGTCATGGTTATTCCTTTGCGTAATTAGGAGATACACTTGGCAATGAATTCGCCATAAGCGATAGCGGCAGTCTCGCTGGCCACTTCGAGTGAATCAAACTAAATTATCTAATCAACAACATGAAAAGCACTCAACCAAATGCTGGAACTCCGTCACCTCCGTACCCTGATTGCCCTGCGTGATGCCGGCTCGCTGGTGGAGGCCGCCGAGCGCGTTCACCTGACCCAGTCGGCACTGTCCCATCAGCTCAAGGATCTCGAGGAGCGCCTGGGCAACCCTCTGTTCCTGCGCAAGACCCGGCCGGTGGAGTTCACCCGTGCCGGTCAGCGCCTGCTGGCGCTGGCCGAGCAGACCCTGCCCGAGGTCCGCCGGGCCGAGCGGGACCTGGCGAGGCTAGCCGGCGACGAGCGCGGCCGGCTGCACATGGCCATCGAGTGTCACAGCTGCTTCCAGTGGCTGATGCCGACCATCGACCACTTCCGCGATCACTGGCCCGAGGTCGAGGTCGATATCCCCAGCGGTCACAACTTCGATCCGCTGCCGGCGCTGGCCCGAGAGCAGCTCGACCTGGTGATCACCGCCGATCCCCAGCCGCTGCCTGGGGTGCACTACGAGCCGCTGTTTCGCTACGAGGGCCTGCTGGCGGTGGCCAAGCAGCACCACCTGGCCGGCAAGGCCTGGGCCGGGCCCGAGGAGCTGGCCGAGGAGACCCTTATCACCTATCCGGTGGAGCATGCGCGGCTGGATGTCTTCACCCAGTTCCTCGATCCGGCCGGGATCCGCCCCCGGGAGATCCGTACCGCCGAGCTGACCATCATGATGATGCAGCTGGTCGCCAGCGGACGAGGCGTCTGCGCGCTGCCGAGCTGGGCGCTGACCGAATACCTGGAACGGGACTATGTGCGTGGCGTGGCGCTGGGGGAACAAGGCATGTGGAGCACGCTGTTCGCGGCGATCCGCGAGGACAGCCGCGACGCGCCCTGGATGGAAGACTTTCTGCGCACCGCGCGGGAGACCTCGTTCGCGGTGCTGGAGGGCATCAAGCCGGCGTGACGCCGGCCTGCTTGAGGGGCAGCAGCAGGCTGAAGCGCGCGCCGCCCAGATCGGGGCTGTCATCGATCATCACGCTGCCACCGTGCCAGAGCATCACCTTGTGAACGATCGACAGGCCCAGGCCATAGCCGCCGGAGCGCCGGGTGCGGCTGTCGTCGAGCCGCGCGAAGGGCTTGAAGATCTCCTCACGCTCGGTGACCGGCACGCCGGGGCCGTCATCCTCGACGTCCAGCCGGGCCACCTGGCCGTCCTCGCTAAGGGTCAGCCGGACCTCACCATTGGCATGCCGGCAGGCGTTGGCGACCAGATTCTGCAGCGCCCGCTGCAGGTAGCGAGGATCGGCCACCACCTCCACCGGCGGGCCCGGCATCACCCGAAACCGCAGGTTGGCATGCAGGGGCGCCAGGGCCTCGACCACGTTATCGGCCAGTTCCCGACAGTCGACCCGCTCGGCCTCCTGCGGCACGCCCTGGGCGTGGTCGTTGCCGAGCTTGGCGTAGGTCAGGATCTCGTCGATCAGGCCGTCGAGCTCCTCGATGTCGCCGTCGATACCGGAAAGCTGACGCTTCACCGGTGCGCTGTCGGTCATGTCCTCGACCATCTGTACGGCGAAGCGAATCCGCGCCACCGGGGTGCGCAGCTCGTGGGAGACCGCTCGGATCATCTCCTGCTGCGCCCGCAGCAGCGACTGCACCTGCGATGCCATGCCGTTGAAGGCCATGCCGACCCGTCCCAGGAAGTCGCCACTCTCGACCTTGACGCGGGTGTTCAGATGACCACAGGCAATACGGGTGGCGGCCTGCTCCAGGCGTGCCATGCGCGACTCCACCCCCCGCACGATCAGGTAGATGATGGCCGCCAGTACGCCCAGCATGGCCACCAGCAGCGACAGCGACAGCGCCATCGACATCGGCTCGAAGGCCGCCAGCGGTCCCACCTCGACCCACTGGATGCGACCGTCGGCGGCGGGCAGGCGCAGGTACATCGACAGGGCCCAGCGCTGGGGCAGCAGGCGAATCACCACCTCGGTGTCGCCCAGCCGGTCCAGCTGGGCAGGCGGCAGGTCCTCGGGAGGCGCCTCGGTGAGGCGGGCCTGAATCACCGGGCTCTGGAGTCGCTCCAACCGCTCACGGCGCGCCGCCCCCTCGACCTCGGCCAGCCACTCCCCCAGCTGGCGGGCCAGGCCCAGCAGCTGATGCTCGGAGAGACTGTCGAGCTCGGCCCGCAACAACCAAGGCTCACCGGGCAGCTGACGAAACAGCCGCCAGCCCTGGCCATCGCGCTCATCGACCAGGGTGCGGCCGGTCTCGAGGCTGGCACGCTGAAAGAAGTTGAGCGGGTAATTGCGGCGATCATGCAGACTCAGCGTCATCGCCAGCTGCTCGCTCATGCGCGCCAGCCAGGCGTCCCGCCGCGACGGCGGCAGCTCGCCGAGCTGGGCGGCCAACAGCGTCATCGGCGCCTCGGCCAGCTGCTCGCGGTAGTGATCGTGGCGGACCTTGTCGACCAGGGCAAAGGTCGACAGGGCCAGGGCGAAAGTCAGCACCAGCGCCAGCGCCAGCCACACGTAGACGCGCAGGAAGGCGCTGTCGGTCAGCGGCCGCGGCAACAGGCGGGAGAACACCATCAACTATCCTTGACGAACAGGTAACCCTTGCTGCGGACGGTCTTGATGCGGTGCGGCTGGTTGGGATCGTCGCCGACCTTGGGACGGATGCGCGAGACCCGCACGTCGATGGAACGGTCCTGGCCGTCGTACTTGATCCCGCGCAGCTGCGAGAAGATCTCCTCACGGGTCAACACCCGGCCGGCATTGCTGGCCAGCAGCCACAGCAGGTCGAATTCGGCGCTGGTCAGGTCGATACGCTCGCCGTCGAGCCAGGCTTCACGGGTGGCGCTGTCGATCTCCAGGTCAGTGAAGCTCAGGCGCCCCTCCCCGGCCGGCACGCTGACATCGGCCCGGCGCATCAGGGCCCGCATGCGGGCCAGCAGCACCCGCGGCTGCACCGGCTTGGGCACGTAATCGTCGGCGCCCATCTCGAGCCCCAGCACCTGATCCATGTCATCGGTGCGGGCCGTCAGCATCAGGATCGGGCCATCGTAGTCCGGCCGGGCGCGGCGGCAGATCGACAGGCCGTCCTCGCCGGGCAGCATCAGATCGAGGATCACCAGGTCCGGCTGCAGCTCGACGATCCTGTCGACCCCCCGAGCCCCATCGGCCTCCACCGTCACAGCGAAGCCGTTGGCCTCAAGATAGTCTCGCGTGAGGTCCGCGAGCCGCTCGTCGTCCTCGATGATCAGCACATGATCATGGTCATTGCTTGACACGCTCTCGCTCGCTCCTCGTTGACATCCGGTTACCGCATCTATCATTCGATAGCATATACCACTCTGAATGATACCCCAGCCAGGCTGGTCATGGTCAGAAATGCGGCGCATTCGACTATGAGAAAGCCTTCATGCTAACACCCGCAACCGCTCTGGCATGCGGGCTTCACGCGGGCCCTGTCTCACCCCCAGGCCAGGCACAAGATACCCACAGGTTATCCACTTGATGAATGCGCCCAGGCACACTATCTTGTGCTGCATATCGCAAATGACACAAGATACTGTGCTCCTAGCAACTCGGAGCACCAGTGTCAAACCACGCTGTCCAAGCAGTGTGGCCCTCGGTTTCGCCCAGTTTCGATCGTTGTCCCGACCTCCCGTGCAACGCCTTGGGCTCCTCTCATCCATCAATCACCGCTAGGAAGACACGGCGCCATGGATACTACGCTTTCCCCCGGCCACTCGTCCGTCAACGTGACCGCCCCCCAGCAACTGCGGGTGATCAAGCGCAACGGCGATGTCGCCTCCTTCGATGCCAGCAAGATCGCCGTCGCCATGTCCAAGGCGTTCATCGCCGTGGAAGGCGACAACGCCGAGGCCTCCTCGCGCATCCGCGATTTCGTGACCCAGGCCTCCGACGCCATCTGCGACGCCTTCCTGCGTCGCATGCCCGATGGCGGCACCCTGCACATCGAAGATATCCAGGACCAGGTCGAACTGGCGCTGATGCGCGCCGGCGAGCAGAAGGTCGCCCGTGCCTACGTGCTCTATCGCGAGGAGCATGCCCGCGCCCGCGCCGCCGCCGGTGATGATATCCAGAAGCCCCACCCGAGCCTCAACGTGACCCTGCCCGATGGCAGCCTGCGTCCGCTGGACCTGGGCCGCATCGAGACGCTGGTCTATGAGGCCTGCTCGGATCTGCCCAACACCGAGCCGCAGAAGATCGTCGATGACTCGGTGCGCAACCTCTATGACGGCGTCAGCGCCGACGGTGTCTCCCAGGCGCTGACGATGACCGCGCGCACCCTGGTCGAGAAGGACCCGAGCTACACCTACGTCACCGCTCGCCTTTTGCAGGACAACATCCGCCGCGAGGCGCTGTCCTTCCTGGGCGTGGCCGAGGAAGCCACCTACAGCGACATGGCCGAGCTCTATGCGCCGGCCTTCAAGGCCTACATCGAGAAGGGCATCGAATTCGAGCAGCTCGACGAGGCGCTGGCCGAGTTCGACCTGGAGCGCCTGGCCGCGGCGCTGGATCACACCCGCGACAACGCCTTCACCTATCTGGGCCTGCAGACCCTCTACGACCGCTACTTCATCCACCGTGACGAGGTGCGCTACGAGCTGCCCCAGGTGATGTTCATGCGCGTCGCCATGGGCCTTTCGCTCAACGAGGACGACCGCGAGGCGCGGGCCATCGAGTTCTACGAGCTGCTCTCCAGCTTCGACTACATGGCCTCCACGCCGACCCTGTTCAACTCCGGCACCCAGCGCAGCCAGCTCTCCAGCTGCTACCTGACCACCGTGCCCGACAACCTGGACGGCATCTACAGCGCCATCCGCGACAACGCCATGCTCTCCAAGTGGGCCGGCGGTCTCGGCAACGACTGGACACCGGTGCGCGCGCTGGGCTCCTACATCAAGGGCACCAACGGCAAGTCCCAGGGCGTCGTGCCCTTCCTCAAGGTGGTCAACGACACCGCCGTGGCCGTCAACCAGGGCGGCAAGCGCAAGGGCGCCGTCTGTGCCTACCTCGAATCCTGGCACCTGGACGTCGAGGAATTCCTCGAGCTGCGCAAGAACACCGGTGACGACCGTCGCCGTACCCATGACATGAACACCGCCAACTGGGTGCCGGACCTGTTCATGAAGCGGGTCTTCGACGACCAGGAGTGGACGCTGTTCTCGCCGGCCACCTGCCCGGACCTGCACGACCTGTTCGGCGCGGCTTTCGAGAAGCGCTACCAGGAATACGAGGAGATGACCCGCAACGGTCAGCTCAAGCTCTTCAAGCGGGTCAAGGCCAAGGACCTGTGGCGCAAGATGCTCTCGATGCTGTTCGAGACAGGCCACCCGTGGATCACCTTCAAGGATCCGTGCAACCTGCGCAGCCCGCAGCAGCATGCCGGCGTGGTGCACAGTTCCAACCTGTGCACCGAGATCACCCTGAACACCAGCGTCGACGAGATCGCGGTGTGCAACCTGGGCTCGGTCAACCTCGCGCAGCACATGACCGACGGCGAGCTCGACAACGAGAAGCTGAAGAAGACCGTGCGCACCGCGGTGCGGATGCTCGATAACGTCATCGACATCAACTACTACGCGGTGCCGCAGGCCAAGAACTCGAACTTCAAGCACCGCCCGGTGGGCCTCGGCATCATGGGCTTCCAGGATGCCCTGTACGCCCACGGCATCGCCTACGCCTCCGAGGAAGCCGTCGATTTCGCCGACCGTTCCATGGAGCTGGTCAGCTACCACGCCATCGAGGCCTCCAGTGACCTCGCCGCCGAGCGCGGTCAGTACCAGAGCTATGAAGGCTCGCTGTGGAGCCAGGGCATCCTGCCGATCGATTCCATCGAGAAGCTCAAGGCCGAGCGCGGCGAGAAGTACATCGAGGTCGACACCTCACAGACCCAGGACTGGGAGCGTATCCGCGAGAAGCTGGCCGATCAGGGCATGCGCAACTCCAACGTGATGGCGATCGCCCCGACCGCGACCATCTCCAACATCTGCGGCGTGTCGCAGTCGATCGAGCCGACGTATCAGAACCTGTTCGTGAAATCGAACCTGTCCGGCGAGTTCACGGTGGTCAACTCCTACATGGTCAACGACCTCAAGGAGCGCGGCCTGTGGGACGAGGTGATGATCAACGACCTCAAGTACTATGACGGCAGCGTGCAGCCGATCGACCGCGTGCCGGCCGATCTCAAGGCCAAGTACGCCACCGCCTTCGAGGTCGAGCCCAAGTGGCTGGTGGAAGCCGCCTCGCGTCGCCAGAAGTGGATCGACCAGGCCCAGTCGCTGAACCTGTACATCCAGGGCGTATCCGGCAAGAAGCTCGACGTGACCTATCGCATGGCCTGGTTCCGCGGTCTCAAGACCACCTACTACCTCCGTGCGCTGGGCGCCACCTCGGTCGAGAAGTCCACCGTCGATCGCGGCAACCTCAACGCCGTCGGTAACGGCAGCGCCCCGGCACCGCAGCCCGAGGCGGCTCCGGCCCCGGCTGCTCAGCCGGAAGCTCGCGGCATCGAGGACTTCCTGACCGGCAAGAGCGGCAGCGGCTCCCGCGCCCCCTCCGCCGGCGAGATCGATGACCTGGGCTGTGAGGCCTGCCAGTAAGGGCGCGCCCCGCGACGCCACGCGCCGATTCACTTTCAAGCCCGGAAGGCGCCCAAGGCGCCTTCCGGCCCCACGACACATCGAGGAAGACGACATGCTGAACTGGGACGAATTTCACGAAGACACGATTGACGACAATAGCGCAGTCGCCGAGCAGCCCACCGAGGCCAAGTCGGCACCGGCGCCCAAGCCCGGCACGGACGCCCCCGCGCCTGACGCGGTCGCGGAAAGCGCCGGCCAGTATCAGGCCGTCGAACAGGATCGCCTGGCCCGCGCCCAGCAGTCCCTCGAGGAGCTCGACGTGGCCGCCGGCCTCGAGGAACTCGAGATGGGCGCCAAGCGCATCGAGGTCGACCAGAAGCGCATGATCAATGCCCGCGCCGATCTCAACCAGTTGGTGCCCTTCAAGTACGAGTGGGCCTGGCAGAAGTACCTGGACGGCAGCGCCAACCACTGGATGCCCCAGGAAGTGAACATGAACGCCGACATCGCGCTGTGGAAGAGCGCGGATGGCCTGACCGCCGACGAGCGTCGCATCGTCGAGCGCAGCCTGGGCTACTTCTCCACCGCCGACTCCCTGGTCGCCAACAACCTGGTGCTGGCCGTCTACCGCCTGATCACCAACCCCGAGTGCCGCCAGTACCTGCTGCGCCAGGCCTTCGAGGAGGCGATCCACA
The DNA here is from genome assembly GCF_014840935.1 of Halomonas sp. YLGW01. NCBI lineage: Bacteria > Pseudomonadati > Pseudomonadota > Gammaproteobacteria > Oceanospirillales > Halomonadaceae > Halomonas > Halomonas sp. YLGW01. The sequence goes on along the minus strand of NZ_CP062005.1, from coordinate 458,534 downwards.
CCCACGCCTACCAGTACTGTGTGGAGTCGCTGGGCATGGACGAAGGCGAGGTCTTCAACATGTACCGCGAGGTGCCCTCGGTCGCCGCCAAGTCGGCCTGGAGCCTCAAGCACACCCAGTCCCTGTCGCGCCCGGACTTCCAGACCGGCACCCCGGAGACCGACCAGGAACTGCTGCGCAACCTGATCGCCTTCTACTGCGTGACCGAAGGCATCTTCTTCTACTGCGGCTTCAGCCAGATCCTGTCGATGGGCCGGCGCAACAAGATGACCGGCGTCGCCGAGCAGTTCCAGTACATCCTGCGCGACGAGTCCATGCACCTGAACTTCGGCGTGGACATGATCAACCAGATCAAGATCGAGAACCCGCACCTGTGGACGCCCGAGTTCCAGGACGAGGTGACTCAGATGATCCTCGAGGGCACCGAGCTCGAGATCGCCTACGCGCGGGACACCATGCCCCGCGGCGTGCTGGGCATGAACGCGGCGATCATGGAGGAGTACCTCCATTTCATCTGCAACCGTCGCCTGGCCCAGATCGGCCTCAAGGAGCAGTTCCCGGGCGCCAAGAACCCCTTCCCGTGGATGAGCGAGATCATCGACCTGCGCAAGGAGAAGAACTTCTTCGAGACCCGCGTGACCGAGTACCAGGTCGGCGGCGCGCTGAGCTGGGACTAACCCCCTCTCGGGCACGCCCCCTTGCCGCAAGAAAAAACACCCGCCTCGGCGGGTGTTTTTCTATTTGAGGATCAGACTGTTGCGCGCCTGTCATGTGCCGGGCGGCGGCTCAGGCAGGCACCCGGCGCTCGCTCAGCCAGGGGATCAGCCGTCCCAGGGGCATGGGCCTGGCCAGCAGGTAGCCCTGGAAGAGCTCGCAGCCATGGCGCGCCAGGTAGTCGTGCTGGGCGGTGGTCTCGATGCCTTCGGCGACCACCCTGAGCTCCAGTTCCTTGGCCAGGGTGATCACGCTCTGGCAGACCGCGGCATCCCTGGTGTTGTCGGTCACGTCGCAGATGAAGCTGCGATCGATCTTGATCTTGTCCATGGGCAGGTAGCGCAGGTGGCTCAGGCTCGAGAAGCCGGTGCCGAAGTCGTCGATCGCGGTGCTCACGCCGAGCTCGTGCAGGGCATGCATCAGCTCGCTGGCGGCCTCGGTGTCGCGCATCAGCATGTTCTCGGTCAGCTCCAGCTCCAGATACGCGGGAGAGAGCCCGCTGGCCTCGAGGGTCGCCCTGAGACCGGCCAGGAAATCGGCGCGGTGAAACTCCAGCGTCGACAGGTTGACGGCCACCCGTCCCGGCAACAGCCCCCGCGCCAGCAGCTCCAGGGCATCGCGGCAGACCTGCCCCATCACCCACTGGCTGAGCGGAACGATCTGCCCTGTCTCCTCGGCCAGATAGATGAAATCCCCAGGAGAGATGGCGCCCTTGGTGGGGTGCTGCCAGCGCACCAGCGCCTCGAGCCCATGGACTCGGCCCGCGGCATCCAGAAGCGGCTGATAGTGCAGCGTCAATTGGCCCTGGGTGATGGCCTCCTGCAGCTCATTGCGCAGAATGACGCGCTGGGAGAGGCGGCTGTCGAGATCGGCGCTGAAGCGATGATAGGTGTTGCGCCCCTGCTGCTTGGCCTCGTACATGGCCATGTCGGCCTGCTGGATGAGCTGGCCGACCTGAGCTTCGCCGGCGTCGTCGCAGACGGAGATGCCGATGCTCGCCGAGAGATAGAGCTCATGACCACGCACCCGGTGCGGCGCCTCGAGCGCCCGCAACAGTCGTTCGGCCACCCGACTGGCCTCGCTTGGCTCGTGCAGATCCGGTAGCAGCAGCACGAACTCGTCGCCACCCAGCCGGGCCAGGGTATCGCTTGGGCGCAATCCGCGGCTCAGACAGCGGGTCACGCTGATCAGCAGCTGATCGCCAATCGCATGGCCCAGAGAGTCGTTTATCGGCTTGAATTCGTCGAGATCGATGAACAGCACCGCCAACACCTGGCCATGACGACGAGCCAGGGCCAGACCTTGCTGCAGCCGATCGTGGAGCAGCGCCCGGTTGGCGAGCCCCGTCAGGGCATCGTGGTTGGCATGGTGAGCGAGCCGCGCTTCCTGGTCCTTGCGCTCGGTAATGTCGTCCATGATGCCGATAAAGTGCGTCACCTGGCCCCGCTCGTCATGTACCGGGGAGATGAACAGCTGGTTCCAGAACGGACGCCCGTCGCGCCGGTAGTGTCGAATGACGATCGTCAGGCCTTCCCCCCTGTCCAATGCGGCCTGGATCTGGACCGCCTGGTGCGGGTCGGTCTCCGGGCCCTCGAGGAAGGTGCTGCTGCGCCCCAGCACCTCCTCGGCGGGATAGCCGGTGACACGGGTGAAGGCCGGATTGACGTAGACGACCGAGTAACCGCCCCGAGTAGCCTCGAAGATGATCACGCCATTGCTGCTGGCCTCGAGACTGCGCTCGAGCACATGCAAACGCTCCAGATCGCGCTGATGCTGGGTAACGTCCTTGATGATGCCGTAGACCCCCTCTACCTTGCCTTCGATGACGATCGGCAGCAGTCGGACATCGAGGCATTTGTTCGCCTGCCCGAGCGGGCGAAAATCAAGCGCGTAATGCTGGACCTGCCCGCTCTTCGCCGCCTCGAAGGCTGTCGCCACCCATGCAAGATCCTGCCGACTCACTGCCTCGGGGCTCAGCACCTGCTCCAGAGAGCGGCCAAGGATTGCCTTGGCTTCGACACCGATGATGGCCTGTGTCGCGGGATTGACGCTGCGATGAATGCCGTCCAGATCCATCGACAGCACCGCATCGGGGTTCTGAGTAAACAGCGAGCGAAACCGCTGTTCGCTATTGGCCAGCGCCCGGGTCTGGGCGGCACGGATGTCCATCAGGGCCAGGCTGACGATCCACAGGTAGGTCAGGCCGAATCCCAACAGGCCGATACCGGCCGGCAGCACCTCGACCAATCCGGTGAAGGCGGCAAACTCCGCCGCGACATCGCCTCGCTGCAGGTGAAGCGACCAGCGTGTCAGGCACCACAGGGCGATGCTGAAGCCGATGCCTACTGCACTGACGACCAGCGTCGCGGGCCTCAGCGGCGGCAGCGCTGCGCCCCGGGCCGGGACACCCAGCAGCACCGAGCCCAGCAGGAAGACGCCGAGGCCGATGATCGGGGAGGCCTGGCCGGCGACGCCGGGCACTGGCAGGGACGCCAGCGCCATCGCTCCGAGCAGCAGCGCCGTCACCCCGCCCCCTCGCGCCAAGGGCGAACGCAATCTCCCCCGCCAGGCCGAGGTCTCGCAGAGAACGCCCAGCACCAGGGTGGCCAGCAACAGCAACAGGCTGCCGACCAGAGAGGCCTGCAGCCGGGGCGGCAGGGGCGCAGATGGCAGTAGGGCCTCCAGCAGCCCGATCAGGGCGAGCATCAGGCTGATGGTCAGCAGCACCAGCAGGCCGGCCTGACGCAACAGGGCTCGATTATTCAAGTCCATTTGAATATACCTGGCAGCCCGGCAGGCTGCGGTGGAGTCGAGGCTGTCGTGTAGCATGAAATGTCACAGAATATGACAGAAGATAGTACTATGTGAGTAGAAACTGGATCATTATTTCCATCATGTAACGGTCGGGATCGTGTGATGGTGCAACCGGAGCGAGGGCTCATGACGGCCTGGGTGCCGGTTCCAACGGATGCCCGCCAGGACCTGAGCGTCGGCGACGCCATGACGCCATCACCCCCCCGGTCGCGCCCGAGCCTCGGGCTGCTGCGCTGCCCGGCATAGGGCCCACCACGACAGGGCGACACCCGGCAGGTCTCCGTTCCGCACAGGGAGAATGAAAGCTTGGCGACACGAAGAACGCCCTACCGCGTGCATCGGGTCACGGGGCAGTTTTGCGAACGCGGCAGGGAATGGATGTATCGCCGGACCATCAGGTCGCGGGTGCGACTGGAATCCCGTCTGGCGCTGAGCCTGGCGACCACGATCTTCGCCGTGTTCGCAGTTTCGGATTACAACTATCTGGGCCTGACCCGAGAGTTCTATCTGCTGATCGCCATGCGCATCCTGGTGGTCAGCTTCTGCCTGTTCCTGGCCTTCGCCATCGGGCGCTGGGGCGGCTATGCCCGGAACGTCTGGTTGCACGCCCTGCCGCTCTGGGTGCTGGCAACCGGCATCATCCTGATCGTCCCCCTGCGCCCCGAGACCCTCTCCACTCAGATGGTGGCGGTGGTCGTGGCCATCATGGCGTTCTACCTCCTGATTCCCAACCTGCTGACGGTCGTGACAGCCGCCAGCTTCTACCTGAGCATTGGCTTCCTGACCACCGCAACACTAGCGGCGGCGCTTGACCCGGTAGAGATACTCCGCCTGGCGCTGTTGCTGATCATGGCCAACCTGGTGGGATTCTTTGCCTTGCTGCGAGTGGAATCCCTGCAACGCCAGCAGTTTGCGCTGCTTCACCAGGAGCGCGACCACAATCGCCGGCTGCTCAGGGAAGTGGCTCACCGACAATCCCTGGAGGCACAGCTGCGTGGGCTCGCCGAGCGGGATGCCCTGACGGGCCTTAACAATCGGCGCCACTTCATGAAGCGCGCCCAGGCCCTGCTGGAACGCTCTCAATCGGACAAGACGCCGCTCAGCCTCTTCATGATCGATGTGGATCATTTCAAGACCGTCAACGATACCTGGGGCCACAGTCACGGGGACCGGGTACTGACCGAGATCGCCACGGCCTGCCGGGAATCCCTGCGTCCCAAGGATGTGATCGGGCGCTTCGGCGGCGAGGAATTCGTGGTCGCCCTGCCGGACACCTGCCTCGACGAGGCTCGAGGCGTGGCGGAGCGACTGCGCCAGACGATCGCCGCGCTGTCGCTGGAAGACACGACACACGAGCGACCCCAGACCGTCACCATAGGCATCGCCGAAGCGCACGCCGAGGAGACCGACCTGGAGGCCCTGATCAAGCGCGCGGACCAGGCCCTTTACGTCGGCAAGCGTGCCGGCAGGAATCGCGTCGAGCTCGCCTGCAAGGCATCGGCGCAGCACTGAACATCTCAGCCGCCGGCAGGCGGCAGGTGCCCCGTCTTGACGTAGATCAGCGCCCCCTCTTCTTGGGTGAAGGGCGCGTGGCGACTCAGATGAGGGCTGCGCAGCCAGCTGCCAGCAGGGTAGGCGCCGTGCTCGTCATGGAAGGTGCCTTCGAGCACGAAGATCTCTTCACCGCCCCAATGGGAGTGCGCGTTGAACAGGGTATGAGGCGCCCATTTCACCAGCGCCACATGCTCGCCGCCGAAATCGTGCAGCGGCATCACCTGCAGGCCCTCGACCTGGCCGGGATACCAGCGGGCCGCGCGGGTATCGAAGGCGAGCTGTGCGGTGTCGGCGGGATCGAACTGGTGAAGCTTGACCAGGATGGTGGCGCCCTGGGCCCCGACCCGCGGCGCATGGCGGCTGCCGATGGGGTTACGCAGGTAGTAGCCGGCGGGGTAGCGGCCATGCTCGTCGCCGAACTCGCCGGAGAGCACCAGGATCTCCTCGCCGCCGCCATGGGTGTGGGGCGAGAAGTGGCTGTGCGGGGCATAGCGGACCAGCGAGGTGGCCCGCGCCACCTCGTCGCCGATGCGATCGAGCATCATTCGTTCGACGCCGGGGATCGGCGAGGCGACCCACCGGTAGTCCTCGGGCGTGATCACGACGTTCTTCGAGAAATCGGCGTTGAGCTGCATGGCAAGGCATCCGGTGAACGAAGGAGAAGCATCGAGCGGGGCGCGGGCAACACGCCCGCAGGCCAAGCCTACCGTACGCCGTCCCCGAGGCCCATCCGGCCGAGTCGTGTAGAATTCTCTCCACCAGGGGGCCATGACGGCGCCCGTGCGTTCACAGGGAGACCACGGTGGCCATCGAGCTGTTGCTCAACGTACTGATCTTTCTCGCCGCGGCGGTGCTGATCGTGCCGCTCTTCAAGCGACTGGGGCTCGGCGAGGTGCTCGGCTACCTGGCCGCCGGCGTGGTGATCGGTCCCTCGGCGCTGGCGCTGGTGCCGGATGCCGAGGCGGTGCTGCAGTTCTCTCAGGTGGGCATCGTCTTCCTGCTGTTCGTGATCGGTCTCGAGCTCAAGCCCTCGCGCCTCAAGCTGATGCAGCGGTCCATCCTTCGCTTCGGCGGCCTGCAGGTGGCCATCACCACCCTGGCGCTGTCGGGCCTCGCCTGGGCGCTGGGCCTGCCGCCGATCACGGCGCTGGTGGTCGGCTTCAGCCTGGGGCTGTGCTCCACGCCGCTGGTGCTGCAGCTGCTCGGCGAGCGTCACGAGCTGCAGACTCGCCACGGTCGCAACGCCTTCTCGCTCCTGCTGTTCCAGGACCTGGCGGCGATCCCGGTGCTGGCGGCGATCCCGATCCTCGGCGCCGGCTCGCTGCTGGCTCAGGGCCTCATGCCGCTGCTGACCGAGATGGCCATCGCCATCGGCGCCTTCGCCGGGCTGATCATCGGCGGCCGACTGTTGCTGCGTCCGCTGTTTCGCTTTGCCGCCGGCACCGAGAGCCGGGAGGTCTTCGCGGGCACGGTGCTGCTGGTGGTGATCGGCGCGGCGCTGGTGATGGCGCTGGCCGGGTTGTCGATGGCGCTGGGCGCCTTCATCGCCGGGGTGCTGCTGGCCGACTCCGAGTATCGCCACAACATCGAGGCCGATATCGAGCCCTTCCGCGGCCTGCTGCTGGGGCTCTTCTTCATGGCGGTGGGCATGACCGCCCAGATCGGCCTGCTCGCCGAGATGCCGCTGATCATTCTCGGCCTGACCGCCGCCCTGCTGCTGGCCAAGGGGCTCTCGATTCTTGTAGCCGCGAAGCGCTATGGCACCAGCTGGAAGGAAGCCACCACCCTTGCCATGCTGCTTTCCCAGGGCGGCGAGTTCGGCTTCGTGCTGCTCACGGCGGCGGGCAGCGCCGCCCTGCTGGATCTCGAACTGGTTCACCTGCTGGTGCTGGTGGTCTCGCTGTCGATGGCGGCCACGCCGCTTCTGTATCTTATCCACGTGCGCGGCATCCGGCCGCTTTTCAAGGTCAAGCGCAAGAAACCCAGCTTCGATCAACCGGTGGACGAGTCGCCGCAGATCATCATCGCCGGCTTCGGGCGCTTCGGCCAGATCATGGGCCGCGCCCTGCAGGGGCTGAAGATCCCCTACACGGTGCTCGACATCAATGCCGATCAGGTCGAGTTCGTGCGCCGCTACGGCAACAAGGTCTACTATGGCGATGCCTCGCGTATCGACCTGCTCGAGGCCGCCGGCGCCGACAAGGCAAGGGTGATGGTGGTGGCGGTGGGCGACACCGAGGCCTCGATGCGCATCGTCGCCCAGGTGCAGCGCCAGTTCCCGCATCTGCGCCTCTATGCCCGGGCCCGCAACCGCTACCATGCGCACCTGCTGATGCGCGCCGGCGTCGAGCACCTGGTGCGTGAGCTGCTGCCGGCGAGCCTGGAGCTGACTCGGGAGGTGCTTGTCGCGCTGGACGTGACCCGCGAGCAGGCCCAGCACACCATCGACACCTTCCGGCCCCACGACGAGCAGGCGCTGCGCCGCCAGCTCGAGGTGTTCGGCAACGAGAAGAAGCAGATCCAGACCGTGCAGGAAGCGGCCCGCGAGCTCGAGGCCCTGTACGAAGCCGACGAGGAGATCGACACCTCGCCTTCGACCACTGCGGCAAAACGACAAGGATGACCCCATGGCCGGTGCAAGCCTGCTGACGCTGATCGACGATATCGCCACCCTGCTCGACGACGTCTCGGTGATGACCAAGGTGGCGGCCAAGAAGACCGCCGGCGTGCTTGGCGACGACCTGGCGCTGAACGCCCAGCAGGTCACCGGGGTCAGGGCCGATCGGGAGCTGCCGGTGGTCTGGGCGGTGGCCAAGGGCTCGCTGCGCAACAAGCTGATCCTGGTGCCGGCCGCGCTCGCGATCAGCGCGGTGGCTCCCTGGCTGGTGACGCCGCTGCTGATGCTGGGCGGCGCCTTCCTGTGCTTCGAGGGCGCCGAGAAGCTGCTTCATGTGCTGACCCACGCCGAAGGCGAGGACGCGGCGGCCCATGCCGAGCACGTCAAGGCGCTGGCCGACCCCGCCACCGACATGGTCGCCTTCGAACGAAACAAGATCCGGGGCGCGGTGCGCACCGACTTCATCCTCTCCGCGGAGATCATCGCCATCACCCTGGGCAGCGTGGCCGGCGCGCCTTTCACCCAGCAGGTGATCGTGGTGGCCGGCATCGCCCTGGTGATGACCGTCGGCGTCTACGGCCTGGTCGCCGCCATCGTCAAGCTCGACGACCTGGGCCTGCACCTGAGCCGTCGGGCGGGAAGACTCGCCCGCGCCGCCGGCAACGCCCTGCTCGCCGCCGCACCGCGGCTGATGAAGACGCTCTCGGTGGTCGGCACCGCGGCCATGTTCCTGGTCGGCGGCGGCATCCTCGCCCATGGCCTGCCGATGCTGCACCACGGTGTCGAAGCACTGGCCGAGCACGCCGCCGACCTGCCCACGGCCGGCGTGGTGCTGGGTCCACTCAGTACTACCGTCCTCAATGGCGCCATCGGCCTCGCCGCCGGCGCCCTGCTGGTCGCCGGCGCCAAGGGGCTCGTCGCCCTCAAGGCCCGGTTCGGCCGGGCCTGAGCGCCGGCAGGCATCTGATAAGCCTCAGGGCAGCCGCCACCAGCCCGGCAGCAGGGCCCTGACCTCGGGCCGGGCGAAGCGATCATCCATCAGCACCACCACCCCACGATCCTCGGGGCCGCGAATCACCCGCCCCGCGGCCTGCACCACCTTGTTCAGCCCCGGGTACCGGTAGGCGTAGTCGAAGCCGCGGCCGAAGCGCGCCTCCAGCCGCTCGCGCAGGGTCTCCTGTCGCGCCTCCACCGGCGGCAGCCCCAGGGTCGCGATGAAGGCACCGATCAGCCGCTCGCCGGGCAGATCGACCCCCTCGGCGAAGGCGCCGCCCAGCACCGCGAAGCCGATGCCCTGCCCGCCCGGCACGAAGCGCGCCAGGAAGGCCTCCCGCGCCGCCTCGTCCATGCCTCGCGTCTGACACCAGGCGGGAATCTCGGCGTGCATCTCGCCGAGGCGGGTGGCGACCGCCTCCAGGTAGGCGAAGCTGCTGAAGAAGGCCAGGTAATTGCCCGGCGCGCGCCGGAATTGCTCATGGAGAGTGGCCACGATCGGCTCGATGGAGGCCTGGCGATGGGCATAGCGGGTCGAGATATCGCGCCGGATGCGCACCTCGAGCTGCTCCCCGGCGAAGGGCGAGGCGATCTCGAGACAGGCCGTCGCGTCGGGCAGCCCCAGCAGGTCGCGGAAGTAGCTCCCCGGCGAGAGGGTCGCCGAGAACAGCACCGCGCTATGGCTCGCCGCGAAGCGTGGCGCCAGGAAGGGCGCCGGGATCAGGTTGCGAAGCGCCAGTCGGGCCCGCCCTCGGCCGGCCCGGGTCAGCTCATAAAGCGAGTGATCACCGAAGGCCTCGGCGAGCCGGGTGAAAGCCAGCGCCTCGAAGAGAAACTCCTGCAGGGCCGGGTCGACCTCGCCGGGATGCTCGGCCAGATGGTCGGTGATCGCCGTCGCCGCCTGGTGAAGCGCCCGCAGCATCGCCCCGGGCGCCGCAGACATTACTCGGTAGTCCGGCCCTCGGTCGGTGCGCCTGCCCTGCATCCCCGCCGCACCGCTCGGCGCATCGGGAACGGCAGCCTGCTCGTCCTCCCGCCAAAGGGCCGCCCACTGTCGCCCGAGCCGCGCCAAGGAGCCTTTAAGTGCCGGCGGCGCCTGACGGCGCAGCGCCGCGAGCCTGCGCTGATCGAGCTCGGCGCTGTACATGCCACGGGCTCGCTCGATCAGGTTGTGCGCCTCGTCGACCAGTACCCCGACCCGCCAGTCATGGGCCTGTGTCAGGGCGTACAAGAGGGCGTGAGTGTCGAAGTAGTGATTGACGTCGCCGACCACCACATCGCACCAGCGGGCCAGCTCCTGGCCGAGATAATAGGGACAGACAGCATGGTCGAGCGCCACCTCCCGCAGCGCCTGCCGGTCGAGGCGGCCGCGTTCGACGGCGGCTACCCGGGCCGCGGGCAGCCGATCATAGAAGCCCCTGGCCAGGGGGCAGGCCTCGCCGTGGCAGGCACTTCCCGGGTATTCGCAGGCCTTGTCGCGGGCGATCAATTCCAGCCAGCGCAGCCTCGGCGCGCTGTCCTGTGCCTCGCAGGCGGCGTCGACCCGCTCCAACGCCTCCAGCGCCAGCCGCCGCCCCGGGGTCTTCATGGTCAGGAAAAACAAGCGATCCATCCCCTGGCGCGGCATGGCGGTGAGCATCGGAAACAGCGTGCCCAGGGTCTTGCCGATGCCGGTGGGCGCCTGGAGCAGCAGCGCGCGGGCGGTACTCGCCGCCTTGTAGACCGCCTCGGCCAACGGCCGCTGGCCGGTACGAAAGGCGGCGAAGGGGAAGGAAAGCCGTCTGAGGGCGGCGTCACGGCGCTCGCGGTGTACCGCTTCCTGCCGGGCCCAGGCCATGTAGCGGGCGCCGTGATCGGTGAAGATCGCCTCCAGCTCGGCCGCAGTGCGGGTCTCGCTGAGCCGGGTCTCCCGGCCGCTGCCGAGCTCCAGGTAAACAAGTGACAGCGTCAGGCGCTCAAGGCCGCGAGCCCGGCACAGCAGGGCGCCGTAGACATGGAGCTGGGCCCAGTGCAGCGCCCGCTGGTTGTCGGCCATGCGCGCCAGGTCGCCGCGGTGAGTCTTGACCTCCTCCAGGCAGTGCGCCGTCGGGTCGAAGCCATCGGCACGCCCGCTGACTACCAGCGTCTGGCCCGTCTCGTCGACATAATCACCTTCGAGTGCCAGCTCGGTCTCGAAGGTCGCATCCGCCGCCCGACGCCGTTCGGCGATCAGCGCATGACCGGCGATGCCCTCACTGGCAGTGGGCGACGGGGTGAAGCGATGATCGAGATCACCGCGGCGCGCGGTGAAGTCGCAGAGGGCACGTACCGCCACCTTGAGGCTCATGGCGCCGACGCGTCTCCGCCCGCTTGCGTGTCGTCCTCCCAGCGCACCTCGCAGACCGCCGCAGGGATGCCCTGCTCGGCGAAGAAGGCGAACCAGCGGCGCTGGTTGTCCTGCAGCCGGTCGCCGGGGCCCTTGACCTCGATCATCCGATAGCGCGCCCCCTTGTCTTCCTCCGGCCAGAACTGGACCAGATCAGGAAGCCCGGCGCGATTGGCTCGCGGGTCTTCAAGCAGGCGCTCGAAGAACGCACGCAGATGCGTGGCCGGAATGCAGGCCAGGGCCTGCTCGAGCAGCGCTTCGTCGAGGATCCCCCAGTGCACGAAGGGCGAGGCCAACCCCTGCTTCTCTATAAGGCGCGCGCGCAGGGTGTCCTTGTAGCGGCCATCATCCAGCTCGGCGAAACAGGCATCGAACAGCGAGCGGCGCCGGACGACGAAGTCCTGGCGATAGAGATCCGCGGGCCCGCTGTGAAAGGGGTGGAAGAAGGCACCGGGCAGGGGCGCGAAGATCGCCGGCCAACACAGCAGCCCGAAGAGGCCGGTGATCAGGGTGTTTTCCACGTAGTGCACCGGGGCCGCCTCGGTGGCGAGGTGGTCGCGCGCGGCGCGTTCCACCCGGCGTTGTGCGGCGGGCAGGGTCAGGGTGAAGCGCTTGGGCGACGGCGCTCGGGCCGATGCCACGGGGCGCCCCAGGCGGCGGCCAAGCCGGGCGTCCAGCCGCGCCAGGGCCTGGGCCTCGGCGGCATCGCGGGGGGCACTTCTGGCCTCTCGTACGGCCTCCCGCACGGCCGACAGGGTCGCGGCGAGGGGTGTCTCGGAACCTGGCTCGCCGTCCACCCGACGCTCGGCAAGCCGCAGCGCCCGCACCCGGGCCTCGGGATGGCCGGAGTGAGGGTAGAGCTCGGCGGCCAGGGTCACATCGCCCTGGCGTTCGGCCTCGCGGGCAAGCCGGAAGATCAGCCGACCGCGGCGAGCCTCGAGCCAGGCATTGGGCGCGGTGTCAGAGGCCCCGCCGGGCACCTCCGACCACAGCACCGCCGGGGACTCACCATCGCCCAGTCGTGCGCGCAGAGTCTCGAGGACCAGGTAGGTATCGACCTCCTGACGCGTCTGGAAGGCACGGGAATCATCGTGGAAGGCCACCCGCTCGAAGCGCTGATGGCCAAGCTCGGCCAGCACGAACTCCGAGAAATCCTGGCGCAGGTTGCCGAAGAACATCAGCCGCAGCCGTTCGCAGAGCGCCATGCAGACAAGCTCGATCACCCCCTCTCCCTCGGGTGCGCCCCAATCGGGGAAGGCCCGTGCCTCGGTGAGCCGCGGGCGTAGCGCCTCGAGCAGCCGCGCCTTGCTGGCACCCGCCGGCAGGCCCGCCGCGTGTCTCTCGTCGGCCAGCCATTGACGGAGCTCGGCGAGGGTCGCGAGCTCGAAGAGTGCGGCGAGGTCGAGCCGGGGGGCATCGTCGACGAGCCCCGCGTCGATCAGCGGGGCCAGGGCCGCGCGGGGCTCGCCGATCTCGGCATAGCGAAGCCGCTGCAGGCGAAAGCGCTGCCCCTTGCGCATCACCATCCGGGTGAGCAGCGCCAGCGAGGCCGCCGGCAGCGCCTGGAGACGCGCGAGGGTAGCGTGCTCCTCGTCACTGAGCAGGTCCGCGTAGCGGGCGACGACCCAGTCGAGCACGAAGCGGAAGTTGGTCAGGTAATAGCGCGGGTCATCCAGGGAAGCGGTGACCGGCGCCGCGGGCGGGACACTGTTCATCCATCCATGCTAGCAAGAAGCGCTCTGACAGCACCAGCGCCAGCATCAGCGACGGCGGCACCTTCAGCCAGACACCAGCGGCGAGCCGCGCCCCGCCACGTCCAGGCCGTGGAAGACGCCCTGCAACGCCTCGAGGGACATCGGTCGATGCCAGAGAAAACCCTGCATCTGCTCGATGCCGAGGCCACGCAGCACCGTCTGCTGGGCGGGGGTCTCGATGCCCTCCGCGATCACCGCCATCTTCAGGGACTGGCCGATGTCGGCGATCCCGCGAGTCACCTCCTGAGCGGTGTGATCCTCTTCCAGGTTGTCGAGGAAGCTGCGGTCGATCTTGAGGATATCCAGCGGCAGCTGACGCAGGTAGCTCAACGACGAATAGCCGGTGCCGAAGTCATCCAGGGCGCAGAGGATGCCCCGGCCGCGCAGCTGCGCCAGGGTGTCCACGGCCCGCTCGATATGCTGGATCAGGGTCTGCTCGGTGACCTCGATGACCAGCAACGCCTGGCTGAGTCCCGAGGCCACCAGCGCCTGCTCCACATCCTCCAAGAACCCCGGCCGATAGAACTCCGAGCCCGCGACATTGATGTTGACGGCCACCGGCCTCGCCCGGCCCCGGTTCCAGTCCATGGCCGCGCAGCAGGCCTTCTCGAGCACCCAACGGGTGAAGCTGCGACAGAGCCGCGGGCTCTCCTCGGTGAGAGGGATGAACTCGCCGGGGCTGACACGACCGAACTCCTCACACTGCCAGCGCGCCAGCGCCTCACAGGAAACGATCGAGTCAGCACCGACATCGAGGATCGGTTGAAAGTGAAGGCTGAGCTCATCATCCTCGATCGCCTTGATCAGGGCACGGGTCATCCGGTCCCGCCGCTGCACCTGCCGGCCCAGGCTCTGGTCGTAGCGATGCAGCCCCTGCCCCCGCTCGAGTTCCTTGGCCAGGTTGGCCTGGCGCATCAGTTCCTCGGCGCTCGCCGCCGCGTCGGGAAAGTCACTGACCCCGATGGCCACCGCCGCCGAGCGCTGGCCCTCTCCGACGGGATAGGGGGCGACGACCTCGTCGTACACCCGCTGCGCCCATTGCCAAGCCTCGGTGGCCATGGCGAAGTCCCCCCGAGAGATCAGCATGCGATCCTTATCGGGGCGGGCCACCAGCCCGCCCTCGCCGGCGAGGCGCTGCAGGCGCTCGGCGAAGAGCCTGACCACCCGCGTCAGGGCCTCGCGACCATAGGTGTTGAGAAACTCATCGAACTGCAGGAAATGAATCACCGCCAGGGCACCGACGCGCTGCTGCTCCCGCGCCCTGTCGATCAGGGTTTGAAGATGATCATGGCTCACTAGACGGCGAGGCAGGCCGGAGGCCGGATCGAAGAAGGCCTGATCGACCAGGTCGTCCCGCGCCTCGCCGAGCCGCTTGGTGACCACCATTTCATGCTCGGCCAGTTCTGCGAAGGCCTGCAGGCGACGCCGTTGTGCCGGGTCGAGCTCGCGGCTCTCCGTGTCCATGACACATAGGGTCCCCACCGGCAGTCCCCCGGGGCCCCGCAGGGCGATACCGGCATAGAAGCGGATGCTGGCATCGCCAGTGACCAGTGCATTCTCGGCCAGTGCCGGCTCCTTAATCGTATCCGTCACCATGAGGACGTCGGTGCCCGAGTAGAGGGTCTTGTGACACAGGAAGGCATCCCGGGGCAGATGGGCCCCTGCGGGTACCCCCACCGCCGACTTGATCCAGGCGTTCTGGTCATCGAGCAGGCTCAGCAGGCAGATCGGCACCTCGAGCACATCGGCCACCAGCTTCGTCAGGCGATCGAAGCGCTGCTCAGCCTCGGTGCCCAACAGCTTCAGGGCCTGGAGCTCCTTGAGGCGTGATTGCTCGTCGATGGTCTGCGAGGCACCGGCTACGGGATAGGACAAGAGACATCTCCAGCAATACGAGGGTTGCCGGGGAAGCCGGGGCGTCGGTGACACCCGCCGCCGTCGGCGTCGAAATCACCCGAGCCATATCCGGCCCCCTAATGCCAGGCACTTCCGCTGTGCCTCGGTCGGGTCTTCAGGGTATATCGGCCGGCGAACCGATTTATTGAGGGGAAGCGGGCTGCGTCGGAGCCGTCTCTCGCTCGCGCACCTCCCATTGCAAGGCCGAGCGTCGGCCGCGAGCCTGGTCGACGGCCAGGCAGATCAGAATGGCGACCACGAACAGCGCCGCGCAGAGCAGGATCGAGGCCTTGAGCCCGACCACCGACTGCAGGAGCCCCAGGCCGATGATGCCAATCACCCCGGCGAGCTTGTTGGCCAGGCCCCAGAAGCCGAAGAACTCGGCGGCCTTGTGGGATGGCGAGAAGAGCCCCACCAGGGCGCGACTCGCCGACTGGCTGGACCCGAGGCTCAGCCCGGCCAGGCAGCCCACCGCCAGGAACAGCTGCTGGGGCTCCCAGCCCAGGCCCAGCGTGGCGTTGAGCCAGGCGGTCAGCTCCGGAGTCGCCCAGATGGCGAGGATCGCCAGCACCCAGAGCCCGAGGGTCAGCAGGTAGGTGCGCTTGGCGCCGAGCCGGTCCTGAAGGAAGCCGAAGCCCAGGGCCCCGGCGGCCGCGGTGATCTGCACGATGATGAACATCAGATTGCGGGTGGTGGCATCCCAGCCGATCACCTGGGCGCCGTAGATGAAGGCGAAGGCGATCACGATATAGATGCCGGCCATCGAGAACACCAGCGAGACCAGAAAGAGCCCCAGGTCACGGAAGCGCTTGAGCTCATGGAAGGTGGTGCCGACCCGCGCCCAGGCCAGGGCAACGAAGCCACACCCCGGTGGCCGCCGCTGGGGCGTGCCGCGCTCCCTGAGCCACAGGAAGGTGGGAATGGCGGTGATCAGGAAGAAGCCCGCCGCGAAGGGCCCGACCCAGCGGATGCGCTCGAAGTTCTCGGCGGTGGCCTCGCCCAGCACCATCAGGGTGAAGCCGGCGGCGAACAGGCCGCCGACATACCCAAGGGCCCAGCCGAACCCGGAGATCTTGCCCAGATCCTCCGGCGGGCCGAGGTCGGGCAGGAAGGCGGCGATGAAGGACTCCCCCATCGAATAGGCATAGTTGGAGAGCACGATCAGTCCCACGCCCAGCCAGATGAACCCCGGCGCCACGAAATAGAGCAGCGCCGTGGCGGCCACCGTGACCAGGTAGCTTGCGAACAGGAAGCGCTTCTTGGCCGCCGCGACATCCATGGCCGCCCCGCAGACCGGCCCGGTAACTACCACCAGCAGGTAGCTCAATGCCAGGGCGGCGCTCCACAACAGGTTGGCGAGGCGATAATCGTCGCCGCGATCGCCGACGATCACCGTGGTGAACAGCTCACCGAAGACCACGGTGATGATCAACAGGGTGTAGGCCTGATTGGCGAAGTCGAACATCGCCCAACCGAGGATCTCCTTGGGCGAGGCGCGTTCGGTGGCGGGCAGCGCGGACGCGGCGGTCAGGGTCATGGATGCTCCAGGCCGACACCGGAAGGCAGCGCCGAGGCCACCTCGACCCGGTTGCGGCCGCCATTCTTGGCGGCATAGAGGGCGCGGTCGGCCTGGCGCATGCAATCCTCATGGTGGCGATCCCCGACGCCCATGGCGGCGATGCCGAGACTGGCGGTCAGGTGCAGGGAGGCATCTCCGTAGGTCACCGCCATAGCCTGCAGGGCATGGCGGATCCGCTCGGCCAGGGCGTGGGCGCCCCTCTCGTCGGTGTCGGTCAGCAGCAGGGCGAACTCCTCGCCGCCGATACGCGCCGGCACGTCCAGATGACGGCACCAGGCACTCAGTACCTCGGCGGTGCACTGGATGACCCGATCCCCGGCCTCATGGCCATGGCTGTCGTTGATACGCTTGAAATGATCGATATCGACCAGGATCACCGACGAGATCCGGCCATAGCGCTGGCAGCGATCGAAGGCCTGGCCGAGCTGCTGCAGGAAATGTCGACGGTTCCACAGCCCGGTGAGGGGGTCGGTGGTGGCCAGTCGCTTGAGCGCCGCCTCGGCGTCCTTGCGATCGCCGATCTCCTGGTGGATGCCGGCCATCATCAACGGCCGGCCCTGCTCGGACCAGCGGAACACCTTGCCGTGGGCCAGCACCCAGACCCAGTGACCGTCCCGATGGTGCATGCGCAGCTCGACCTCGTAGAAGTCCCGGGCACCGCTGAAGTGCGCCTCCAGGCGACGCCGCACCTGGGCCATGTCCTCCGGATGAACCCGCTCCTCGAAGGTCGCGAAGCTGACCGGCTCGAGCTCGGCCAGCGCATGACCGAGCATCTCCGCCCAGCGCGCGTTGACATGCATCTCGCCGGTCACGACGTCCCACTCCCAGGCCCCGGCATGAGTGCCCTCGAGGATATTGGAGAGTCGCAACCGCTCTTCCTCCAGGGCGGCTTCCAGCTCGTGGCGCGCGGTGATGTCCGTGATGTAGCCATGGCAGAGCAGGCTCCCGTCGGCCTGGCGCTCGAGGGTGGCATTGCCTTCGTGCCAGCGCACCCGACCATCGGGCCGGCAATAACGGTACCGGCAGTGCCATGGGGTGAGAGCGCGGGCCGCCTGATCGATGCTCTCGACGATGCGCGGCAGGTCCTCCGGGTGCGCTCGGGCGAAGAGCGACGCGGCATCGTCGCGGACCGCGGCGGCGGGCAGGTCGAAGAGCTCCTCGAAGCGCGCACTGACATAGGGGAAATGGGAGCTGCCATCCGGGCGGATGCGATACTGATAGATGACGCCGGGCACGTGGCGGGCCAGTTGCCCAAGCAGCGGGTCGATCGCCTGCGGCGCGGCGATCACCGGCTGGCCCAGGCACAGGCGCTGGCCATCGAGGCGCGGAGTCAGACGCCAAGTGACCTCGAGGCAGGCGTCACCAGCAGCTCCAAGCCGGGCCCGAAGCGAAACGGCACCGGCCGCGACCAGGGCCGCGCGCCCCGCTTCGCGATCTTCCGGCGCCAGCAGGCTCACGAAGGCCTGCCCGCGTAGCGAATCGGCGGACTGCCCCAGCGCATCGGCCAGGGCCCGGTTGACCTCGAGTATCTCGTCCTCGGCGCCCAGCACGCAGGTGGGATCGCTCGACTTCGCCAGCAGTGCGGCAACATCGATCTCGCTCATTTGCGTCTCGCCTTTCGCATCCCTGTCTCGAACCTTTGCAACGCCTATATGACCGTCGCCCCGATACCATTCAGGGCTGGCAACCTGATCATTCTATCGGCCACGGCCGTTCGTCCTGAAGGGTCCTGTCAACTCCGATGGGGGCCGCCACACCGGCCTGTCGGCATCCTTGGCGGGTACATCTAGGGCCGCGTGGCGCCATGATACCTGCTCGACATGGCCGCGCCCGGCACACGACTAGACCAGGTCACGGGGAATCGTCTCGTCCCAGCTCTTGGCGAAGACCCGGGTGTCGCCCTCGTAGGCATCCAGCGTCGCGCGCAGCCGGAAGTGCTCGGCGTCGCTGGTCATCAGGGTGCGCGTCAGGGTGCGCACCTGCCAGTCGCCGCGACGAAAGCTGCGCTCCCACTCCGTCCAGCCGGAGACGCTGTCATAGCTGCCATAAGCGTAACTGTAGCGCTCGGTGACCCGAGCCGATATCTCCATGTCGATGTCATCCAGACGATAGGTGCCCTCGTCGTTGATCACCTCGAGGGTGGTCTCGTCGTTGGCCAGGTCGCGGATCACACGCCAGTGCTCCTGGGTCGGCTGGATCAGCGTCTTGGCGATCGGCGGCGCTCCCTCCGGCTCCTCGAACACAGGCAAGGCGGCCTCCTCCGCCGGGCGCGGCGCCCGCTGCGGCAGAATCAGGCGGCTCGCGGCAGGATAGACGGTCACCCGCACCGGCCGCGGGGCCGGCCAGGCCAGCGGCCAATAACTGGTCGACAGCGACAGCCGGAGGGCATGACCGGCCGGGAACTGCTGGGCGATATGCTTGAGCAGCACCCGGACCCGATACCGACGCCCCGGCGTCAGCGGCTCAGGAGATTCTTTACTGTCACGATGCGTCAGGTTGAGCAGCCCGTAGGAGACCCGGGAGGCCTTGTCGTCGGCGGCCACGTCGATCAGGCGCAGCGCCAGCATGGCCACCGGCCGGTCGGCGGAGATCTCCAGCTCGACCACCGGCTGACCGCAGATCTCCAGCGGACTCTCGAGCCAGGCGGTCTGGAAGATCAGCGCCCCGCCGTCCTCGTCACGCTGGTCATGAGGCAGATCGGGCGGCGCATTGTAGGAGCACCACTTGCCGGCATAGAGCCCCACCGACAGCGGCGAGCGAATCGTCAGCGGCGTATCATCCGGGGGCGAGGCCGATTCGGGCAGGCCGGCCGCGGCGGAAGCGGACGGATCCGGCTCGGGCAGCAGGTCATGGCCGGCGGTGAGCCGGAAGGCGCTCTCGACGATATTCGGCGACGGCCAGGCGGGCTCGGCGATCCAGCGACCGGGGCGCCACTCGTAGCGCGCCGAGGGCGGTGTCGATTCCTGCATCCACACCCGTAGCATGGGCTCGTCCATGATCCCGGTATCCTTGCCCTTGAGCCAGTGATCCCACCAGCGCAGGCCATCCTGCAGAAAGCCGATCGCAGGCCCGGGAATACCCAGGTGGGGATACTTGTGTGCCCAGGGGCCGACCAATCCCTTGCGCGGAACCGAGAGCCCGGCCAGCAACCGGAAGACCGCATTGCAGTAGCCGTCGGCCCAGCCGCTGATGGCATAGACCGGGCACTGGATAGCGGCAAAGTCCTCGCACACCGAGCCGTGGCGCCAGTAGTCGTCCCGGCGTTGATGCCTGAGCCAGGTGGCCAGCCACAGGCCGCTGCCGTCCAGGCGCTGATGCCACATCTCGCGCCAGCGCTCACCCACCAGGGCCGGGTCCGGCGGACAGGCATTGCCGTCGAACATGGTCGAGGCCCAGGACAGGTTGTCGCCGAGCAGGCAGCCGCCCATGTGGTGGACGTCGTCGGCGAAGCGGTCGTCGGTGGAACACAGGGTGATCACCGCCTTGAGCTGGGGCGGGCGCAAGGCGGCGATCTGCAGGCCGTTGAAGCCGCCCCAGGAGATGCCGACCATGCCAACCTCTCCGGTGCACCAGGGCTGGCGTTCCAGCCAATCGAGGATCTCCAGGCCATCGTCCAGCTCCTGCTGGAGGTATTCGTCGGTGAGCACCCCGTCGGACTCGCCGGTGCCGCGGATATCCACCCGCACCCCCGCATAGCCGTGTCCCGCCCAGTAGGGGTGCGTCTGTACGTCCCGGGCCGCGGTCAGATCGCGCTTGCGGTAGGGCAGGTACTCGAGGATCGCCGGCACCGGGTCCCGGTCGGCGTCTACCGGCCGCCAGATGCGAACCGCCAGCCGAGTGCCATCGGTAAGGCGAAGCCAGGTCTCCTCCTCGAAGACCTCGCGGGGGTACTCGGTCACGATGCGCATGCGCGCCCCTCCCTCGTCAGATGTTAAGGCGTTCTCGCCATGTGCCCGCCCCTGAAAGTCGCCCCGGCCAGCCCCCCTGAATCGGCGCATGACCGGGGTGTCGGCCGACCTCAGCCAATCACGTCCTCGAACGCGAACTGCAGCCGCGAGGCCAGGCTCTCGTAGTGGACCAGCAGCTCCTCGGCGTTGCGCCCCCCCATCCAGACATAGGCCAGGGCGAAGCTGTAGGCGTCCTGCTCGGGCAGGCTCGACAACTGCTGCCCGGGGGCGACCTGCAGGGCGATCAGGGTGCCGGGGAAGTCGGCCTCAAGCGCCGCGATCTCGGCGGCACTCGGCACCCGGGTCACCCGGGCATCGACGAAGAACACCCGGTAGAAGAACTTGGCCGCGATGGGAAAGTCGCCCTGGCGCGACGGCATCGCCGGACGCCGCCCCAGGCCCAGATCGAGGCTCACCTGCTGATTGCTGATGCCGTCGACCTTCTCGAACAGATCGCAATGGGACTGGGAGATCCGCGTGTTGATCTCCAACAGCCACACCCGGTCCTGCACCTGATCCCAGAAGTACTCGATGTTGAAGGCGGCATTGTCGTAGCCGATATGAGTCATCACCCGCGTGGTCAGCTCCTTCATCTGCGCCTGGATGTGTTCGGGCAGCTGTGACGGGTAGCGGTAATGATAGAAACTCAGCACCTGGGGGTAGCGCAGCGAATCGACGATGCCGTAGCTGACCACCTCGCCCTCGAAGACGTACCCCTCCACCGTGCATTGCCAGCCGCCGATGATCTCCTCTGCCATGCAGAAGTGCCCCTCCACCGCCGCGATCTCCGGCGGCAGCAGGGCGTGGTCGAGCACGGTATTGAAGGGGGCGGCAATCAGGCCGATTTCCTCGCGCAGCCGCTCGATGGCATGGGCGAAGTCCTCCGGGCTGTCGATGCGAAAACCGAGCCGTGACCCGGAGGACTTGATGGGCTTGAGGAAGAAGGGAAGGTAGAGCCCTGCCGAGCGGATGGTGTCCAGGGCATGCTCATCGAAGGGATCGACCGCGGTAAAGGCGGGAATGGCGCCGGGAATCACCTGGCGTTGCACCAGCCGACTCCAGAACTTGTGCTCGCACTTGAGCAGGCTCTCCAGGCTGGTGGTGCGAGTGCCGAAGCGTCGACACAGGATCGGCAACATGGTCGACACCGGGAAATCCATGTAGCCGATGATGGCGTCGATGGCGCCCTCGAAGGCCTCCAGTTCTGCGCTGGCACGCGCCAGCATGTCGGCGATATCGAAGACCTCGGTATCGTAGACGTCCTCGGGAGGAATGAGGCCATGGAACTCGCAGCCCTCGGCTCCCGGCAACTGCTCGAGCCGGGCGCGATTGAAGTCGTTGAGCCCCACCACGAAGACCTGCTTGGGGGTGTGCATGGCATGCGTCTCGCTTGGGCGAAAGGCCCGGGACGAAGGGGGCGCCACGCCGCGATGGCGACAGCCATGACCCATCCTGTCCGTCATTCAGCAGCATAGCCCACCCGATGACACACCGCGGACCTAGCGACGACCGCCACGCCTAAAGCATGACCTCACCCATGCGGAGCCGCGCCGACTTAGCCTCGCCGACTTAGCCGCGCCGACTCAACGGCGACGACCGGAGGCATCACCATCGTCTCCTCCTGCTCCCCCTTCTCGAGCCGCCGCCTCCGCTTTGCGGCCATCGGCCTCGGTGGCGGCGAAAAGATCCGGCTCACCCCGCTCCAGGCGGTCGATGGCCGCCTCGCCGTCCCGAGCCAGGCCATCCAGGCGCTCGATCTGGGCGGAAAGCTCGGGCAACGCCTCCTGACGGTAGCGGGCGAGATCATCGAGCGCCGCCATCACGTCACCGAAGGCCTGCTCCAGCGAGCCCATGTCCAGGGTCGCCGAGGCGGCCCGCTTCTGCACGTCGACGCCCTGCTGGCGCAGCGCCCGAGCGGTGCCGGCGATGGTCTCGGAGGTGGTGGCATTGAGCGCCTCGATGCGATCCAGCACCAGCCGCTGATTGGCCAGCGCCAGGGCCACGGTGGCCGCCACGCTGAGCGCCGAGACCGTGACGTTGATGGCCCGATCGACGCCGCGCATCAGCTCACGGTTGTTGCGTATGATCACCTCGAGGGCCAGCACGCCCTGCTGGCTGACCGCCAGCTGCTGCTGCAGGTCGAGGATGCGCTGACGCAGCGGAAACAGCAGCTCCTCTTGGATAAAGCGCCGCTGATCATCGTCGACCGCCTCGGGCAGGGCATCCTGCAGGCGCCGATCGATCAACCGCCCGAGGGTTACCTGACGCCAGAGCTGATCGTGAATCTGGCGCAGGCTGGCCTGATCGTCGCCAAGGGTCAGGTTGTCCCGCTGCAGGCGATCGCGCCCCGCTTCCAGCTCATGGATGATGGCATCGATGGCCTGCTGGGCGGTCTCGAACTTGTGGAAGTAGCGCTGCAGGCGATTGCCGACCCCGGGCAGGGCGCCCAGCAGGCGGTCGAAGCGGCCGGGATTCAGCCTGTGCCGGTGCGGGTCGAGGCGCCCCATGCGATCGCGAAGGTCGGTCAGCGCCCGAGCCACCGGACCACCGTCCTCGCCCTGCTCGGCGAGCTGGCGCAGCGGCGCATCGAGCATGGCGCTGTAGTGGGCGGCCTGTCGCTGCAGCGACAGGCCCATCTCGTCGACGGCCCGGCGCTGGCGGGTGGCCGCCCCCTCGTCGGCGAGGATCTCCTCCACGAAGTCATCGGCCAGGGCCGCGAGCTCAGGGTCGGCCCGGGCCGCCTCAGATTCTCCATTAGCCCCTTCACCGGCTTGGCCATCGGCCTCATCACGAGGCTGGTCGGCCCGGGGCTTTTGAAGCTCCGCCTCGATCACCTCGACCGGCGGCAGGGAAAGACGCGAGAAGCCGCCCGCGTGTTCGTCGCTCATCGTTGCGCTCCTCGGATGGTGATGCTCTTCACCCTAGCCCAGTTCAGGGCGGCGGCCCATTCGGTCACTGGCACCCGATCACTGAAATAAGGTGACTGAGATAAGGGCATGATCAAGGTTCTGGTAGCAGAGGCGCCGGTATCAGAGGACCTAGGATCAGAGGCTGCGGTCATAGCGCTCGGCGCCCTCGACGAAGCGCTTGAGATCGGCGCAGGCCTGGTCGGCGTCCAGACTCGCCTGGGGCTTGTCGGTGCGCAGCCTCGCCACCGCCACGGCGGCGTCATCCAGCGCCGTCAGTGCCGCTTCGTTGCGGGCCGCCAGCTGGCGCAGCTGGCGTTCGGTGTCCTC
This sequence comes from Halomonas sp. YLGW01, assembly GCF_014840935.1. Taxonomy (NCBI): domain Bacteria; kingdom Pseudomonadati; phylum Pseudomonadota; class Gammaproteobacteria; order Oceanospirillales; family Halomonadaceae; genus Halomonas; species Halomonas sp. YLGW01. The sequence continues at coordinate 435,065 of NZ_CP062005.1, read as the reverse complement.
GACCAGCGCCAGGCGGCGCTTGAGGGCGATACGCTCCTCGACGGTCAGGGTATCGGCGTCGCGGGTCAGCCGGCGCTTGACGTAGGCGGCATCCACCCCGGAAATGCCGCCGGCCTGATGGGCCATGGCGGTCAGGTTGTCGATGGCACCGAGACAGACCTGGGTGACCAGGCCGCGGGCGCGCTCGTAGGCCAGCTCGCCCGCCTCGAAGCGGCTCCCCAGCACGCCGAGCACGTGGCGATAGCGGCTGTAGAGGCGATCGGCCTGAGGCGCGTGATCGGCACGATCGACCTCGAGCAGCGCCTGCTTGGCGCGGCACAGCGCCAGCACCAGCTCATCGGCATCCACAGGCGGACGTTCGGGATCGAGGATCTGAACGCCCGCTTCCTGGCGCTCGCGAGCCTGGCGCCGGGCGGTCTCGGCCCGGCGCTGCTGCCCCTCGCGTGCCTGGCGGCGGTGGGCAAGCCAGCCGCGCCAGCGCCGCTCCAGCGGCACCTCGACGGCAATCGCCGCGAGGCCAGCGAGCCAGCCCCCGAGGCTCGGCGAGAAGCCGCCCCATAGCGAGGTCAGCCACAGTAGCACCGCAAGGCTCGGCGCCACGAAGGCGTAGCGCACCACTACCGGCCAGCGACGCGGCGGCGTGCCGGGGTCGCCCAGCGCAGGACGGATCACCCCCAGCACCAGCCACACTAGGCTGGTGAGAAAGAGTCCATAGGAAAATCCCTGCAGGAAGCCCAGCATTGGCCACACGACCCCGCGATTCAGGAAAACGGCATGCGTATATGAGGGATGAGTGTAGAGGAAGGTTCCGGCGAGCATAAGCCCCGCCAGGCAGGCGCGACAGGCGCCTGCCCGCTGCCTCAGGGCAGGTCGCCGCCGCGAGCGCAGACGTAGAGCCGATACCAGTCCTCTCGCGAGAGAGTAATGGCGAGCGCCTCGCCGCAGGCCGCGATGCGGGTGGGGTCGGTGCTGCCGATCACCGGCTGGATGTTGGCCGGATGACGCCTTAACCAGGCCAGCACGATGGCCTCGCGGCTCACCCCATGCTGCTCGGCGAGCTCGCTCACCAGGGCGGCGGTTGCCTTGATTGATGCCGGCTGCTCCTCGAGGGCGCGCCCCGTGAAGCGCCCCTGACTCAGGCAGCCCCAGGCCTGCAGCTGCACGCCGTGGCGTCGGCAGTATTCCAGGGTACCAGGGGTGAAGTTGCTGGCCGTACCCTCGGGCTGATTGGCCAGCACGCCCTCCTCCAGGAACTCCAGCCGATGCAGGCCGAGCTCGAGCTGGTTGGCGACCAGCGGTGCCTGAAGCGCCGCCTGCAGAAACTCGAGCTGGTGGCGCTGCATGTTCGATACCCCGAAGTGGCGCACCTTGCCCTCGGCCTTCAACGCCGTGAACACCTCGGCGATCTCGTCGGGCACCATCAAGGGGTCGGGACGGTGCAGCTGCAGCACGTCCAGCGTCTCGACCCCGAGGCGCTTAAGGCTGCCTTCCACCGAGGCGCGAATCCAGTCGGCGGAGAAGTCGAAGCGCTTGGGGCCCTTGGCATCCTCGAAACGGATGCCGCACTTGGTCTGCAGGAAGATCGACTCGCGCAGTGCCGGGCGCTCCTTGAGCACCCGGCCGAAGGCGCTCTCGGCCTTGCCCCGTGCATAGATGTCGGCATGGTCGAAGAAGTTGATGCCCGCCTCCAGGGCGGCATCCAGCGCACGGTGCGCCTGGGTGACATGACGGGCCTCGACGGGACTGGCGTCCCAGTCGCCGCCCAGGCCCATGCAGCCATAGGCCAGCCCACTGACGCCGGGCAGGAAACGATCCAGAGGAAGTTGTGACATGAGCACCTCTTGGTTGAGTGAAGTTGCATTATCAACGGATGAGGCGGCAGGAAACATTCAGTCAGATGAAATCATGCTCAGTGGTGGCGAGCATGGCTTGCTGCTTCCGGCTGCCCAGCATCGATTCGCTGGCGGTAAGGGGAGCAGGTTAGAGCGATAAGGGGCAACCTCAGGGCGCCAGCCATAGGGTGACTGCCAGCGACAGGCCGGCCGTGATCAGGGCGGTCAGCACGGCGATATCCACCAGGGCGTTGAGGCGCGGCTCGGTCAGCCAGGCATCGAGGCGGGAGAGCCAGCGGCGCGGCGCGGCGGTACGGGGCACACGGCGGGTGGCGCCATGACGGGGCTTGTGACGATGCTTTCGGGGGGACATCGGCGCCTCCGGTCGGGGCCCGCCATATCGTTCTTTCATCATAGACCGCCCACCGACACTGGTATACTGGCCGTCCGCTACCGCGCTTTCGAGATGCCATGCTGCGCTCCCTGACCTCTGCCCGTCGCTGGCTTTCCCGCCTGAGTGCCTCGCGCCACGCCCTGTGGCTGCTGGGCCTCGCCTCGGTACTGGAAACCCTGCTGGTGCCGATCCCCATCGAGGTGATCCTGATTCCCTGGATGATCGCCGAGCCCCATCGCCGCTTTCGTATCGCCGGAGTGGCCCTGGCCGGCAACCTGTTCGCCGCCCTGATCGGCTATGGCCTCGGGAGCCTGGCCATGGCCCAGTGGGGCGAGACGCTGATCCCGCTCTTCGGCGGCGAAGCGGCCTACCAGACCTTTCAGGCGCGTTTCCTGGACAACGGCTTCATCGCCATCCTGGCCGTGGGCGTCATCCCCATTCCCTTCCAGACCGCCATGCTGGTGGCGGGCGCCAGCGATTACCCGATCCCGCTGTTCCTGCTGGCGGCCCTGATCGGCCGCGGGCTACGCTACTTCGGCCTGGCGCTGCTGGTGGCACTGGCCGGCGAGGCCGCACTGGGTCTGTGGAGGCGCCATGCCCGCCCGCTGGGAGCGAGCCTGACCGTGCTGGCCGGTGGTTGGTTGGCCTGGGAGCTGGCCGGCTAAGGTTAAGGCTAGGGCCAAGTAAGACCAGGAATAAGGTACTGGGGAGGAGCCAGCCTTCCTCCCCCTTGTCATTAGCGGACAACGCCTCCATGCTGCAATCATGAGGATGCTAACAATCCTCCCCTACTCTGATTCCAGCCGGGAGCCCCATGTCACGTCCTGCCCATTCTCGACTCGCCCACACCGCCCTGTCGGTGCTCGACCTGGCGCCGATTCGCCAGGGCGGCAGCGCCGCCGATACCTTCAAGGACACCGTCACCCTCGCGCAGCAGACCGAGCGGCTAGGCTTCAGCCGCTACTGGCTGGCCGAGCACCACAATATCGATGGCATCGCCAGCGCGGCCACCTCGGTATTGATCGGTCATGTGGCCGGCCACACCGAGCGCATCCGCGTGGGCAGCGGGGGCATCATGCTGCCCAACCACCCGCCGCTGGTGATCGCCGAGCAGTTCGGCACCCTCGAGACCCTCTATCCCGGGCGCATCGATCTGGGCCTCGGCCGCGCGCCGGGCTCTGACGGCGCCACCATGGCCGCCATGCGCCGCAACCCCCAGGCCGGGGTCAACGACTTCCCCGACCGGCTCGAGGAGCTACGGGGCTATCTCGATGAGGCCCGCCCCGGCCAGCGGGTCAAGGCGATTCCCGGCCAGGGCACCCATGTGCCCACCTGGCTGCTCGGCTCCAGCGACTACAGCGCTCGCCTGGCCGCGAGGCTCGGCCTGCCCTTCGCCTTCGCTGCCCAGTTCGCCCCCGCCCAGCTGCTCGAGGCGCTCAGGCTCTATCGCGACAACTTCCAGCCCTCGGCGGTGCTGGACGCCCCCTATGCCATGGTCGGCCTGCCGGTGATCGCCGCCGAGAGCGATTTCCACGCCCAGTACCTGGCGACCACCGCCCAGCAGAAGTTTCTCAACCTGATCCGCGGTCGGCCGACCCGCTCGCTGCCCCCGGTCGAGGTGCTGGACTGGAGTGCCCGGGAGCAAGCGCAGGTCGAGCAGTTCCTGGGCGCCGCCGTGATCGGCGGACCCGAGACGGTCAAGCAGGGACTGGAGACAGTGCTCGAGCTCACCGGCGCCGACGAGCTGATGCTGCACACCGACGTCTTCGCCCAGCAGGACCGGCTGCAAAGCTACGAGATCGTCGCCGGGGTATGGCGCGGGTAAGGGGAATAAGCCCGGCTCCATCGGCGAGGGGCTCAGGGGCGTCGCCAAAAGCATCGTGTCACCCGCCCTCGACCTTCGTCTTGCCCCTCGAGGGCGAAGGCGGCAGGATATGGCGCATCCTCTGCCACGCCACGGAGCGCCATGTCCTCTCCACTCTCCAGTGCCCGGCTCGATCCCGCCGGCACCCTCGTCGGCCTCAAGCGCATGGCGCCGATCTCGCTGTTCACCATGGCCTTCGGGCTGGCGTTCGGGGTCGCGGCGCTGCACCGGGGGCTATCCGGCCTGGAGGCCGTGATGATGAGCGGGCTGGTCTTTGCCGGGCCCGCCCAGTTCGCGGTGCTGGAGATGTGGGGCCCAGAGATCCCGCTGGTGGCGCTGATCGCCACCACCTTCGCCATCAACGCCCGTCATCTCGTGATGGGCGCCGCCATCTATCCCTGGCTACGCCACCTGCCGCCGCGACAGCGTTATCTCAGCCTGACACTGCTCAGCGACTCCAACTGGGCGATGGCCGCCACGGACTATCAGCGCGGTGACACCGACAACGTCGGCATGCTGGTCGGCGCCGGCCTGGCACTGTGGCTGGCCTGGCTGATCGGCACCCTGCTCGGGGTGGTGTTCAGCAGCGGCATCACCGAGCCCGAGCGCTTCGGGCTGGACGTGATCATGAGCTGTTTCCTGATGGCCATGCTGATGACCGGCAAGCGGGATCTCTGGGTGCTGCTGCCCTGGAGCGTGGCCGCCCTGACCACCCTGGCGGCACTCAAGTGGCTGCCCGCCAATGCCCACGTAATCGTCGGCGCCCTGGCCGGCGGCGCCGTCGGCCTGCTGATGCCGCCCCGCCCCACTGCCCGGGAGGCCGTTTCATGACCCTGCCCGTGAGCCCCGCCGGGGCGCTCACCGCCATCGTCATCATGGCGCTGGTGACCTACCTGACCCGCGCCGGGGGCGTGCTGATGATGTCCTGGGTGCCCATCGGGCCGAGGATGGAGCGATTCATCAATGCCATGAGCGGCTCGGTACTGGTGGCGGTGATCACGCCCATGGCGGTCAGGGGCGATAGCGCCGCCCGCCTGGCGCTGGTCGCCACCCTGGGGGTGATGCTGGCGACCCGCAAGCCACTGCCGGCCATCGGCGCCGGCGTGATCACCGCCGCCCTTTGGCGCCTGCTGTGAGTCCCGGCGAGCCGGCAAGGCCGGAGACTCGCCCCGTGCCGTCCACACGAGCGAGGGGCTTGGTCCAGGAGATGAGCGAAGGAAGATGAGGAGTGGGTGGCCGGGCGCTCCACGCGGCCGGCCACCCGGCTTCTGACGCTGGCAGCACCGGCTAGGGCGAGTGGCGCTCGGCCGACACGCCATGCTGCTCGGCCAGGGCCCGGCGATAGCGGGCATAGACCGCCTCATAGGCCATGACGCTTGCCGGCGCGGGCTCGGCCCGAGTCGCTTCATCAAGCACCACCAGCCGCTCGCACAGGTGCGAAAGCGTGGTGCTGCCCTGCCTCTCGCACCAGGCAGCCTGCAGGGCCGCCCCCAGCGCCGCGGCATCGGTGACTCGAGGGCTGACCACCGGGATACCGGTGATATCGGCCACCATCTGACGCCAAGCCGGACTCTTCGCCCCGCCGCCGATCAGGCGGATCTGGTGCGCCTCGCCGGCCAGCGTGCCGAGCTGCTCGAGGCCGAAGCGCAGCCCGAGAGTCACCCCCTCCACCACCGCACGACACAGGTTGGCGCGGGTCAGGTTGGTACCGGTCAGCCCCAGGAGGCTGGCCGAAGCGTTAGGCAACGCCGGCACCCGCTCACCATCGAGAAACGGCAGCATCAGGATCCCCTCGGCACCGATCGGCGCCGAGGCGAAATGCGCGCCGAAATCACTAAGCGCCAGCCCCAGCATTTCCCGCACCCGGGTCGTCGCCGAGGTGGCATTCATGGTGCAGATCAGCGGCAGCCAGCCGCCGTCGCTCGAGCAGAAGTTGGCGACCATGGCGCTGCCGGTCCGCACCGGCCCATCGGCATGGGCACAGAGGGTACCGGAGGTGCCGAGGCTCATGGTGATCTCGCCCGGCGCGATGTTGCCGGTGCCGATGGCGCCGAGCATGTTATCGCCGCCCCCGCTCGAGACCACCACCCCCTCGGCGAGCCCCAGCTCCCGGGCCAGCGCCGGGCGCACCATGCCGGCCGCCTCATGGGCCTCGATCAGCCGCGGCAGCACCCGCGCCGGGTCGAGTTCCGGGGCGATCTCGGCGAAGACATCCTCACGCCAGCGCCGGGTGCGGGTATCGAAGTAGCCGGTCCCGGAGGCATCCCCGGCCTCGCTGACCCGCTCCCCGGTCAGCCAGAAGTTGAGGTAGTCGTGGGGCAACAAGAGGCTTTCGATGCGCCGGTAGGCCTTGGGGTGGGTATCGCGCAGCCAGGCGAGCTTGGAGGCGGTATAGCCGGTCTGCAGCACCAGGCCGAGCTTGTCGAGACAGCCCGCCTCGCCGCCCAGGCGCTCGACCAGGTCGGCATTGTGGGCGGCGGTCTCGGTGTCGCACCACAGCTTGGCCGGATAGACCGGCTCGCCCTCACGATCCAGCGCCACCAGGCCATGCTGCTGCCCCGACACCCCGATGGCGCGAATCTCGCGGGCGTCGATGCCCGCGCGGGCCACGGCCTCGCTGAAGGCGCCGCGGAAGGCCGCCAGCCAGTCACCAGGGTGCTGCTCGCGGCGACCGTGCTCGCCCTCGATCAGCCGATGCGGGCGGCTCGCCTCGCCGACAATGGCGACGGCCTCAATGTCGACGATCACCACCTTGGTGCTCTGGGTACCGCAATCCACCCCAAGATACATGCCCACCTCCTCGCCGTGATCCCGAGCCCGCGGGCGGCGGGCTCGGGGTGCCTGTGCCGGTGTTAGGCCGCGACCAGCGCCTCCAGCGTGGCACGGGCGCCGCGCTGATGCAGGCTCTCAAGCGCCTGGAGATAGGCCTGGCGGAAGCGCTCGTTCTCGGCCAGATCGCCGAACAGCTCCTCGTTCTCGATGAAGGCGGTGGGATGCTCGTGGTTACGCGCCGCGATCGCCATCAGCTCGTCCTTCAGGCGGTCGACCACGGTGATCGGCTCACCCTGCTCGTCGACGCCCTCGTCGTAGCGAGCCCAGCTCGCCACCACCGCCGCGCAGCGATGGATATCGCCGCCGGTCTCGAGCTGCTGACGAATCAGCGGCACCATCCATTTCGGAATGCGATCCGAGCTCTCGGCACACAGCCGCGCCAGGGTGTCCCGCACCTCGGGATTGGCGAAGCGCGAGATCAGGGTGCGGCGATAGGCGTCCAGGTCGACCCCCGGCAGCGGCGACAGGGTCGGCGTTGCCTCGTGAGTCATGTAATCGAGCAGGAAGGCCTCGAATAGCGGGTCGGCGCTGGCCTCGTGGGCGTAGCGATAGCCGGCCAGGTAGCCGAAGTAGGCCAGCGCCTGGTGGCTGGCGTTGAGCAGCCGCAGCTTCATCAGCTCATAGGGCACGACGTCCTCGACCACCTGCACGCCGACCTGCTCGAAGGCCGGGCGGCCGGCGACGAAATGATCCTCCAGCACCCATTGGGTGAAGGGCTCGCAGACCACCGGCCAGGCATCCTCGACGCCGAACTGGCTGCCGAGCTCGGCGATGTCCTCGGGGGTGGTAACCGGCGTGATGCGATCGACCATCGAGTTCGGGAAGGGCACCTCGGCCTCGACCCAGGCGCCGAGCTCGACGTCCCGGGCATGGGCGAAGGCGGTGAACATCTTGCGGGCGACGTCGCCGTTGCCCTGGATGTTGTCGCAGGACATCACCGTGAAGGGCGTGATGCCCCGCTCGCGGCGGCGACGCAGCGCCTCGATGACCAGGCCGAAGGAGGTCTTCGGGGCGGCCTCGGGCGCCAGGTCATGCTGGACGTCGGGATTGTCGAGGTCGAACTCGCCGCTGACCGGGTGGAAGTTGTAGCCACCCTCGGTGACGGTCAGGGAGACGATGCGGATCGCCGGGTCCGCCATCTTCTCGATCACCGCCTCCGGGTCCTCCGGGGCGAACAGGTAGTCGAGCATGGCGCCGATCACCCGCGCCTCGCGGCGACCGTCGGGGTGCTTCACCACCAGGGTGTAGAGATGATCCTGGGCGGCCAGGATCTCCTGCATGCGACGATCGCCGGGCATCACGCCGACCCCGACGATGCCCCAGTCCAGCGCCTCGCCCCGGTTCATCAGCTCGTCCAGATACATGGCCTGATGGGCGCGATGAAAGCCACCGACCCCGATGTGGACGATGCCCGCGGTAACCGCCTGCCGGTCGTAACTCGGTGTGGCGACGTCGGGGCCCAGGTCCATCAGGTGGGCGTTGTCGAGTTGGGTCATGCTGGTGCTCCTGAGAAGCGTCAATCCCGCCGGGATCGGGCGGGGTGGGTAAAGCGCCGGGATCGCTCCCGGCCAACGAAAAATGATGGCTCGACCCCTGATCAGGCCGTCGCGGCCCAGTGCACGTCGGCGGACACCGAGGCGGTCTTGATCAGCCGGGCATTGAGCATGTCCTTGTGGCGCGTGCGTTCGAGGGCCCCGGCCTGATCCTGGCCCATGCCCAGCCAGCGCTGTATCAGCCGGGCCTCGAGGAGCTCATCGGGTACCTCGAGGAACAGCGTCAGGTCGTAAAGGGGCCGAAGGCTCGGCCAGTCACCCTGGTCCAGCAGCAGGTAGTTGCCCTCGACGATGATCAGCCGATGCTCAAGGGTGATCAGGCGCCCGCCGGCCCGCGCCAGGTCCAGCGGGCGGTCGAAGACCGGTACCGCCACCGTGCGATCGGCACGGCGGATGCGCACGAGATCCCCATGGAGCCCGTCGATGTCGAAGGTCTCGGGAGCCCCCTTCACCGGCACCAGGCCCTCGGGCTCGAGCACCGCATTGTCGAAGTGGTAGCCGTCCATGGGCACCACGGCGGCGATCCCGGGGCTGCGCTCGTTGAGTTCGCGACACAGCCATTCCGAGAGGAAGGACTTGCCCGCTGCCGGCGGCCCGGCCAGGGCCACGATGAAGCGTTCTCGCCCGCTCGCCGCCTCGAGCAGCCGCACGGTCATGTCATGGATATGGGGAATCATGGTCATCATTCCAGGCGATCACTCGTCACATCAGCTCATCCAGTTGCCGCCATCGACATTGAGGGTCTGAGCCACTACATAGTCGCTGTCGTCACTGGCCAGGAAGACCGCGGCACCGGCATGGTCCTCCGGGCGGCCCATGCGCCCGTAGGGCACTGCCTCGCCGACCAGGCGCTTCTTCTCGCCGAGCGGGCGCCCCTCGTAGCGGGCGAAGAGCGCATCGACCTCATCCCACATCGGGGTGTCGACCACGCCCGGGGCGATGCCGTTGACGTGGATGCCATGCTCGATCAGCGAAAGCCCGCAGGACTGGGTCAGGCTGATCATCGCCGCCTTGCTGGCGCAGTAGACACTGACCAGCGGCTCGCCGCGCCTGCCGGCCTGGGAGGCCATGTTGATGATCTTGCCCCCGCGGCCCCGCGCGACCATGGCCCGGGCAACCGCCTGCAGGGTGAAGAAGGCGCCCTTGACGTTGACGGCAAACTGCCTGTCGATGCTCTCCTCGGTCACCTCGAGCACCGGCGCCATGTCGAATACCGCCGCGTTGTTGACCAGGATGTCGATGCCGCCGAACCGGAGGGTGACCTCATCGACCAGAGCGTCGATCGAGGCGCGATCGCAGACATCCAGGCGCAGGCCCAGTACCCGCTCGCCACCGTCAAGCCGGGCCACGGCCTGGTCGATGGCCGTCGTGTCGATGTCGGCGACCACCACCCGGGCACCCTCGGCCAGATAGCGCTCGGCGATGGCCAGGCCGATGCCCCGTGCGCCGCCGGTTACCACGGCTACCTTGTCATGGAGTTTCATGCTCTCGCCCTTCCTGTTCGCTTGAAGAAGCCCCCGACCGATCAGGCATCGACCACTGACCGACGGGTGTCACGCCACTGCTGCACCAGCGCCTCGAGCCCCTGCATATGAGACAGGACCCGCCAGGCCCCGGCCTCGCGGAGCCGTTCGGCCTGCCCTGCCGGCACATGGCTGGCGCCGATGAAGCCGATCACCGTCATGCCGGCACCGTGAGCCGCGGTGACGCCGGCCACGCTGTCCTCCACCACCAGGCAGTCGCCGGGCGCACAGCCCAGCTCCCGGGCGGCCAGGCGATAGATCGACGGGTCCGGCTTGGGGGCCGCCACCTGATCGGCGGTGAAGATCGGCACCTCGCCCAGCCGGGCATCGAGCCCGGTGGTGGCCAGCGAGGCCAGTACCCGCTGGCGGCGGCTGTTGGAGACCACCGCCAGCGGCAGAGTCAACGCCTCGATGGCCTCGGCGACACCGTCGATGGCACCCAGCTCGCGGGCCAGGCGCGCCTCGATGGTCTCATCGACCCGCGCCGTGGCGTTGGCCGGCAGGCGATGGACGCTACGCGCCTCCAGGTGGCCAAGGATATTGGCCGTGGTCATGCCCAGCGCCGCCTTCAGTTCCTCCTCGGTGGCCAGATCCGGCAGCCAGGCCCCCAGCAGGTCGATCAGGGTGGCCTCGGCGATCGCCTCGCTGTCCACCAGCACGCCGTCGCAGTCGAAGATCAGGCTGTCCATGACCCTCTCCTCACTGGCCGACGGCGTCGGAGGGTGCGCGATTGTCCTGGCGACGCAGGCCGGCCAGGGGATGACGATGCAGCTTGGGAAGTGACAGCCCTTCCGCGTCAAACAGGTGAGCGCGATCTGCCGAGAAGCCAAAACGCACCGTGTCGTTGACCCGATAGGCCACGTCGCCGTCGGCCATGATGGTCAGCAGGCTGTCGCCCATCTGCACATACAGCGAGGTCTGACCACCGAGTCGCTCGAGCACCTGGATGCGCCCCTCCATCGGGCCCTGATCGTCGAGTTCGATGTGCTCCGGGCGCACGCCCAGCTCGAGGGCCGCGCCGCTGGCAAGGCCCGTCCCATCGATCGGCACCTCGCGGGTCTCGCCTCCCGGCAGCTTGATGGAGGAGCCCTCGGCGCCGGTGGACGCCAGTTCGACATCGATGAAGTTCATCTTCGGCGAGCCGATGAAGCCGGCCACGAAGCGATTTCGGGGATGGTGATAGAGCTCCATCGGCGAGCCGACCTGCTCGACCTCGCCGCCCTGCAGCACCACGATCTTGTCGGCCATGGTCATGGCCTCGATCTGGTCGTGGGTGACGTAGATCATGGTGGCGTCGAGCTCTTCATGGAGCCTCGCCAGTTCGATGCGCATCTGCACGCGCAGGGCCGCATCGAGGTTGGAGAGCGGCTCGTCGAACAGGAAGATGCTCGGGTTACGCACGATGGCGCGGCCGATCGCCACGCGCTGGCGCTGGCCACCGGAGAGCGCCTTGGGCTTGCGCTCCAGCAGCGGCTCGAGCTGCAGGATCTTGGCCGCCTCGAGGACCTTCTCGCGGCGTTTCTCCTTGGACACCCCGGCCAGGCGCATGCTGAAGCCCATGTTGTCTTCGACCGTCATGTGCGGGTAGAGCGCATAGCTCTGGAAGACCATGGCCAGGCCGCGATCGGCGGGGCCCACCTCGTTCATGCGCGCCCCGTCGATGAGGATGTCGCCGCTGGTGGCGCTCTCGAGCCCGGCGATCATGCGCATCAGGGTCGACTTGCCGCAGCCGGAGGGTCCGACGAAGACCACGAATTCCCGATCATTGACCTCGAGATCGACGCCCTTGATGACGTCGGTGTCGCCGAAGCTCTTGGTGATCTGCTTGAGTTCTAGCGTTGCCATAATGAGATTCCTTTACCTGGCGGCGCCGAGGGCGCCGCGAAGCCTCTGTTTCTTGTCGTTATGCCAGGGCAGCGGCCGAAGGCGTGCCATTGATTATTTCACCGCACCGAAGGTCAGGCCGCGCACCATCTGTTTCCTGTGGTGACACCAGAGCGCCAGCCGAAGACCCGTCGTCTGCACCGTCATCATTTATTTCACCGCACCGAAGGTCAGACCGCGCACCATCTGCTTCTGGGTGAGCCACCCAAAGACGAGGATGGGTGCGATGGCCATGGTCGAGGCCGCGGAGAGCTTGGCCCAGAACAGTCCCTCGGGGCTCGAGAAGGAGGCGATGTAGGCCGTCAGCGGCGCCGCCTGGGACGAGGTCAGGTTGAGACTCCAGAAGGCCTCGTTCCAGCTCAGGATCACCGACAAGAGGCCCGTGGAGGCGATGCCCGGCAGGGTCAGTGGCAGCAGCAGGTAGAGCACTTCCTGCAGGGTGCCGGCGCCATCCATGCGGCCCGCTTCGAGGATGTCCTTGGGCATGTCCTTGAAGAAGGTGTAGAGCATCCACACCACGATCGGCAGATTCATCAGCGTATAGACGATGATCAGGCCGGTACGGGTATCCAGGAGCCCGACATCGCGGAACAGCAGATAGATCGGCACCAGCACGCCGACCGGCGGCAGCATCTTGGTCGAGAGCATCCACAAGAGGGTGCCCTTGGTACGCTTGGTGGGCAGGAAAGCCATCGAGTAGGCCGCCGGAATGGCGATCAGTAGCGCCAGCAGGGTCGAGCCGAAGGCCACCACCACGCTGTTGATGGCGAACTTGGCATAGCCCGCGCGGCTCTGGACCTCGGCGTAGCTATCAAGCGTCGGCGAGAAGATCAGGCTCGGCTCGGCGATGGCCTCGGCCTCGGTCTTGAAGCCGGTCAGCACCATCCAGAAGATCGGGAAGAAGATCAGCAGGGCCACGGTCCAGCCCAGTATGCCGAGCCATAGGCGCCGATTGAGCAGGGCCTCGGTCAGGGGAGACCGCTGCACCCTCGGGGCGGCCCCGGTCAGGGAGTTGGTTTTTGCAGTCGTCATGTGCGCGCTCCCGCGTCAGTTTTCCAGGTTCTTGGCCACCATGCGGACCAGGAAGATGGCAACGATGTTGGCGAGGATGATCGCGACCACCCCACCGGCGGAGGCCATGCCGACGTCGAAGTCGAGCAGGGCGCGGATGTAGATCAGGTAGGCCAGGTTGGTGGTGGCAAGGCCCGGGCCGCCGGAGGTGGTGACGAAGATCTCGGCGAAGATGGTCAGCAGGAAGATCATCTCGATCATGATCACCACGCTGATGGCCCGCTTGAGGTGCGGCAGGGTGATGAAGAAGAAGATGGCGATCGGCCCGGCACCGTCCATGCGGGCGGCCTCGACCTGATCCTCGTCCAGCGACTGCATGGCGGTCAGCAGGATCAGCAGGGCGAACGGCAGCCACTGCCAGGACACGATGATGATGATCGAGGTCAGCGGCAGCGACGAGAACCAGTCCACCGCGGGTAGCCCGAACAGCTCGGCGACCCAGGACAGCACCCCGTTGGCTGGGTGCATCATCATGTTCTTCCACACCAGGGCGCTGACGGTGGGCATGACGAAGAAGGGCGAGATGGCGAGTACCCGGGCGATGCCCTGGCCCATGAATTCCTGCTGGAAGAGCACCGCCAGCAGGGTGCCGCCGACCACGGTGATCGCGAGTACCCAGCCGACCATCAGCAGGGTGGTGCCCATGGCCGACCACAGGGCAGGGTCGGTGAACAGGTATTCGTAGTTCTCGAGCCCGGCGAAGCCGGTCATGCCCGGCATCAGCAGGTTGTAGCGTTGCAGCGAGAACCAGACGGTCATCGCCAACGGCACGATCATCCACAGGAAAAGCAGGGAGACGGCAGGCGCCTGCAGCGAGAGGGTTCGAAACCCGCCGATGGTGCGCCCGGAAGTTCTGGTCTTGTTCATATCGGTAACCGTGAGGGTTCGCGAGTAGAACGCCGGCCGGGAAGTCCCGGCCGGCGCACACGGATCAATCCAGGTAGCCGGCGCGCTTCATGGTGCGCTCGGTGGCACGCTGCGCCGCCTGCAGGGCCTGCTCGACGGAGGTCTCGCCGGTCAGGGCCGAGGCCACCATCTGGCCGACCTGGGTACCGATGGACTGGAACTCCGGAATACCGACGAACTGCACGCCGATGTAGGGGCTCGGTTCCAGGGTCGAGTCGGTGGGATCCGCGCCCTGGATGGCGTCCAGCACGAAGCCGGCGAAGGGCGCGGCTTCCTGGTAGTTCGGGTTCTCGTAGGTGGACTTGCGGGTGCCCGGGGGCACGCTGGTCCAGCCTTCACGCTCGCCGACCAGGTTCACGTACTCCTCGGAGGTCGCCCAGGTGATGAACTCGCGAGCCGCATCCTTGGAGTCGGAAGAGGCCGGGATCGCCAGGGCCCATGACCACAACCAATGAGAGCCCTTCGAGGTCTTCGCGATCGGCGCCGGGGCGAAGCCCAGCTTGTCGGCGACCTGGGACTCGTCGGTGTCGAACAGCTTGCCGGCCGCCGAGGTGGCGTCGACCCACATCGCGCAGTTGCCACGGGAGAACAGCGCCAGGTTCTCGTTGAAGCCGTTGGAGCTGGCACCGGGAGGGCCGAAGTCGTTGAGCAGGTCGACATAGAAGCCGATCGCTTCCTGCCAGGCCGGGGAGTCGATCTGCGGATTCCAGTCCATGTCGAACCAGCGCCCGCCGAAGCTGTTGACCATGGTGGTGGCCAGCGCCATGTTCTCGCCCCAGCCCGGCTTGCCGCGCAGGCAGATGCCGTAGCGCTCCTGCTCGGCGTCGTGAAGCTGGCCGGCCCACTCGCGGACCTGCGGCCAAGTCGGCTGCTCGGGCATCTCGATGCCGGCGGCCTCGAACAGGTCCTTGCGGTAGTACATCATCGAGCTCTCGCCATAGAACGGCAGCGCCTGCAGGGTGCCGTCCTGGCTCAGGCCGTCGCGCACCGACTGCAGCAGGTCGTCGACCCGGTAGTCGGCCGGCAGGTTATCGAGCGGTGTCAGCCAGTCACGCTCGGCCCAGATCGGCACCTCGTAGGTGCCGATGGTCATGACATCGAACTGGCCGCCGCCGGTGGCGATGTCGGTGGTCAGGCGCTGGCGCAGCACGTTCTCCTCGAGGACCACCCAGTCGAGTTCGATGTCCGGATGCGCCTGCTCGAAGGCCTCGGTCAGGCTCTGCATGATCACCATGTCGTTGTTGTTGACGGTGGCCACGGTGAGGGTTTCCGCCTGGGCCGCGGTGGCGCCGAGGGCCGTGAGGCCGGCCAGCGGGAGTGCACGTGAAAGCTTCATGGCTTGCTCCTTTGGGAAGTTCTTGTGTTGTTATGAGATCACACCAGAAAAACGATCATTCAAATCAATCGACGATCAAATGATCGGACAGCAACCCAGAAAAGGCAAAGCCAGGACGCTTATACTTTAGGGGCAAGGCGGGGCCCTGCGGGCAGACGCACTGGCGCGGATGCCGAGATCGGCATCCGCGCCTAATTCCTTCACGCCAGGGTCATTTGCGCCAGGGGCATTCGCGTCACCACCAGGGCTATCCGCGAGCGATGGCACCTACGCGAGCGATGGTAACAACGAGGGCTTAGCGCCCCGCCGTCTGCATCGCGAGTTGGGCCCGGCCCTCATGCACGGCCTTGGCACGCTTCAGGCCCCAGTAGGCGAACACGAAGTAGGTCAGGGTGCACCAGATGGTGATGTCGTAGAACAGCTCGCGGTTCTGGTGGTAGCTGGCCAGGTCGGCGCTGAAGAAGAGCACATTGATGGCCAAGAGGCTGGGCACCAGCAGTCCCACGATCCAGATGGCCTTGATGACGCGGCTCAGGGGGCTGGTATCCCGGGTCGGTCCCACGGGCTCCTGCGCCGTCTGCTTGGCGTGGAAGGCCTGCACCCGTGACTGAAAGTCGCGCTCGGCCGCTTCCGCCTCGGGGTAGGCCTCGGCGGCACCGAAGCGCTTGGCCAGCAGGGTGTAGGCGGCGATCGACACACACCAGGTGGGCACGAACAGATAATAGAAGGGGATCAGATCGAGGGCGTCCAGGGCGAAGCCGAACGTGAGCGAGAGCGCCCAGGTCGCGAGCGCCGGCACGTTGTGGGTGAGGCCCTTGTAGCGCGCCCAGAAGCGGCTGAAGCCGAGTCGGGGGAAGAGATGGTGCTCGGCGAAGATGATGCCACCGATCGGCACCAGCAGCAGGCCGGCATAGGTCAGCAGCGGCAGCATGCTGCGATAGATGAACGGAAAGCAGCTGATCGCGGCGACACCGAGCCCCACCAGCAGCGTGGCCTTGTTGCGGGAGAACCGGGGCATCACCGCCTGAGCCGCGAGGCCCGCCCGGTAGAGATTGGAATTGGCCGTGGTCCAGCCGGCGACGACCACGATCACGAAACCGGAGGCCCCCAGCGCATGCCAGGCGACCTCGCCCGGTTCCAGTACGGCGATGCTGGTCTTGGTCACCGCCGCGGTCGCCGCCCCCATCAGGCCGGCCGAGATCCAGGCGACATAGTGACCGAACATCATGCCGGTGCTGGTGGCGAGGCCGGAGCGCTTGCGCTTGGCGTAGCGCAGCAGCGCCATGTCGATCAGGCCGAAATGCGAGAAGGTATTGGCCGCCCAGGCGAAGCCGATCACCTCCCAGATGCCGATTCCCGGCTCACCGTTGACATCGGTACCCGTGAAGACGGTGCTGCCGGCGACCTCGATGAAGGTGGAGAAGTCGCCAAGGGTGGTGGTGCCGGTGACCGATTCGGCCAGTTCCGGCAACAGCACCATGCCCCCGGCGGTGAACATCACCATCAGCCAGGGCGCGCAGATACTGGCGAATTCGGTCAGGGCATTGAAGCCGTAGACGGCGATCAGCACCACGATGGCCGCGACAGCCAGCGCCAGCAGCACGAACGCCGGATCGGTCGGATAGGGCTGTGCCTGAGCCGGGATGTCGAACAGGATCCGAACCGCCGTGGCCGACACCGTGATCATCGCCGCGGAGATGACGCTGAAGATGATGACATTGGCCCAGTTGTAGAGCCACGCCATCGAGTCGCCGGCGATGCGGTGAAGGTAGGTGAAGAGGCTCAGCCGCGTCTCGATGGCAATCGGAGTGGTGATCAGCCAGAAGCTGAGCACGGCCAGGGCGTTGCCGATCAGCAGGCCGATCAGGATGTCCCAGATGCCCGCGCCGAGGGCGACGAAGGTGGCACCGATCACGAACTCGGTGGCGGCGACATGCTCGGCGGCATACAGGCCGGCGAAGTGCGGCCATCTGTGCAGTTTATGCGGCGGAACCGGCAGCTGTTCATCGTCCATCTGGGCGATGTGCCGATCCATGCCTGGCCCGGTGGTGGCCATAGGAAGCTCCTCATGATGAACGAGGCGGCGGTGATGCGAGCCTCATCTATTCGATCATTCAACTCAAAAACCGAACAAATGATCATTTGTCGGAGTGCAAAAAGCAAAAATGCGCCCTTAGACTTTAGGTGTAGGCCGCAGAGTCCACGCCGGGGGCTGGCCTCATGGCCCCGCTTCGGCGATGACCCGCGCCGCGCCCTCGTCGGTGACCAGCCCCTTGAGCCAGCCCCCACGCAGGGCCGCGAGGATCGCCGTGCCCTTGTCGCGCCCTCCCGCTACCGCCACCAGAGGACGGTCGCGCAGGGTCTCGAGGGGCAGGCTGGTCATGCGGCGGGTGATGGAGCAGTCGATGACCCGGCCGTCGCGGCTCAGCGGCCAGCCCAGCAGCTCGCCTACCGCCTCGCCGGCCAGCAGTTCGTCGAGCTCGGCCTCGCTGATGAAGTGATCTCGGAACAGGTTGGCACGCCGGTCGATGCGACCGACGCCGACGAAGGCGGCCTCGGACTCCCGGGCGACCTTCTCCACCGACTGATAGAGCCGCTGGCCGCAGAGCGCCTCGCGCTCCTCCACCGTACCGGCCACCACCGGCGCCGGCAGCAGGAAACGCTCGCCGCCCGTCTTGTCGGCCAGCACCATCACGCCATCGTAGCGGTTGGAGGAACCGTCTCTGGCGACATTACCGACCAGCGACACGAAGCGGTGCTGTGGCCGGTCGATCCGGCTGAGCGCCTCGACCATCGCGCGCACCGCCCGGCCGGTGCCGAGGGACAAGGTCAGGGGGGCGCTGCGCTCCAGGTAGTGCGACAGGCGATCGGCCGCCGCCACGGCCAGATAGGGCGTGCTGGCATCGGGGCTATTATCCGGGTCGGCGGGCACCACGTCGCAGAACTCCAGCCCATAGCGCGCGGACAGAGCCTCGGAGAGCGCCATGCAGCCGGCGATGGGATGATCGATGTGCACCTTGATCAGCCCTTCCTGACGCGCCAGGGCCAGCAGGCGCTGCACGCCGGGACGCGACACACCGAGCTGGCTTGCTATCTCGTCCTGGGTGCGGCCCCCGACATAGGAAAGCCAGGCCGCGCGGGCGGCCTGATCCAGGCGTTGTTCGAACTTGTCCACGTGCGAGCTCAATTCCGGGTTATTCGCGATGCGGGAATCATCGCAAGCCTGCCGACAATGCACAACGCCTGGCGTTCTTAGCCAGGCATTCTTGGCCTGACGTTCTTGGCCGGCCGCTGCACAATCATGATGCAACAAGTGATCGCTTATGCA
This sequence comes from Halomonas sp. YLGW01, assembly GCF_014840935.1. Taxonomy (NCBI): domain Bacteria; kingdom Pseudomonadati; phylum Pseudomonadota; class Gammaproteobacteria; order Oceanospirillales; family Halomonadaceae; genus Halomonas; species Halomonas sp. YLGW01. The sequence goes on along the minus strand of NZ_CP062005.1, from coordinate 416,542 downwards.
CCCCGGGGGTGCCATTCTTTTCCTCCGCCGTGCTGGTCTCCACCACGCCGTACCAACCCAGCCCCCGGTAGGTCTCATAGCCCGGGGTCCGGGCGAACGCGACGAGCCGCTCGGTGTCGCCGTCATAGCCCCGTTCTCGCTCACCGGGCGCGAGGGAAAACGTCTCATCGAGGCTCGCCGGGCCGCGGGAATCGGCAATGATGCGATGCTGGGCATCGAGCAACATGACACGGCTGTGCGCACGTTCTTCCTCCGTCAGCCCGACGCCATCCACCACCGTCTGTGCCTGCGGCGACCAGTCGAAAAAGATGCCGAGGACGCCGATCGCCGCTCCGTTCTGCTCACCGTCGCGACGAATCGCCGTGGCGTAAGTGGCGACTGCCGCATTCTCGAGCTGCGGATTGCGGTCGATGTCCGCCACGGTGAAGGCATCGCCATTAGCCGTGGCCATGGCATCACGAAACCAGCCCTGCTGCGACACGTTGCTGCCTACCGCCTGCGGGTACTGATCGGGACGGCCGTTGGCGATCACGTTCCCTTGGGTATCGGTGATCCACAGGTCAAGGTAGACGGTGTAGGAGCGCAGGATGGTGGCCAGCCGCGAACTGGCGTAATCCAGACGGTGCGGGTCACCGGGACTGGCCGCGGCGGCCACGACGGCACTGTCGGTGGCCCACCAACGTACATCGCAGGAGCGCTCGAACAGGTTGCGATCGATGATCTCCACCGCGTTGAAGGCCAGATCCGTGAGGCGTTGGCCGCGAAATTCGGTGATCATCGCCGCCCCCGCCTCCTCTATGCTCTGGGTATGCGCCTCCACCTCGGCGCGAAACTCCTTGGCGATGCGGTTGATGCCGCTCGAGACGCTGCCCATCTCCTGCGCCACCACGCCGAAGGCGGCGCCCGCAGAACCGGCACGCGCCGCCTCGATGCGCGCGTTCAGCGCCAGGATTTCGGTGCGCTGCATGATCTCCTCGATCAAGCCCACCTTATCTTGGGTGACATCGGCGATGTCATAGGCGAGGCGCAGGATGCCATTGTCTTGCATGGAAGATTCCTCGGAAGCCTTGGACGATCAGCGGCCACTCACCTGCAAGCAAGTCGAGCCGCCCCACCCAAGCATCCAGCAAGAAACGTACCAATATGTTAGCCATCATGCATTTGCCGGCCTGCCGGTGCATGGCGTGACGCAGCCCCCGCGGCATGCCACGCTTGAAGGCAGCCTCGTGCCCAACCCACCGGCTTCTTGCTCCCGCGATCACGGAACCCGGTCTGGCGGATCGCATCGAAGGTTCACACGTCCTATCTCCACCGGAGCCGTTCATGAACGAACAAGATCGCCAACGCAATGCCGCCTGGCGGGCGGCAAACCAGTGGAAGGAACGGGCCCGTCAGGCGCGGCCGCGCCAGGGCATGAGCGGGCCGCGCCTGGTGCTGACCTGGCTGATGTTCGGCGTGTTGATGATCGTCGGCACTATCCTGGGTCTCTTCTTCCTGCTGGTTGGCTGGGCCATGCTGCCCTTCCTGCGCCACCGCATGAAGAAGCGCATGGAGGCGATGCGCGCCCAGCAGGCCGAGGACATCGGCGGCGGGTATCACACCCACGAGACCCACTATCGCGAGACCCATTATCGGGCCTCCCGCGGCGACGGCGGTCGTCTGGAGGAGCACGAGGTGCTGGAAGGCGAGTATCGTGAGAAGAAGTGACGTCTATATAAGTATCGTCTTTACAGAAGGCGACGCTATCTCGTCGGGCTAGGGCCAGTCCGGGCGTCGCCGGCCACCTCATCCATGAGACACGTCTCGATCTCGGCCCTGCTCGGCACGAACTCCTCGCGCACCATCAGAATCAGGGCCGTGGCGGAGAAGCGATGATCGTGGGCCGGGTGGCAGACGATCTCGCCATCATCGCCCACATACGCCATCAGGGTGCCCATGCCGGCAGCCATCAGGCGGCAGGTCACGTCGGACCAGACAGCATCTTCCACGGCGACCGGGTAGCGCATGGCATGATCGTCGTGGTGGGTGAAGAGGTTCTCGAGAATCTTCTCGGCGCCCGGAGCCACCAAGGAGCGCACCAGCATCTCCGGGTAGGCACGAATCGGGCGCAGGGTGGTGCTGGCGCCGGCCAGCGCCAGACGACGGCGACTGTCCTCGTGCACGCACTCGGCCACCGTGTAGGGCAGCGCATCACCGCACAGGTCCCTAAGCTGGGTCAGGACGTCCAGGGTGATGCTGTCGGAGACGCGGCTGTACTCGTCGCTTGCCAGCACGATGATCGCCCGGGCGTCTTGCGGGGTGACGGCGGCCAACGACCGGGGATCAGACGGTTCGCCGTGATGGTGCACTACCCCCTGCTCGCGCAGGCTGTCGGGCAGCCCCTCCGGGAAGGCCTCGGTCAGCAGCTGCACCGGCGTGTCGTGCAGCTCCCGGGTGGCCCGCAGCTGACTCACCAGGCGCTCGAAATAGACGCCGGCGTTGCTGGCGGGACTGTTGATGATCAGCACATGGTCATTCATCTGCCACCTCCAGCGGCCGTTGATCATGGATTCCTTCCGCTTGAGGCGGTAATCGATGTAATCGCTGGCCAGCTGTGCCAGCAGGGTGATGCCGGCGACATACAAAAGCCCCACCGTGGCCGCGCGCCCCAGCGGCGTGGCCGCCGACACATCCCCATAGCCCACCGTGGTCAAGGTGGTCAGGGTCAGCCACAGCGCATCACCCCCGGTAAGCCCTTCGAAGACGACCATGGCCAGGGTGTGCAAGCCGGTGAGCACCACCAGCCACAGGAAGGCGCGCCTGAGCCGCGCGCGCATGTCGATGTTGAGATGTTGCACCAACTGCCGACACGTCGAGCGTCGGCGCAGCCTATGAATCAGTCGCATCGTTATCCTGACCGTCGTGGGACGGACGCGCGCCCTGAGTCGACCTTCGCAGGCTCGAACTCGGACGGGATGAAGTTTTTCGCATGCTACGTCAGGCCGCACGGGAGTGCGAATCTCTCACGCCGTGATCGAGGAAGGAGATGCAACAGGGCCGGGGAGTTCACGGACATGGCCCCCGGGGATGGGGTGAGGCAAAGGAGCAAGGGGCCCCACCGCGTCCAGTGACGCGGCGGACGCCAGAGCGCGTCTCGGACGGGCGCTCAGATGTAGGCGAAGCGGTAGCGCTCGCGTGCCTGGAAGCCCTGGTAGGCGCTTTCGGTCATGTTCTCGAGCAGGCGATAGGCCAGTCGGCCGGCACGCTTGGTCAACGACGGAGTCGAGGCGGTGGACGTCGGACGCGTCATGCGACAGAACCTCTGCAATGGATGTAGGGCTCCATGGTATCGACCTCTTAGACTTTAGTCCAATCACTAGACCTTGGTCGCATGGCCGCGCCTTCATCGTCCCCGCCCGGCCCCGGCCTCCAGGGTCTGCTGGCCGCCCTCGCCCTCAGGCCTGTCGTATCAGCGCCTCCATCGCCGCCCGATAGCCCTGGCTGCCGAGCCCGGCGATCACGCCGTCGGCCCGCAGCGAGACATAGGAATGATGGCGGAAGGCCTCACGCTTGTGCACGTTCGACAGGTGCACCTCGATCACCCGGCCGTCGAAGGCGTTGAGGGCATCGAGGATCGCCACCGAGGTGTGGGTATAGGCCGCCGGGTTGATGATGATCGCCGAGGTGCCATCGAGCCGCGCCCCCTGGATGGCATCGATCAGTTCGCCCTCGTGGTTGCTCTGGCGACAGGCGATGTCCCAGTCATTCAGCGCGGCCTGCTCGTAGAGGGCGTGGTTGATGTCCTCGAGGGTCTCATGGCCGTAGATCTCCGGCTGGCGGGTGCCGAGCAGGTTGAGGTTGGGTCCATGCAGCACGAGTACCTTGCCTTGGCTCACGGGGGCGTCTCCTGGTGTGAAGTGTCGGGGGGCGTTGTGGCGTCGGCCTCCTCCAGCAGGCGCTGCCAGAGGCGGCCGACCAGGGCGCGCTGGGCGGTGAAATCGTCGCTGACCGCTTCCTTGGTCAGGGCCGCGCGATGGAAGGCATTGCGGTAGGCCAGATAGGCCTCTCGCAGGCCCTTGGCCTCCTCGGCGGGCAGCAGGTCGTGCTCCTCTAGGGTCTCGAGGATGCGCATGTTGTCGCTGTAAGCCAGCAGCGCCTCGCAGTCGTGGCCCATGGCCAGCACCGCGTACTGGCAAAGGAACTCGATATCGACCATGCCGCCGGCATCCTGCTTGAGGTCGAAGGCGCCGGCCTCACGAGCCGTCGCCGAGCTGCCCAGGTGATCGCGCATCTTGTGGCGCATCCGGATCACCTCCTCACGCAGCGCCGGCAGCTCGCGGGTCTGGCCGAGCACCTCGCGACGCACGACATCGAAGCGCTGCACCAGCTCGGCGTCGCCGGCCAACGCCCGGGCGCGCACCAGCGCCTGGTGCTCCCAGGTCCAGGCCTCGCGGCGCTGATAGTCGGCGAAGGCCTCCAGGGTGGTCACCAGCAGGCCGGCGTTGCCCGAGGGACGCAGGCGCATGTCGACCTCATAGAGGGCGCCGGCGGGCGTCACCGCAGTCAGCAGGTGGATGATGCGCTGCCCCAGGCGGGTGAAGAACACCGGGTTGTCGATCGGCCGCTCGCCGTCGGTGCTGCCCTGGGAGGCGGCGTCGTGGATGAACACCAGATCCAGGTCGGAGCTGTAGCCAAGCTCGATGCCGCCGAGCTTGCCATAGCCGACGATGATGAAGTCGGTCTCGCCGTGGCTTCCGTCCCGGCGCTTAGGGTAGCCGTGCTTGCGGGTCAGGTGCTTCCAGGCCATCGCCAGCACCTGTTCCAGCACCACCTCGGCGATGAAGGTCAGGTAGTCGCTGACCTTCATCAGCGCCCGGGTGCCGACGATGTCGGAGGCCGCCACGTGCAGCACCTGGGCATGCTTGAACACCCTCAGCGCCTCGAGCTGGGCCTCCTCGTCGTCCTCGGGAATCCGCCCCAGGGCCTGGCGCAGCTCGTCGGCCAGCCGCGCCTTGTCGGCGGGGGTATAGAGCGTCGAGGGAGTGAGCAGCTCGTCGAGCAGGATGGGATGCCGGGCGATCTGCTCGGCGATCCAGGGGCTCGCCCCGCACAGCCGCATCAGGTGGCCGAGCGCCTCGCGATTCTCGCGCAGCAGCGCCAGATAGGCGGTGCGTCGCAGCACCGACTCGATCAGCGGCAGCACCCGCTCGAGCACGGTATCCGGCGCCTCGCTATCGCTCACCGCCTCGAGCAGCAAGGGCATCAACGCATCCAGGCGCTCGAAGCCGATACGCTGCATGCCCTGCACCGCCCGGGACTGACGCAGGGCGGCGAGGCGCCGATCCGCCCGGGCGGGCTCCGCGAAGCCCGCGCCCTCCAGCAGCGTCGCCGCCTCCTCCTCGGACAGCTCGCCCCGCCACAGGGCGCGCAGCTCGCCATAGTCGGCGCCGTCGTCCTCCACGGCGCCCTCGGCCTCCTCCTCGGGATCGGCGATCACCGCATCGAAGTGGCCCCGCACCCGATCGCGCACCTCCGAGAGGCGCGCCACCAGGGCCGGCCAGTCGGCCATGTCCAGCGCCAGGGCGATGCGCTCGCGCTGGCCGTCGTCATGGGGCAACGCCTGGGTCTGGCGGTCCTCGAGGGCCTGGAGGGCGTGCTCCAGGTCGCGCAGGAACACATAATCCGGGGTCAGCTCGTCGACGACGTCCTGGGGCAGCAGGCCCAGCGCCGGCAGGCGTTCGAGGGCCGTCTTCAGGGAGGTGACCTGCAGCTCGGTATCGCGCCCGCCGCGAATCAGCTGGAAGGCCTGGACGACGAACTCGACCTCGCGGATCCCGCCGCGGCCGAGCTTGATGTTGTCATCCATGCCCCGGCGCTTGACCTCGCGATTGATCATCGACTTCATCTCGCGCAGCGATTCGATGGCGCCGAAATCCAGATACCGGCGATAGACGAAGGGGGTGAGGCTCGCCAGCAGCTCGGCACCGGCATCGACGTCGCCGGCGACGGGCCGGGCCTTGAGCATGGCATAGCGCTCCCACTCACGGCCCTGATCCTGATAGTAGCTCGACAGCATGGCGAAGCTGCCCACCAGCGGGCCGCCGTCGCCCAGCGGGCGCAGGCGCATGTCGACGCGGAAAGCGAAGCCATCGGCGGTCACCGCATCCAGGGCCGCGATCAGCTTCTGGCCAAGCTTGGTGAAGTATTCCTGATGCTCGAATTCGCGCTTGCCGCCCTGGGTCACGCCCTTCTCGGGGAAGGCGAAGATCAGGTCGATGTCGGAGGACAGGTTGAGCTCGCCGGCACCTAGCTTGCCCATGCCCAGCACCACCAGCCGCTGAGGACTACCATCGGCACGGGGCTCGGGCCGGCCCCAGCGGGCCTCGAGGTGCGCCTCCAACCAGCCGAGCGCACCGTCGAGGCAAGCCTCGGCAAGGCGCGAGACGGCGCCGGCGGTGTCCCACATGGTCGTGCCGGGAGGGCGGGTCAGGTCGCGCCAGACGATGCCCAGCATGCGCTCGCGGCGAAAGCGGCGAATGGCCGCCTGCATGGCGGCCTCATCGCCGACCTCGCCGAGGGCCTCATTGAGCCACTGGGCGAGCAACCCGGGCGACGGCGCGCTTTCGAGCTCGCCGTTGGCATCCAGGCTCGCCAGCCAGTCGGGATAGTGCACCAGGGTATCGGTGGCGAAGGTGGAAACCGCCAGCACCTTGGCCAGCTGCTCGCGGCGGGACTCACTCAGCGCCCGCCAGGTATCGCTGAGCGGGTCGCTGTCCTGTTGGCGGGCCCGCGCATCGGCACGCTCAAGCGCTTCGTCAAGGCGCCGCGAGGTCTCGCCAAGCGAGGCGTGCAGGCGGTGGGGAATCTCGATTAGCGGCAGAAAGCCATCGGGCAGCGCCATGGGCGTCTCCTTGTGGTTTCCCCCAGCATAGCGAAGGCGCCACCCCGCTGTCTGCGCCCCGCTTGCCCTTCGCCCCGACCGCCTCGCGGCCTCGGCAGACAGGGGGAGGCGAGACTAGCCTACGAAGCGCTGCCAGGTCAGCAGGCCCCAGGTCAGCCCGGCGATCATCAGCGCCAGCATCACCGCCGCCGAGCCGATGTCCTTGGCCCGCCCAGATAGCTCATGGCGCTCGACCCCGATACGATCGACCACGCTCTCGATCGCCGAGTTGATCAATTCGACGATCAGCACTAGCAGGCAGCTGCCGATCAGCAGGATCCATTCGACGGGGGTCTGGCCGAGCCAGAGCGCCAGCGGCACCAGCACCAGGCACAGGCCCAGCTCCTGGCGAAAGGCGGCCTCGTTGTGAAAGGCCGCGCGCAGCCCCTTGATGGAATAGCGGGTGGAGTGAATCAGGTGGCGCCAGCCGGTGTGTCCTGGCTTCATCGCATCGTTCCTGCCGATCATGAATGAATGATGGCCATCGACGGCCAGTGCGCGCCGATTCTATCACCCCGAGATGACAGCCCCTGACCCGAAGGGCGAGAAACGGCCTCAGTGACTCAGGATCATCGTCTCGAGATCATCGGCCAACGGCTCGAGCACCTGACGCCAGGCCAGATAGGGCGTGCTGGCGGTGCCGTTGACCAATGCCGCGAACACGCCCCAGCGCCCGCTGCGGGTGCGGAAGTAGCCACCGGCGGCCCGCACCGCGAAGGGCTGGTTGAGGGTGCCGGTCTTGAGCATCACGCCTTCCTGGAAGGTGTCGCTGCCGCGACGCAGGAAGCGCATGGTGCCGTTGGTGGGAGACTGCAGGCCGGCGATGAAACTCGGGAACAGCGCCGGACGTCGATACATGCGCTCGAGTAGCACCGTGACCCCGCGGGCGGTGGTGCGATTACCGGTGGTCAGGCCGCTGCCGCTCTCGAGGGTCAAGGGGCCGTGGCCGGGAATCGCCAGGGCGAAGGCCTCCACGGCATCGCCGGCCTGGGGCAGGGTCGCCCGGGGACTGCCGACCAGATCGAGGGCCAGCACATCGGCCATGAAGTTGTTCGAGTAGTTGAGGGTGCGCTGCAGAAGTTCCTGCAGCGGCTTGCCCTGCACCGCGGCGAGCTCGGTGGTCGTCGCCGGCGGCCGCGTGCTGACCACGCGCGTGCCGCCGGTCACGGCGATGCCGGCCTGGTCGAGCAGTGATGCCAGCGTGTCGGCCGTCTGTTCGGCGGGGTCGGAGCTGGCGCGATAGACATAGCGCGGCCCGTCGCCCAGGGCGATGGAGCCCTCGAGCACCAGGCGATCGCCCTCTCCGTCGGTGAGGCGCTCGGCCTCCAGGCGGGTGCGACCATCGGCGCCGGCGGTGTCCACCCGGTTGTCGACACGGGTTAGCGGCGCGCCGCTCGCGCAGCTGGCAATGCGTGCGGAGTCGCCGAGCGCCGCCCCGGGACGGACTGCCAGGCACCAGCTGCCGTAATCGACCCCCGCCGCGGAGAGCAGCGCGCTGTAGGCATTGGTGCCCCGCCGGCGGGCCTCGCAGCGATCGGTGGTGATGCACTGCACCGGGCCATAGCGCCATTGATTGATCTCGAGCGCGCCCTCCACCCGGGTCACGCCCTGCTGGCGCAGCTGCTGCACCAGCCGCCACAGATCCTCCGCGACCAGGGCCGGGTCACCGCCCCCCTCGAAGATCAGATCCCCCGTCACCACGCCCTCGGTGGAGAGCGCACCCGCCGTCAGCAGGCGGGTGGTGAAGCGGTGCTGGGGCCCCCAGCGATCCAGCGCCGCGGCGGCCAGATAGAGCTTGGAGACCGAGGCCGGCGACAGCTCGCGGTCGGGGGCGATCTCACCAAGCACCTCGCCGCTGTCCAGCAGCCGGGCCTCGGCACCGATCAGAAAGCCCTGCTCCTCGAGGCTAGCCAGCCGCTCGAAGCCCGAGGCCTGAGCCAGCGACACCCCGCCGACACAGCACACCAGTATCACCAGCAATGAACGCAACAGACGGGGCATGGGCAGGTCCGGTGGAGGCATCGACGGCCTCATGAGTTGAGGAAGGAGGCGACCGCGGGCCTCATGAAGGCAGGAGGCGGCCTGGAGACTCGGGGCGGCTCATCAGTGAGACGCCACGCTGGAAAATACCTGAATCACCACCACGCCGCCAACGATCATGCCAAGCCCGATCACCGCCGGCAGGTCGGGCCGCTCGCCATAGACCACCATGCCGATCAGGGTCACCAGGGTGATGCCGAGTCCGGCCCAGAAGGCGTAGGCGATCCCCACCGGCAGGGTACGAAGCGCCAAGGAAAGCAGATAGAACGCGAGCCCGTAGCAGACCACCACCAGCACGCTGGGCCAGAGCCGGGTGAACTCCTCGGAGGCCTTGAGGGCGCTGGTCGCGACGACCTCGGCCAGGATGGCGAGCGCCAGAAATACATAGGTCATGAGCTACCTCCCCGCGCCAGTCGACGGCGCATCACACGATCGAAGAGCGTATTGAAGATCAGGCCATAGGCCAGGAAAAAGAGCACGAAACCGATATCCAGCCAAAGGGCCTCGAGGAGCCCGATCTCGAGCCACCAGGCCACCCCGGGCAGGGTCAGCACCACCAGACCGGCCTCGAACCCAAGTGCCTGAGCGAGACGCTCAAGGAAACTGCGCCGCCGGCTCGGCACCCAGTGATCGAAGAGTCGGTTCCAGACCAGGTTCCAGCCCATGGCGACGGTCGCCAGGGCAACCCCCAGAGCACCCAGCTTGCCCATGCCATGGCCGCTGATCAGGTTGGCCAGCGGCGTGACCAGCAAGAGGCCACCGGCCTCGAACAGGGCGCTTTGGGCGAGCCGTTCCCTTACCGAGCGCATGCAGGCCTCCTCGCCGTTGCTTACTGGGACAACACGTCAGGAGCAGGAGACCCACCCCGACAACTGGCGACAGTCTACCCGCGAGAGAGATGGCATCCAGTTAGATTCCATCTGATATTCTGATAGGTCGAGGGAGTAAACGACGGCCAACGGCTCTGCCGTCATCGGAGCATCACGGGAGACCCACATGCGCTGGACCCTGGATCAGCTGGAGTGCCTGATCGCCGCCGCCGAGCAGGGCTCGTTCTCCGCCGCAGCACGCAGGTTGGGGCGGGCCCAGTCGGCGATCAGCACCGCCATCGGCCACCTGGAGGACGATCTGGGCTGCACGCTCTTCGACCGCCAGGGGCGGCTGCCGCAGCTGACGGCCGCCGGCGAGGCGCTGCTGCACGAGGCGCGCGCGGTGCTGCATCAGTGCCAACGGCTGGACGCCCGCGCCCGCGCCATCGCCGAGGGCGAGGAGGCGCGCCTGGTCATGGCCATCGACGAGGCGCTGGTGGAGATGCCCCCGGTGGACGCCACCCTGGAGGCCCTGGCGCATCGCTACCCGGCCTTGCAGCTGACGCTGCTCTATGGTGCCCAGGGCGATATCGCCGGCTGGGTCGAGGACCGCACCGCCGATATCGGCATCCTGCTGAGCCAGCAGGCGCGAGGCCCGCTTCTGGAGGGCCAGCGCATCGCTCACCTCGAGCAGCTGCTGGTGGTGGCCCGGGATCATCCCCTGGCGCGCCTGCCGGCGCCCGACCTCACCGACCTGGCCGGCCATCGCCAGCTGGTGATCGCCTCGCGCAGCGGCGGCGCCGGCGGGCAGGCCACCAGCGCCCGCTTCTGGCGGCTGAACAGCTTCTACTCGATGGCGGAGCTCGCCACCCGAGGTCTCGGTTGGGCCCTGGTGCCACAGCATATCGCCAGCTACCCGCCCTTTCGCGATCACCTGACGCCCCTGACCGGCGAGGCGCTGGGGGTGGCCCCGCGCATCGAGGTGGAGATGATCGCCCACCGCGACAGCGCTCAGGGGCCGGTGGCGCGCTGGCTGCGCCAGTCACTGGGCAAGGGCTTTCGCGGCCGCGAGGAGCGCTGAGCGCCGGCGGCGCCGCGGGGCCTGCTCAGTCGTGGCCCGGCATCAGCGCCGGTGCCGGCGGCAGGTCGAGCGTCAGCCGCCACAGCGACTGACCGCTGTCGTGGTACTTGCGCTCGAAGGGGGTCAGGAAGTCGCCCTCGGGCCGATAGGCCTCGACGCCCGCGGGCACCTCGGTCGCCTGCTCGATGGCCAGGGCGAATTCCTCGACGTAGAGGCGCCAGTTGGAGCGCAGCTCGAGGCGGCCGCCCAGCGCCAGGATGGCCGGAAAGACCGGATGGCCATGCCAGCGCATCTTGAGATGGGCGGCCTTGGGATAAGGGTTCGGGTAGAGCAGATAGTGGCGCACCGGCTGCCAGCCCGCCGCCAGCGCCAGGCGCCAGAAGTCCACCAGGTCGGCGCGCACCAGCAGGGCGTTGTCCGGCAGCTCGCCGTGATCCCGGGACAGGCGGTCGGCGCTGCGATCGACCCCGATCACCACATGATCGGGAAACCGCTCGGCCAGCCGGCGGGTAGAGATGCCGACGCCACAGCCGGCATCGAGGATCAGCGGCCCGGGCCGCGCCGCGCGCCAGGCCTCGGCCTTCGCGAAGGCGGCGCGGGTGTGCGCGGCGATGGGTTTCTGGAGCGGATGCGCGAGGGCACGCGCCACGCGACGGGCAAGATCCTGATGGGGACCAGGCTGGTTGGTGACGATGGCTCGGGAATTGGCTTGCATGGACGTCCGGCGGCCGGGTGAAGAGGAAGAGGCGCCATTCTAGCAGGGCCGGTCGGCCAGGCGCAGATTCCAACAGCTCTTTATGACAATAGCGTGAATAGCGCCACCGGCACCCGCCAGCTCGCATGACGGGGCAGCGGCCGCGGTGATATTATCCGAGGGAAATGAAGGAAACATGAGCGCCCAGGCGCCACCAGCACAATGAGGTAAGCGGCTTGTCACAGTTACCGGTGATCGTCGGCATGGGAGGCGTGAATGCTGCCGGCAGAACCTCGGGCCATCAGGCGTTTCGACGCACGGTCCTCTCGGCCCTCGATGCGGATGTCCAGGCCAGCACCCTGATCGGTCTGGCGGCGATGATGCGTCTGGTCCACACCGATGGCGACGCGCCCTGGCAGAATGCCAGCGGGGCCTACTTGGACGCCGATGCCATCGTCGAGTGCTACCGGCAGCAGGTGCTCGACCACACCCTGATCCGGCGCATCGAGGACCCGACCTTCGGCGCCGATGGCATCCCGGCCAATCGCCAGGCTTCGCTTTCCATCGAGGCGCCGCTCACCTTCCAGGTGCGCCGCCGCCAGCTGCCCGAGCAGCTGCCCGAGACCTGGCAGGTCCGCGAGCTCGACCGCCGTCACGTCGAGGTCACGGTGCCGCCAGGCCAGTTCGATGTCCTGCTGCCCGAGCGCCGCAGCGCCCAGGTGCGCGCCGCCGGCCAACTGCCCAGCGGCTTCGCGCCGAGCAGCCTGTACCGCAGCGTGCACCATCCCCGCGGGCTGTCGATGGCGATCTTCGGCGCCTCGGACTGCCTCGGTCAGAGCGGGCTCGACTGGGAAACCCTGCGCGACCGCCTCGACCCGGACGACATCGCCGTCTATGCCGGCAACTCCATCGGCCAGCTCGACGATGCCGGCTGGGGCGGCCTCTTGAAGAGCTATGCCTCGGGCAATCGCGCCACCTCCAAGCAGATGCCGCTGGGCTATGGCCAGATGCCCGCCGACTTCCTCAACGCCTATGTGCTGGGCAGCGTCGGCGCCACCGGCGCCATCCAGGGCGCCTGCGCGACCTTCCTCTACAACCTGCGCCAGGGCGTCGAGGAGATCTCGAGCGGTCGCCGTCGCGTGGTGATGGTCGGCACCTCGGATGCCCCGATCACCCCGGAGATCATCGAAGGCTTCCGGGCCATGGGCGCGCTCGCCGACGACGACAGCCTCAAGGCGCTGGACGCCCTGAGCCTGCTCACCGATGCCGACTACCAGCGGGCCTGCCGGCCCTTCGCCCGCAACTGCGGTTTCACCATCGCCGAGGCCAGCCAGTTCGTGCTGCTGATGGACGACAGCCTGGCGCTGGAGGTCGGCGCCCAGGTGCTCGGCAGCGTGCCGGGCGTCTTCACCAACGCCGACGGCTGGAAGCGTTCGATCTCCGCCCCCGGCATCGGCAACTACATCACCCTGGGCAAGGCGGTCAGCCTGGCGCGAGAAATACTCGGCGAAGACGCCCTGCGCACGCGCACCTTCCTGCATGCCCACGGCACCAGCACGCCGAAGAATCGCGCCACCGAGTCCCACGTCTTCGACCAGGTGGCCGCCGCCAACGGCATCACCTCCTGGCCGGTGGTCGCAGTCAAGGCCTTCGTCGGCCACTCCCAGGGCAGCGCCGCCGGCGACCAGATGGCCAGCGCCCTGGGCAGCTTCGCCCACGGCTGGCTGCCGGGCATCCCGACGCTGGACGCCGTCGCCGACGACGTTCACGCCGAGCGCCTGCGACTGTTCGCCGAGCCACTGGCCTTCGAGGCGGATGCCGCCTTCATCAATGCCAAGGGCTTCGGCGGCAACAATGCCACCGGCCTGGTGCTGTCGCCGACCGTGACCGAGCGGCTGCTGGTCAAGCGCCACGGCCAGGCCGCGGTGGATGCCTGGAAGGCACGCCGCGAAGTCGCCCTCGAGGCCTCGCAGGCCTACGTGGCTCGCGCCGACCAGGGGCATTTCCAGGCGCTCTATCGCTTCGGCCAGGGGGTGCTGGAAGGCCCCGAGCTCTCGGTCGAGGCCGGACAGATCGGCATCCCCGGCTATGCCCAGCCGGTCTCGCTTTCCGTCGACAATCCCTTTGGTTCTCTGAAGGACGACTCGCTCGACGACTCCTCGAACGACAAGTAGGCGCACCATGAACATCGTGGTCTATCCCGGCACCTTCGACCCCATCACCAACGGGCACTTCGACCTGATCGAACGCGGCGCCAAGATGTTCGACAAGGTGATCATCGCCATCGCCGCTAGCCCCGCCAAGCAGCCGGCGCTGGACCTCGACACCCGGGTCGCGCTGACCCGGGAGGTGGTGGCGGGGCTACCTAACGTGGAAGTCACCGGCTTCTCCGGGCTGCTCACCGAGTTCCTGGCCGAGCAGCAGGCGAACATCATCCTGCGCGGGCTGCGCGCCGTCTCGGACTTCGAGTACGAGCTGCAGCTGGCCAACATGAACCGCGCCATGGCACCGGACGTGGAGAGCGTCTTCCTCACCCCGGCGCTGGAGAACTCCTACATTTCCTCGACGATCGTGCGCGAGATCGCCAAGCTCGGCGGCGATGTCTCGAAACTGGTGCACCCCAAGGTCGTCGAAGCCCTGCAAGCCCGTTACAATGGCTGAGTGTTTTACTCGGATTTCCGTCGACCCAGGCGCCAGCCTGAGTCGCCCCTTTCCCGGAGTCACCCTATGTCCCTGATGATCACCGACGAGTGCATCAACTGCGACGTCTGCGAACCCGAATGCCCCAACGGCGCCATCTCGCCGGGGGAAGAGATCTACGTCATCGACCCGGCCCTGTGCACCGAGTGCGTCGGCCACTTCGACGAGCCCCAGTGCCAGCAGGTCTGCCCCGTCGATTGCATCCCGCTGGACCCGGAGCGCGAGGAGACCCAGGAGCAGCTGATGGACAAGTACCACGCCATCACCGCAGCCTGAGCGGCATGCCCTTCACTGGCGCCGGGCCCGCCCCCGGTCGCCCGCCCTCCTCCCGACGCCCAGCGGGGCGTTGGCGTATTCGGGACGCTAGAATTCGTCGCGGCGCTGGCTGACGCTGCAGCCCAGGCACCGCCGGAAGGCCGCCTCGGCGGGCGTCAGGATCAGCGTCTCGGCCGATTCGCCGACGTTGCCACCCAGCGCCGAAAACGGCAGTGAGACAATAAACACCGCCGTGCCGCCCACCGTGGCCGCGGCCAGCAGCGGCCGAGCCACCAGCGCATCCACTACCATCGCCGCCCCGCTAGGCCCTTCCTTTAAGCCAGGCTCTGCCGCCTTGGCCATCTCGCTCGCCATCCCGGCACTCAACGAAATCGCCAATGCCATCATCACGCCTGCTACCCCCGAACTCATCTTGATCATTGCGCCTGCTCCGCCTCAGTAACCCCACAACCCAAGAAGTGACCACACTTTGCCGTGGTACGACGCCCACTCCTCGCCTATGTTTTGTTTTGTAACTAGGTATTACAAAATAACACATTAAAGGGTAGCGCAGATGGACCGCCTGCCCATCTCATGTTTGCCAAGGAGTGCTTCATGAAACGATCGGTTGTCATCACCGCCCTGCTCACCCTCACCGTGTTTGCCAGCAACAGTGCTTTGGCCCAGGGCTATCAGAACGATCCGCATGCTCGCCCATACTTTGGGTTCGGCATCGGTCAAGCCGACGTCGATAGCGATACTCTCGATGAAATAGACGACGGTACATTCGACATCGATGAAAGCGACACCGCCTACAAACTGTTTATTGGCTATCGCTTCACCCCCAACTTCGCCGTGGAAGCCAGCCATCTGGACTTCGGTGAATCGACTGCCAATGCTAAAAATAACGGCCCCAACATCGAACTCGGCATCGATGGCTTAGCGGTCGCGCTGGTCGGACGCCTGCCGCTCCAGGGGGGATTCAGCCTTCACGGAAAGCTGGGCATGATTGCCTGGGAGGCTAGTTACAACAATCACTTCGAAATTAACAATGCGCAATACCGGTTTTATGTTGAAGAAGATGGCACCGACCCCTTCTATGGCGTCGGTGCCGAATACGTCATCGATCGAGTCATGATCCGAGGCGAAGTTGAACGCTACGACCTCAGCTACGGTGGCGAGGATTACACCATCGATCTGGCCTCGATCAGCTTGGGGTATCACTTCTGATAGCGTTTTCCACTAGCCGACACAGCCCCGCGCCGCGGGGCTGTTTGGTTTCCGGGCTGTGTCACAGGAGAGCCTGAGGTATCCTGCCGGGCCATTGGTTCGATCGAGGAAACGGCTTGTCCCACCCACGCTCCACCACGCCGCGCATCTGGCCGCTGGCCTGGCCGATCATCCTCTCCAACATCACCGTGCCGCTGCTGGGGCTGGTGGATACCGCGGTGGTCGGCCACCTGCCGGACTCCCGCTACCTGGCGGCGGTGACCCTGGGGGCGACCCTGTTCGGCTTCCTCTACTGGGGCTTCGGCTTCCTGCGCATGGGCACCACCGGCCTGACCTCCCAGGCGGTGGGCCGAGAGGACGACACCGAGGTGCGCACCCTGCTCGGCCAGTCGCTGATGATGGCGGCGGCGATCGGCGCGGGGCTGATCCTGGCCTCTGGCCCGCTGATCGAGCTTGGCCTCAAACTGCTCGACGGCAGCGCCCAAGCCACCGAGCTCGCCCGCGAGTACGCCGGCATCCGCATCCTCTCGGCGCCCGCGGTATTGGCTAACTATGCGATCCTCGGCTGGTTCCTCGGCCAGCAGAATTCCCGGGTCACCCTGATCCTGATGGTGCTGACCAACAGCGTGAATATCGTGCTCGACCTATGGTTCGTGGTGGGCCTCGGCATGACCAGCGATGGCGTGGCCTGGGCCACGGTGATCGCCGACTACACGGCGCTGGCCGCCGGCCTGTGGCTGGTGCGCCGCCAGCTCGGCGCCCTGGGCGGGCAGCTCGATCGTGCGCGGCTGATCGCCCTCAGCGCCTATCACGCACTGTTCGCCGTCAATGCTCAGCTGTTCCTGCGCACTCTGGGCCTATTGTTCGCCATGGCCTTCTTCACCGCCCAGGGCGCCAGTCAGGGCGATACGGTACTGGCGGCCAATGCGGTGCTGTTGCAGTTCATCATGCTCGTCTCCTACGGCCTGGATGGCTTCGCCCATGCCGCCGAAGCGCTGACCGGGCGCGCCGTGGGCCGGGCTCGCTGGGACGAGTTCGCCGCGGCGGTGCGGAGTGCCGGGCGCTGCTCGCTGGCCATCGCCGCCGCCGCCATGCTGGCCTTCGCGCTGGGCGGCGAGGCGCTGATCGCCCTGCTCACCGATCTGCCCGAGGTACGGACCACGGCGGCCACCTACCTGCCGTGGATGGTGCTGATGCCGCTGCTGGCGGTTTGGAGCTACCTGCTCGACGGCGTCTTCATCGGCGCCACCGCCACCCGCGAGATGCGCAACAGCATCTTCGCGGGCCTCGCCGTCTACCTGCCGCTATGGTGGCTCGCTCAGCCGCTGGGCAACCACGGACTGTGGCTCGCCTTCAGCGGTTTCACCCTGGTGCGCTCGGCGACACTCGGCGGCTACTACCTATATTACCGGCGGCACCGCTGGGTGGCCTCGCCCGACCAAGGTCGGTAGGCCCTAATACAGAGAATCCGTTACCTTGTCGGGTCGAGACAATGTGTTCCTGACAACCACAGTTCGCTCCTGACAGCTTCGTTTCTAATAACTTCGCTTCTGACAACTTCGTTTCTGACAACAAAGGCAACGGATCATGCTCAAGATGCTTTCCCGACCGGCAGTCAAGCTGGTAGAACGCTACCTGCCGGACCCCTACATTTTCGTGCTGCTGCTGACGCTGGTCGCCGCCGTGGCGGCCATCGCGGTCGAGCGCCAGACCCCGCTGGACGTGCTGCGTTTCTGGGGCGATGGCTTCTGGAACCTGCTGACCTTCTCGATGCAGATGCTGCTGGTACTGATCAGCGGCTTCATGCTGGCCAACACGCCGCCGGTCAAGCGGCTGCTGGCGGGGCTTGCCGGCAAGGCCAAGAACGCCGGCAGCGCCATCGTGCTGGTCACCCTGGTATCGCTCCTGGCCAGCTGGATCAACTGGGGCTTCGGCCTGGTGATCGGGGCGCTGTTCGCCAAGGAACTGGCGCGCCAGATCCGCGTCGACTACCGGCTGCTGGTCGCCAGCGCCTATTCGGGCTTCGTGATCTGGCACGCGGGGCTCGCCGGCTCGATCCCGCTGACCATCGCCACCGAGGGCCACTTCACCGTCGAGCAGATCGGGATCGTCTCGACCTCGGAGACCATCTTCTCCTGGTTCAACCTGGCGATCGTCGCCATGCTGCTGGTCAGCGTACCCCTGGTCAATCGCCTGATGCTGCCAAGCGAAGACGAGAGTATTTACGTCGACCCGGCGCTGCTGGAGGATGAGCAGGAGACCCGCGTGCGCATCACCCGCCCGGCCGAACGGCTCGAGAACAGCCGTGCCCTGGCCTGGCTGGTGGGCATCCCCGGCCTCCTGTTCCTGCTCGATCACTTCGTGCTGCGCGGCGGCGGGCTCAACCTGAACGTGATCAACTTCCTGTTCCTGTTCCTGGCCATCGTGCTGCATCGCACCCCACGCCGGCTGCTGGCCAGCCTTCAGGAAGCCATCCAGGGCGGCGCCGGCATCGTCATCCAGTTCCCCTTTTATGCGGGCATCATGGCGATCATGGTGCAATCGGGCCTGGCTCAGACCCTATCGGAGCTCTTCGTCTCCTTCGCCAGTGCCGAAACGCTGCCCTTCTGGTCCTTCATCAGCGCCGGCGTGGTCAACCTCTTCGTGCCCTCCGGCGGCGGCCAGTGGGCGGTGCAGGCACCGGTGATGCTGCCGGCGGCGGCGGCGCTGGGTGCCGATATCCCGCGCATCGCCATGGCGGTGGCCTGGGGGGATGCCTGGACCAACCTGCTGCAGCCCTTCTGGGCCCTGCCGGTACTGGCCATCGCCGGGCTCAAGGCCAAGGACATCATGGGCTACTGCCTGATCCAGCTGGTCATCACCGGCATCATCATCGCGCTGGGCCTCACCTTCCTCTAGCCCGGGCGAGCCCCGCTACCGTCGACGCGACGTCCCGGGCTATGATGGGGGGCATGATGAACGCATCCTCTGCCTCCCATCCCCTGGAGCCCGCCGTGAGCCACGACGACCTGCCCCGCCAGCACGAACTCTCGATG
The DNA here is from genome assembly GCF_014840935.1 of Halomonas sp. YLGW01. Classification (NCBI taxonomy): domain Bacteria; kingdom Pseudomonadati; phylum Pseudomonadota; class Gammaproteobacteria; order Oceanospirillales; family Halomonadaceae; genus Halomonas; species Halomonas sp. YLGW01. The sequence goes on along the minus strand of NZ_CP062005.1, from coordinate 397,779 downwards.
ACCGTGCTGATGACTCCCGACATGGCCAACTTCAGCGGCAAGGTGCACGGCGGCGCCATCCTCAAGAAACTCGACGAGGTCGCCTACGCCTGCGCCAGCCGCTATGCCGGTCACTATGTGGTGACCCTCTCGGTCGACCAGGTGCGCTTCAAGCAGCCGATTCACGTCGGCGAGCTGGTGACCTTCCTGGCCTCGGTGAACCACGTCGGCCGCTCCTCGATGGAGGTCGGCATCAAGGTGGTCGCCGAGGACATCCAGAACAAGGTGATCCGCCACACCAACAGCTGCTACCTGACCATGGTCGCCATCGATGCCGACGGCAAGCCCGCCGAGGTACCGCCGCTGGCACTGGAGACACCGCTGCAGCAGCTGCGCTTCGAGAAGGCCGCGCTGCGCAAGAAGCTGCGCAAGCAGGCCGAGGCGGAAGAGCGCCAGACCCAGGTTGCCTACGAGGCCGAGCGACACGCCGCCGAGACCGGCTCACGCTGAGCCGCGGGCTGACGGTAAAGCGTCCCCCAACGACAGCGGGCAGGCCATGGGCCTGCCCGCTGTCGCTTTCCTCTCCTGGATCACGGCAAGACTAGCCCCCGGCGGCCTCCTCGATCGCCTCGCCGCCCTGCTGGATATCCTCGCCGGCACCGCGAATGGTGTTGCACCCGGTCAGCAGGGAAAGGGTCATCAGACTCACGAACATCAGAGATATCAGGCGCATCATCATCGGCTCCTTGTCGAAGGGGGACTGACTATCGAAGCTTACGTTTCTACATTAGCACCCTTTGCCTTGAGCGGCGCAAGCACACCGCTCACCCCATCAGCAGCCGCAGCATGATCGCCACGATCACCCCGAGGGTCAGCCAGCGCACCCACAGCGCCCCCCGGGGCCCCATGTTGACCCGCACCGCCAGCCAGGCACCGCTCATGCTGCCCACCGCCAGTAGCAGACCATAGCTCCAGCGTACCTGGTCATGCCACAGGAAGAGCCCCAGCGCCGGCAGAGTGTAAATCAGCACGATGAAGACCTTGATGACATTGACCTGTGCCAGGTCGATCCTCAACAGCCGATAGAGCACCACGATGAACAGCACCCCCACGCCGACCTGGATGAAGCCGCCATAGACACCGATCGCGAACATCGCCAGGTACACCGGAGGCGTCAGGCGCTCGGCGGTCAGCGGTCGCGTCTCGAGCCGCGGCTGGGGCAACAGCATCATCACGGCGCTGGCCGCCATCACCGTCACCAGCACCGCCTCGAAGATCGCATCGCTGACCCGCAGCGCCAACCAGACTCCCAGCAGCGAGCCCACCACCGCCGGCACCGCCAGACGCAGGCTGAGCCCCACCTGGCTGGCGCCGACGCGCCAGAAATTGCCCACCGCCGATACGCTCTGGAAGACCACCGAGACCCGATTGGTGCCGTTGGCCACCTGGGGGGGCAGGCCCAGAAACATTAGCAGCGGCAGGGTCAGCATCGAGCCGCCCGCGGAAAGCACATTGATGAAGCCGGCCAGGCCGCCGATGGCGATCAGGACCAGGGCATCCAACAGGCTTGGCAATGCCGTCATGTCACGCTCCGTTGTGACCCTCGCGCTGGCACAGGCAAGGCATAGAGAAGGCGAAGGGAAGGCGCCGTAAAGGTGAGAGGCCGATGATGCCACGCTTTGCGCGCCGAGCGTATCGCCCTCGGCGCTTCCCCCGCCCACGGCGTCGACAGCTGTTAGGATGTCGCTCATCCCTTTCGACGACGAGAGAGCCATGAGCGATTTTTCCCTGCACCCCCGCCTTGCCGCGGATACCTTCCATGTCGCCGACCTGCCCCTGTGCCAGGTACGCCTGATGAACGACGCCCGCTATGCCTGGCTGGTGCTGGTGCCGCGGCGCGACGAGATCCGCGAGGTCTATGAGCTGCCGGAAGAGGATCAGGCCCGGCTATGGAAGGAAGCGACGGCGCTTGGAAAGGCGCTGATGGCGGCCAAGTCTGGCGACAAGCTGAACCTGGCGACGCTTGGCAACATGGTGCCCCAGCTGCACCTGCACGTGATCGTGCGCCACCAGGGCGATGATGCCTGGCCGGGACCGGTGTGGGGCCACGGCAGCGCCGTTCCCTATGACGCCGAACAGGAAGCGGCGATGCGGGCATGCCTGCGTGATTGCCTCGAGGCAAGCGGCCTGGCCTGAGGCGCCTCAGCCGCCGAAGGGCGAGGCGGCGTTTTTCGGTGCAGGCCGATCGAGCAGCGGCCCGCCGCCCGGATCGCCGCCCGCGCCGAGCGTCAGGGACAAGCCGAGCGCCGTGATCGCCAGCCCTCCGGCAAGCGAGGCCCAGGCCAGCGCCTGCCTCGGCCGCCGCCCCGCCTGGCGTGACTGGCGCGTCAGGCGACGCTCGGCCCAGCCGCGGGCCATGACGCTGGCAAGGGCCAGCGCCGACACCGCCAGGGCCGTGCCCGCCGCCATCACCATCACCGCCACCACGCCGACCCAGAACTGCCCCAGCAGCGAGGCAGCTCCCAGCAGCAGCACGCCACCGCTGCAGGGACGAATGCCGATCGCCACCACCGTGCCCAGCGCCGTGCGCCAATCGCCGACCCGCTCCGGCGCCAGATGATGCTCGTGCCCGCAGCCACAGCCATCGCCATGGGGCGGATCGTCGTGAGCAGCGTGCGACGCATGCAGTGCCTGACGGCCCGAGGTGCTCTGCGCCTTGTCATCTCGTCGGCGCAGCCGCCGCAGGGCGCTCAGGCACAACCACAGGCCCAACCCCGTGACCATCAGGAAGCTCAGCCGCTCGACCCAGACCACCGAGCCCATCGCCTGACGCGTCAGCCAGCCAAGACCGTGCACCAGCACCGCCACCAGCAGGATGGCCACCAGTCCCTGCAGCAGCGAGGCCGCCGCGGACAGCGAAAGCGCCCGTCGCCAGGCCCCGCCCTGGGACAGCAGATAGGTGCTGAGCACCGCCTTGCCATGGCCGGGGCCGGCGGCATGAAAGACACCATAGCCGAAGCTGATGCCTAACAGGGCGGTCCAGGTGGCCGGCGACGGCGCGCCGGAGAGCGCCGTGATGGCGAGCGTCAGCTGCCGATGCAGGTCCCGCTGCCAGGCCACGATCTCGTATAGCAGCGCCTGGACGCCGCCCTGCCAGGCCCAGAGGACCACCGCCACGAGCAGCGCCAGTCCTGCTACGCCCATCGCCAGCCGCTTCCTCGTGCCCGCTGCCGTTAGCTCTGACATGTCACCTCCCCGGTCTCGGCGAAGAAGCGTCCCAGGCCCGGCTCGGCGGTCTCGTCGATATCCAGCTGGGCGGCCTCGGCGACCCGGGCGGGATCCGGATCGGCCGAAATAATGCGGGCGGCGCAGTCATCGGCGGCGCCACGCAGGGTCAGAGCATCCATCCGCGGCCCTTCGTCGTCGGCCTCGTGAACCACTTCGATGTAATAGCTCGGATCGAAGATGCGGTAACGCAGCGGCATGTCGCCAGGGGCCAGCGGGGTCGCCAGCGGCAGCAGGAAGCTGAACACCAGGCGGTCGTCCCGACGCCTGACGCTGTAGTTCTCGACGTCCCCCAAGGCGAGGGGTTGCCCACCGTGGCTGAGCTCGGTGAAGTACTGCTGGGCGGCCAGGTTGTCGCGTATCTCCAGTCCCAGCCGGTCGAGGCGCTGCTCCATGCTGGTTTCAGAGGCGTCGGCGGCGAGTTCTTCCATCACCACCAGGCTATAGAAGGGATCCATGCGCCAACGCTGCTCCAGCGCCGTGACGCGGCCTTGCTGATCGAAATGGACCACGACGCCGAGGTCGATCCAGCCATGAGGGTGAGCCCTGGCCTCGGGGGCCGTGCCGAGCAGCAGCACCGTCAGCGCCAGGGCAAGGAGGGGTGTCTTGATCACGATCGGGTCTCCACAAAATCGTGAGGCAAGGATCAAGCAACACAAGGCATCAGGCAAGGCACAAGCTCCATCGGCCAATGTGCCCGGCCCACGTGACTCAGGGGGCATCGACGGCGCGATGGGCGCGCTCAGGAGAGGCCGGCAGGCGTGCCTGCAACTCGACCAGCAGCGCATAGAGACTCTCGGGCACCAGGGGCCGGTGGTCGCGGTAGCCGCTGAGGGACAGCCGGGTCGTCCCGTCTCCGACGGCCAGCGCCTCCAGGCGCAGCCGATAGCCCGGCCAGGTCGCCAGCACCGCCTCCAGGCGCCCCAGGTCCAGATCGGCATGGCGAATCACGAAGCCGCGCCCGATCAGCACCTGAAGCCCCTCCGCCATCACCCGTTCGGGGGCAGCGGCCACCACCAGCACCCGCGGTTCCGGTCCGCCGGGATGGGCGGCACAGCCGGCGAGCGCCAAGGCAACGAAGCCCCAGGCGGCCAGCCGCCCCCGCCAACGACGCATCATGAGGTAGGCGCCTCGGGAAGGCGCGCGAGGGCCTCCCGCAGCGCGCGACAGAATGCCTCGCTGGGGACCACACGGCCACTGCGCAGGCGCCCGTCGGCCTCGACGACTTGAAGGTCCCGGGAGACCCGAACCCACTTATCGCGGGCGACCACCGAGATCCGCTCGATCTGCGTAGGATCAACGCCGAAGCTGCGGTTCAGGTTGATCGCCATGCCGGCGCGGTGGTGCCCTGCCCCCAGGCCGAAGGCCCCCGACAGCCCGAAGGGCATGGGCTCGTGCCAGGGCGCCCCGTAGCCGGCCAGCACGCGGCTGCGCTGGGCGGTGACCAGCCCGAGCCTGGCCTCGGTCTCGACGATCACGAAGTCATCCGCCTCCAGGGCGGCCATCACCCGCCGCAGGTAGCCAAGCGAGCCGGCCTCGGGCGCCGTCCACTGACAGCCCTCCACGGGCGCCACCGTCGGCTCGGGCAGGTACGCCGGGGCGCTCGTGCAGCCGGCCAGCAGCATGCACGCCAGGCATGCCCACCTCCACCCGCCGGCCAATGGTCCCTGTTGTTCCCTGCATGGTGACTTCATCGCATCCTCACGCCCTCACGCCCTGCCTTTCAGTGTATGTCGACATGGCGGGCCTGGGCATAGCCTTCGCCACTGACGGAAGGCGACCACGGACGAGAGTGCGCGAGGATATATGAGCAGGACCTTGAAAAGCGCTGCGATCGGCGGCATGTCATAGAGCAGTCCCATTTATAGAGCGGTTCTGTTCATAGCGCGGTTCCATTCATAGATCAGTTCTATGGTGATGATGGCGAGATTTCCTTATCGCCGGGCACCGCAAGACCCTATAGTGGCTTCAATCGAACTCACCCAAGATCAAGGAGGTATCCCCATGACCGATACCAATGCCATCGGATTGCACGAGAGCAGCGCCAGCCAGCTTGCCGAGCGCCTCAACACATTGCTGGCCAACTATCAGATTTTCTACATGAACGTGCGCGGCTATCACTGGAACGTGAAGGGCAATCAATTCTTCGAGCTGCATACCAAGTTCGAGGAGTACTACACCGACCTGCTGCTCAAGGTCGACGAGGTCGCCGAGCGCATCCTGACTCTGGGCCACACGCCGGTGCATGCCTACAGCGACTACGTGAAACTCTCGGAAATCACCGAGGACAAGAACGTCCACGATGGCCAGGCCTGTGTGCGCGGCATCCTTGAGGGCTACCAGACAATGATCGGCCTGCAGCGCGAGATCCTGTCGCTGGCCTCCGACGCCGACGATGAAGGCACCGCCGCCCAGGTGGGTGACTACATCCGCGAGCAGGAAAAGACCGTTTGGATGCTCAACGCCTACCTGGGCTGATGCTCGCCGGTACTTCCCAGCCTGGCTCGTTACCGCGCCGCCCTTCCGGGCGGCGCTTTTGTTTCCCGCGCGAGGCGTCGCGCCGGGGAGCAGGGAGGGAAGATAATGTGGAACAAGCGAGGAAGTCGATACACATTAGAAAACACTGTTCGACTACTATAGGGGCGCCGATATACTGAGGATCAGGGAACCCTGCAGGTAACTTAAGGGGAGCACAGTTTCCCCCACCCAGGAGTCGAGCTCATGCGTCATCCTCTCTTACTGACACTGACCCTCATCCTTACCCTGGGCCTTGCTGCCCCCGCCATGGCCGAGCGCGGGCACCGCGGTCATCAGGACGGCAATCACCAGGGCTATGACCACCGTGGGCACAGCGGACATGGTCATCAACACCGTCAGGGCAAGCGGCACTACGCCCGTCGTCACCATGGCCAGCGCCACCACGGCAATCGCAACCACGACAATCGCAACTACTATGCGCGTCGTCACCACGACCATACCCGCGTGATCGAACGACGGGTGATCGTCCGCGAGGGACGGCACCACCACTCAGGCGGTGTGCCGCTGGTCACCGTCGACGGCTACCCGCTGGTGACCCTGGGTGGTCACTGAGCCTTCGCCTGCACGCCCTCAACTCCCGACACGACACCTCCACTGCTAGCACGACGCCCACCACGACGGGGCCGGCCATCGCCGGCCCCGTCGTCGTTTCGAAGTCGAACGCAGCGCACCGCCATCAGGTGGGCGACACGAACCGCCTGTACCAGCGGCCAAGCGTCGTCCGCAGGCGGGCCTCGACCTGGCGCCGTCCGGGCAGGCCGAGGCGACGGGCCAGCCAGGCATCGTCCTGGCCCTGGAAGAGCACGGCGACCAGCAACCAGGCGTCCTCGTCGGAGACATTCTCGAAGGTTTTCTCGGAGACTTTCTCCAACCCTCCCTCATCAAGCGTCGCACCTGCCGCCTCGCCCCCCTGGCGTCGCAGCACGAGCCCTCGCCGCACCAGATCCTGAAGCGCGGGGCGGGCCAGCGCCGGTGACCGGTGACCGAAGGCCACATCGGCGATATCCCGCATCATGGCGGCATCCAGCGCGGGCACCGGACCTTCTGCCAGCAGCCCTGCGGCCAGCGCCGGGTCGAATGCCCTGAGCTCGAAGGCCAGCAGGCTCGGCAGCAACGCCTGGAAGCCTTCGGTGAGCTCCTCGAGCAGCGCCTCGCCCCGGGGGCTGGTGGCCCGCGCCACCATCAGCGCATGCTCGCCGCTGGCCGCCTCCCGGGTCAGCCCCAGGCGCACCGCGCGAAAGCCACTGCGCTGCCAGAAGGCCATCAGCCCCGCCTCGGCGCCGAAGCTGGCGCCGAACAGGTCGATGCCGTCGTCGCTCGCCCTGGCAAGCTCGGCGCCAAGCAGCGCCCGGCCATGGCCGAGACGGCGGAAACGGGGATCCACGGCGATGCGCATCACCCGCCGTACCCGTGACGTCAGTGCCGCTCGGCTGCCGGCGTGGGCGGCCAGCGATTGCGCCAGCAGGTGGCCACGGGGGCGCCGCTCGCCCCTGGCCACCTGCTCGGCTAATTCAGGCGCGAAGCCGCCCTCGTCCACGGTCAGGGCCACGGCCCGAGGGCGCGGCTTTCCTCGTTCCCCCAGACACACTACCCGTCCACCGGGACCATCGAGCAGCCGGCGCAGGTCGCTTGGCTGGGTGCGGTAATGAGCCTGCACCAGCAAGCTGAACAGCGCCCGCAGTCGCGGCTCATCGGCGGCCAGGGCATCCCGGGAGCATTCGACGATCGTCGGCTCGCCCTCTTCCCCCATGCTTGTGTCAGCCTTGCCTGGTTCATCGGTCTGGTCGTTGTCGTCAGTCTCGTCGGGTTCGTCTTCCTTACTAGCCTCGTCAGGCTCGGCATCGAGCAGCAGCAGCCTGTCGGTCAGTCGCTCCAGGGGATCCTCCGCGGCCCATCGAATCGGCGTGGCCAGGTGCAGGCCCTGCCAGCCCGGGGTCTGGCGATCCAGCTGCTCGCGAAAGCGCAAGGCGAAGCCGCGCCCCGAGCCCTCGTAGCCGTGCACGGTGGTGGCGAAGGCAATACGCGGGAAGGCGCCGAGCATGCGCGACAGCAGCGGTGCGGGAATCGCCGCCGCCTCGTCAACCAGCAGCAAGGCACCGGCCCCGCCTTGCTCGCCTGCAAGGGCGGCCTCCACCAGGGCATCCGGGGCGACAAAGCTCACGCAGGGCGGGCTGTCATGTGCTCTCTCGTGCGCTTTCTCATGCGCCTGATCATCCTGTGCCTCGCGCGCCGCCTCCAGTACAAAGACGTTGCCCTGGCGCCGCCCCCCGGGGCAGAGCAGCGTCAAGCGCTCGAAGAGCGCCTCCACCGCCGCAGGGCGCGGTGCGGTGACCAGAATCTCCGTCTCTCCCCCGGCCAGCAGCCGGGCGCAGGCGATGCCGAGCGCCGCGCTCTTGCCGCGGCCGCGATCGGCGGTGAGCACCAGCGGACGCCGGCGCTTCAGGCGCATGAGCCTCGCCACCGCCCGGGCCTGATCGGCGGTGGCGCAGTCGGCGTCCGCCGTCGCCGCCTCCCTGGACGCGTCGGCGGCCACCTGCGCGCCACACCCTGCCGTCTCGGGCAGGCGCAGGGCGCCGTCGGGTCCCCAGGTCGCCACTTCCTCGGAGGCCGAAAGCAGCCGAGCGAGCCGCGCCAGATAGCGGGAGCTCAGCGCCTCGGCGACATAAGGATGCTCGGCGAGGCGGGCATAGTCACCATCCGGCCGCGCGCCGAAGTCCGGTGGCGTCAGCAGCAACAGCAAACCGCCCGCGCGCAGGGTGCCTGAAACCGCACCGAAGGCCTCGGGATCGAAGCCGGCCATCGCGGAGACGGCATCGATCACCACCAGATCGTGCTCGCCACCGAGAGTCTTGCGCGCCTTGGCGGCAGGCAACGCGGCGATGCCTGCCGCCTCGCCTTCGGGCGACGGCGCCCCCAGCCACAGCGGCGCGGCCCAGCCAGTGGCCTGGTAAAGCGACAGCGCCCGGGCGATGGCGATATCCGGCGGCGCGGATATCCACACAAGGCCGCGATGGCGCCGGGCCGCGAGGCGCGCCAGCAAGGTATCGAGGGCCTCGCGCCCGGGCGGGTCGAGGAGCGAGATGGGGTCAGGGCAATCGGGCGGGATGGTCATGGCGCACAGCATGCGACAAGGCGCGCCGCTGGGCCACCCCCCGGTGAGGCCACAAACGCACAGGCCCCCGCATGCGGGGGCCTGTGGCATCGGTCATGAAGACATATCCTGCGTCCTAGCCGTAGGCCACGCTGGGCAGCCAGGTGGCGATCGCCGGCAGCAGGAAGACCAGCACCAGGGCGACCAGCTGGATCAGAATGAAAGGCACCACGCCACGATAGATGTCGGTGACCTTGATCTCCGGCGGGGCCACGCCCTTGATGTAGAAGAGCGCGAAGCCCACCGGCGGCGTCAGGAAGGAGGTCTGCAGACACATGGCGAAGAGAATGGTGAACCACACCAGGTCGAAGCCCAGCGACTGCACCACCGGCGCCACCAGCGGCAGGATGATCAGGGTGATCTCGACCCAGTCGAGGAAGAAGCCGAGCAGGAAGACCGCGAACAGGATCACCAGCACGATGGCGTACGGCTCCAGCGGCAGCCCCAGCAGGGCATTCTCGATCACCTCGTCGCCGCCCAGCCCGCGCAGCACCACGGAGAAGGCGGTAGCACCGAGGAAGATGGCGAAGATGAAGGCCGAGGTGCGGGTGGTCTGGTAGAGCGACTCGCTCATCACCGGCATGGTCAGACGGCCGGACAGCAGCGCCAGCAGGGTCGCGCCCAGTGCCCCGACGCCCGAGGCCTCGGTGGGCGTGGCGACCCCGGCGAAGATCGAACCGAGCACGCCGAGGATCAGCGCGGCGGTGGGAATGACCGCCTTGATCACGTCCCAGATCACCCCGGGGCCGATCTTCGGCAGGTCATCCGGCGCCGGGGCGATATGCGGCTGGAACATCGGCCGCAGGATGGCGTAGGTCACGTACATGGCGCCGAGCATCAGGCCCGGGAAGAAGGCGCCCATGAACAGGTCGCCCACCGAGGCCTCCGGCACCGCCAGGCGATCGGCCATCAGTACCAGCATGATGGACGGCGGAATCAGGATGCCCAGGGTGCCGGTGGCACAGGCGGTGCCGACGGCGAAGCCCTTGTCGTACTTGTTCTCCATCATCACCGGCAGCGACAGCATGCCCAGCAGCACCACCGAGGCCCCGATGATGCCGGTGGTGGCCGCCAACAGCACGCCGATCACGATCACGGTCACCGCATAGCCACCGCGCACCGCGCCGAACAGCTTGACCATGTTGTTCATCAGCTTCTCGGCGATGCCGGACTGATCGAGCATGATGCCCATGAAGATGAACATGGGCAGCGCGACCAGGGTCTCGCTTTCCACGAGCCCCCAGACCCGCTCGGGCATCAGGCCCATCGAAGAGGAATAGTCGAACCACAGGTTGGCGCCGAAGCTGTCGACCGCGACCACCCCGACCAGGGTCCAGATCACGGCGGTGCCACCCAGCACCCAGGCGACGGGAAAACCGGTCATCAGCAGCATGCCGAAGGTGACGAACATGCCGATGACGAACATCGCTTCTAGAGACATCAGGACGCATCCTCTTTGGTGGAGTCATCGACGAGCGGCCCGGGGAAGCCGAACAGCAGCGCGGTCACCCGGGAAAGCCGGGACAGCGCGGCGACGATCAGCAGCGCGAAGGACAGCGCCACGATGGCCTTCAGCACCCAGCGGTGGGACAGCCCGGCCGGGGCCTGGCTGGTCTCGCCCTGGGTGAAGGAACTGATCGCATAGGGCGCCATCTCGTACAGCGATATGCACAGGAACGGCAGCAGCAGCAACAGGAGGCCGGCCAGCTCGATGCGGCCCTGGGCCTTGAGGCTCAGGCGCTCATGGATGACATCGACCCGCACGTGGTCGTCGGTGGTCAGGGTATAGCCAAGCCCCAGCAGCCAGGCGGCCCCGGCGATGTGCCACTGCCATTCCTCGAGGGTGACCGAGCCCTGACCGAAGGCGTAACGGCCGACCACGGACCAGATGATGACCGCGACAACCACCAGCCAGGCCCAGGAGGCGGCCTTGCCGATCGCCACCAGCAGCGCATCCAGTCCCCGGCTGAGCCGGGTCTGGGGCAACTCGGTATGGTGATGAAGAATCTTCTCGGCGTCCGCCGCATGCACTTGATGCTGCTCCGGCGGCTCTCGATCAGGCGACGTCATGGACTTGCCCCTCTACCAAGCGAGGCCCGTGGTGAACGGGCCTCGCTGCATGTTCCGTGCGGGTGGCCCGCGGGCCACCCGCCTTGATGATCGCCGGGCCAGGGGCCCGGCGCAGCGAGATCACTCGTCGTCGGCACCGAGGTTGCTCATGTCGGCCGGCAGATAGGCGCGGCTATCCCAGACGGTGTAGTCCTTCTGGAATTCCCGCTGGCTCTCGTAGACCCGCTTGAAGTCGGCGTCGTTGGCCGCTTCTTCCTCGAGCACTTCCTCGGAGACCGCCTTGAGTTCCGCGAGGATCTCATCCGGGATCTGCTTGGCCTGAACGCCCCGTTCCTGGAAACCGGCCAGTACCGCGCCGTTCTTGTACTCACCCTCGGCGAGGCCACGAGTCACGGCCGCGGTGCAGGAGGCCTCGACCAGCGCCTTCTGGGCGGGGGTGGTGCGCTCCCACTCATCGTTGTTGATCAGCATGTACTGAGCGGTGAAGGGCTGGTGCCAGCCGGGGAAGAGGTTGTACTTCACCACCTGGTCGAAGCCGAGGATCTGGTCGATGGCCGGCATCGCGAACTCGGTCGCGTCGATGGTGCCCTTCTCCAGCGCCTGGAACAGCTCGCCGCCCGGCATCATGGTCACCGAGGCGCCGAGGCGCTCGAGCACCTTGCCGCCGAGGCCGGCGAAGCGGATCTTCATGCCCTGGTAGTCTTCGAGGCTGGTGATCTCCTCGGCGTACCAGCCGGCGGTCTCGGGCCCGGTGATGCCGCACAGCTGGGCATGCACGTCGAAGCCCTTGTTGGCATAGACCTCCTGGAGCATCTCGTGGCCGCCGCCGTAGTAGTACCAGCCGGTGAAGGCCCAGGGCTTGAGACCGAAGGGCACCGCCGCGAACAGCGGCACCGCCGGCACCTTGCCCTGGTCATAGCCGATCCAGGTATAGCCGGCCTGGACCTTGCCGTCGGAGACCGACTGCAGGATGTCGAAGGCCGGCACCAGCTTGCCCGGCTCGTAGACGCGCACCTGCAGCGAGCCGTCGGAGGCGGTGGTCAGGTTCTCGGCGACCCAGGGGGCCGGTGAGCCGAGCCCCGGAAGGTTGAAGGCGAAGGCCGTGGGCATCTTCCAGCGCAGGTCGTCCGCCATGGCGGTACCGGTGCAGAGCGCGAGGGCGCCGGCACAGCCGACGAGGGTTTTGGCCAGTTTCATGGGCGATATCTCCGGTTGTTCTTGTCTCGAATAGCTCGAATACGTCAGCGTGGAGGTGCCCGGCCCTCGATAATTCCCGAGGAAAATACCGGACAATCGCGGCAAGCATGACCGCTGGATATCCTTAATGCAATTTGACCAAAGTCAACCATGCTGCCTGGCCCGAGCCCGCTGCTCAGGCCATTGGCGGCACGAGATCATCCCCATAAAGCATCAGATTCTCATGCCCATTTCGGGAAAAAAGCGAACAGAATAATCCTGGGTAAAATGGCGAAACTCGCCCTCGATAGCGAAGAAAATGTCCGGAATATCGGACTCCACTAGCAGCAAAGTGGTTTCATCAGGCCTATCATGGGCATTGCTTCACTTTCCATGAATCCGGACGCCGTCCGAAAAAACGGACGCCAAAGCACCTTTATCCCGGGATCGACACACCGCCGTGACGCACCTCCCCGACGCATGACCGGGCAACGGCAGCGTCGAGCGAAGGCATTCGAAGGAAAGGGAGCGGCGAGATCAGTCGGCCTGCAGACCGTGGCGAGCCATTTTTTCGTAGAAGGATGACTTGGCGATGCCAAGACGCCGCGCGGCCCAGGTGCGGTTGCCATCGCACTCCGCCAGCGCCGCCAGCAAGGCCTCGCGCTCGGCGCGGGCCAGGGTCGCCTTCAGCGAGGCCCCGAGCCGGGGTGGCGCGTCGTCCCGGCAGCGCAGCACCTCCGGCAGGTCGTCGACATCGAGATGATGCCCCCCTAGGTAGAAGGCCGCCTCCAGCACGTTTTCGAGCTCGCGCACGTTGCCCGGCCAGCTGTGTCGCGACAGACACGCCACCGCGGCCTCGCTCAGGGTCGGGCAGCGCCGCTTTCGACTGTCGGCCAGCCGGCTCAGCAGGTGCCGGGCCAGCATGGGGATATCCTCGCGACGCTCACGCAATGGCGGCACGTCCAGTGGCACCACGTTGAGGCGATAGAACAGATCCTTACGGAACTCCCCGCGCTCGATGAGGCTCTCCAGCGGTCGGTGGGTCGCCGCAATCACGCGCACGTCCACCGGCACCAGGCTGGTGCCCCCTACCGTCTCCACCTCGCGATCCTGCAGCACCTGCAAGAGCTTGACCTGCATGGCCGGCGGCATGTCGCCGATCTCGTCGAGGAACAGGGTGCCGCCATCGGCGAGCTGGAACTTGCCGGGCTTGCCCCCCTTGGGCGCACCGGCGAAGGCGCCCTCGGCATAGCCGAACAGTTCGGCCTCGAGCAGGGCCTCCGGTATCGCGGCACAATTGACCTTGATGAAGGGCCGCTGAGCCCGGCCTGAGAGCCGATGCAGGGCATGGGCATAGAGCTCCTTGCCGGTCCCCGACTCGCCGCGGATCAGCACCGAGGCCTCGCCCGGGGCCACCTTGCGCACCCGGGCATTGAGCACGCGGATGGCCTCGCAATCGCCGATCACGTCGGCCAGACGCCAGCGCGGCGTGACCCCGGTCCCCAGAGGCTGGGCATCGCCATCGGTCTCGGCCTCCAGCGCCTGAACCTGGACATTCAGTTGCCGCCACTCCCAGGTGTCGTGGTAGAGCACCGTGCCGATGGCGCCGATCACCTTGCCATCGACGCGGATCGGGTAACGGTGGGCGATCATGTGATGCCCCCGCACCCGCTGCAGATGCGCCAGCTCCGCCTGTCCCGAGGCGACCACTTCCGGCATGCGAGTGTTCTCGATCAGCTCGCGGATCGGCATGCCGATGGCCGCCTGCGGGTCAACCTCAAGAAAGGCGGCATAGGCCGCATTCAGATAGGCCACTCGGGACTCATCGTCCACGACCACCAGCCACTCGCCCATGGCATCGAGGCCACGCAACAGCAGCGGCGAGGCGAGGGGGTCGGCGAGCGCATCGGCGAGGACATCGGTACCCATGGAATCCATCCGTGACGGCAACTGGAGATACAGCATTGCGGCTATGCGTCCCGGCATCAAGGGGGCCTTGGGCGAAGATAGCGCGCCCGACGCGACGCTCGCCGATCAGTTGGTCGGGCCATGCGGCAAAAGACCACTTTTCCTTCGCCGAGAATCTCCGCGATGCTGATCAGGCGATCCTGCATGCCTTGCCGGCGTCACGAGATCGCCGACAGCCGTTCGCGCCCCCTGACAGGATATCGGGAGACGCGTCCCCGGCGCCCCGCCTTCACCCGGCTAGAAGGATCTGCCATGCCATCTTCCTCTTCGCGAAGGCACCGTCTTCGCCTCGGCACCGGCCTGCTGGCCGCCTGGCAGGCGGGGTACCGGCTCGAGGACCTGCGCCATGACATCCTCGCCGGCCTGACCATCGGCATCGTGGCCGTGCCATTGTCGATGGCGCTGGCGATCGCCACCGGGGTGGCGCCCCAGTACGGGCTCTATACGGCCATCGTCGCCGGCATCGTGATCGCCCTCAGCGGTGGCTCGCGCTTCAGCGTGTCGGGGCCTACCGCCGCCTTCGTGGTGATCCTGCTGCCGGTCGTGCAGCACTACGGCCTGGGCGGCCTGCTGATCGCCACCCTGATGGCGGGCATGATCCTGGTCGGCCTGGGGCTGGCACGTCTGGGGGCGCTGATCCAGTTCGTGCCATACCCGGTGGTGCTCGGCTTTACCGCCGGGATCGCGGTGGTGATCGCTACCCTGCAGGTACCGGACTTCCTCGGCCTGGAGGTCGCGCGGGGCGAGCACTTCACCGACAGCCTAACGCATATCCTGCGCGCCCTGCCCGAGACTCGCCCCGCCGAGCTTGCCATCGGCATGATCACCCTGGCGGTGCTGCTGGCGTGGCCGCGGCTGCGGACGCCGGTGCCCGCGCCGCTGGCGGGACTGGTCGCGGGGGCACTGGCCGCCTATATCGCCAATCACTGGTGGGGAGGCGACATCGCCACCATCGCCTCTCGCTTTGAGTGGAGCGCCCAGGGCAAGAGCGGCATCGGCATTCCACCGATCGCCCCGACGTTCGCCCTGCCCTGGCAGATGCCCGACGCAGCGGGCGAACCGCTGACGATGAGCTTCGACCTGATCCGCTCCCTGCTCGGCCCGGCCTTCGCCATTGCCATGCTGGCAGCCATCGAGTCGCTGCTGTGTGCCGTGGTCGCCGACGGCATGACCCGCACCCGGCATGACCCCAATGCCGAACTGATCGGCCTTGGGCTTGGCAACATCGTCGTGCCCTTCTTCGGCGGCATCACCGCCACCGGCGCCCTGGCACGCACCGCCACCAATATCCGCAGCGGCGCACGCTCGCCGATCGCGGCCGTGGTACATGCCCTGGTGGTACTGCTGGCGGTGATCGCGCTGGCCGAGCTGCTGGGGCTGGTGCCGATGACGTCGCTGGCCGCGCTGCTGTTCCTCATCGCCTGGAACATGAGCGAGGCTCGCATGTTCGTGTACAGCCTGCGTTCGGCCCCCTCGGGGGATGTGGCCATTCTGGTGATCTGCTTCGTGCTGACGGTGCTGTTTGACATGGTGCTGGCGGTATCGGTGGGCATCGGCCTGGCCGCGGCCCTGTTCATCCATCGCATGACTCAGTTGACCCGCACCACCGCCCGCCCCCTCGACGGCGACCCCGAGGTGCGGGATCTGCCGCCTCGCGTGGCCCTCTACGATATCAACGGCCCCATGTTCTTCGGTGTCGCCGAAAAGGCCCTGTCGTCGCTGCAGACGGTCGACCCCGAGATCCGCCTCGTGATGGTGGACATGCACGGCGTCCCGAGCATCGACGGCACGGCGCTCGTCGCCTTGCGCCGCCTGGTCGACGAGATGCGCCGCCAGCGGGTCGCGCTGATCCTGATCGGCCTGTCGCCTCGCCAGATCGTCAAGCTGCGCCGCGCCGGCATTCGTACCGCCGCCGGCGAGCTGACGCACTGCGCGAGCCTGACCCGCGCCAGGCGCGTGGCCCAGCGCTGGCTGGCTCCCGCGGCGCCCTCACAACAGTCACAACAGGAGGGAGACGACGCGCCCCGCTGAGCGAGCCGCTTCACGACCTGCCCGGCGATCGCTCGAGGTCGCGCGATGTCCGCGGCAGGCTGCAGCGCCAGGCCCAGACTGATACTATTCTCGCCCGACACTCTCTCTCGCCCGATAGTGTTTGCATCCGCTAGTATTCTCACCCGTGACACCGTCTCGTTTCGCCGGTTCCAGGCCATCACCGGAAGGAGTCTCCGCTTGACCAGTCCCGCCAGTTCTCGGCCGGCCAGCCTGGCTCGTCGCCTGTCGCTGCACTTCAACGCCTGGAGCGTGCTGACCATCGGCATCGCGCTGATCGTGGCCCTGCCGGTGCTCGTGGTGCTCGCCCATATCCTGGTGCCCACCGACGGCATCTGGCAGCACCTGGCCAGCACCGTGCTGGGGCGCTATCTCGGCAATACCCTGTTCCTGGTGGTGACGGTGGGCCTCGGCACCTTCGTGATCGGCACCGGCACGGCCTGGCTGGTGGTGATGTGTCGCTTCCCCGGGCGACGGCTTTTCGAGTGGGCGCTGCTGCTGCCGCTGGCGGTGCCCACCTACGTGATCGCCTACGCCTACACGGACTTCCTGCAGTACGCGGGCCCGGTGCAGACCTGGCTGCGCGAGGCCTTCGACTGGGGCCGCGGCGACTACTTCTTCCCCGATATCCGCTCGCTGGGCGGCGCCGCCACGCTGATCACCCTGGTGCTCTACCCCTACGTCTACATGCTGACCCGGGCGGCCTTCCTCGAGCAGTCGGTGTGCGTGCTGGACGTGGGCCGGACCCTGGGGCGCGGGCCCTGGCGGCTATTCTCCAGCGTGGCGATTCCGCTGGCCCGGCCCGCCATCGTCGGCGGCGTGTCGCTGGCGCTGATGGAGACCCTCAACGAGTTCGGCGCGGTGCAGTACTTCGGCGTCGATACCTTCACCACCGGCATCTACCGCACCTGGTTCGGCATGGGTGAGCAGATCGCCGCCGCCCAGCTGGCGGCCTGCCTGCTGGCCTTCGTGATCATCTTCGTGCTGCTGGAGCGCTGGTCACGGGGCAAGCGGCGCTACTTCCACACCTCGGGCCGCTACCAGCAGCTGCCCGAGTTTCACCTGCGCGGCTGGCGGGGCGCGGCGGCGTGCCTTTGCTGCCTGACGCCGATCCTGGTGGGCTTCCTGATTCCCAGCGGCCTGCTGGGCTATCTCTCGGTGCAGGGCGGGGATGACCTGTTCGGCGCCCAGTTCCTGGAATTCGCCGGTAACAGCCTGATACTGGCGGCCATTGCCGCCCTGGTGGCGGTGGGTCTGGCGCTGGTGCTGAGCTATGGCGCGCGCCTGAACCCGCGTCCGGTGACGCGTCTGGCCACCCGCATCGGCGCCATCGGCTATGCAGTGCCGGGCTCGGTGGTGGCGGTGGGCATCCTGATTCCTTTCTCGTGGCTGGATCAGCGCCTCAACGCCGTCATGAACGAGCACTTCGGCATGATGGTCGGGCTCCTGTTCAGCGGCTCCGCCTTCATCCTGATCTATGCCTATGTGGTGCGCTTTCTGGCAGTGTCCTTCAACGCCATCGAGGCGAGCCTTGGCAAGGTGACACCGAGCATGGACGCCGCGGCCCGCACCCTGGGTCAGACCGCCGGCGGCACCCTGCGCAAGGTCCACACGCCGATCATCCGCGGCAGCCTGTTGGCCGCCGCGATTCTGGTGTTCGTGGACGTGATGAAGGAGCTGCCGGCGACCATCATCCTGAGGCCCTTCAACTTCGACACCCTGGCGGTACGGGCCCACAATCTGGCGGCGGACGAGCGCCTCGCCGAGGCCTCCACCGCCTCACTGACCATCGTGGCGGTGGGGATCATTCCGGTGATTCTGTTGAGCCTGGCGATCCGGGGCTCACGCCCCGGCAGCGGCGCCGTCGGCGGGAAAGACAAAGACCTGTGACGGGTCCAGCTGGATCATCACCGGCTGGCCCTCCTCGGGCAGGAACACGCCCGGCACCCGGGCGTGGAGGTGGGCTTCCCAGCCATCCGCGCCGTGGGCGCAGATGTGCACCAGGCTCGAGCGGCCCAGCAACTTGGCCATCACCACATGGCTGTGAGGTTTATGGCTGTGAGGCTCATGACGGTGATGCTCATGGCTATGGGGCTCAACCGGCGCCTCGTCCAGCGTCACCACCTTGAGCGCCTCGGGGCGGATCAGTACCCGCACCGGGCAGCCGTCCGGCAGCTCGTCTGCCGGCACCTCGCCGACCGGCGTCGTCACCCGCCCGCCGCATACCTCGCCGGCCATCTCGTTGACCTCACCGAAGAAGGTCACCACGAAGGGATCCTTGGGCGCGCAATAGAGCTCCAGCGGCGTGCCCATCTGCACGATCTGGCCATCGCGCATCAGGGCGATGCGATCGGCCATGAACATCGCCTCTTCCGGGTCGTGGGTGACCAGCAGGGCGCCCGCGCCGACCCGCTTCAACACATGCAGGGTATCGTCGCGGATGCGATCGCGCAGGCGCGCGTCCAGGCTCGAGAAGGGCTCGTCCAGCAGCATCAGCGAGGGCGCCGGCGCCAGCGCACGGGCCAGCGCCACCCGCTGCTGCTGCCCGCCGGAGAGGGTATGCGGGAAGCTCTTGGCATAGCCCTCCATGCCCAGCTGCGCCAAGAGCTCCATGGCCCGTGCCCGACGCTGCTTGCCGGGCAGGGATTCGAGCCCGAAGGCCACGTTGTCGAGCACGGAGAGGTGCGGGAACAGCGCCGAATCCTGGAAGGCCAGCCCCACGTTGCGCTTCTCCGGCGGCACATGCGGCTTGCCGGGGCGGCCGATCGGCCGCCCCCCCAGATCGACGCCTCCTTCCTGCACGGTCTCCAGGCCGGCGACGATACGCAGTAGCGTGGTCTTGCCACAGCCGGAGGGGCCCAGCAGACAGACCACCTCGCCCTGCTCCACGTACAGGCTGACATCCTCCACCGCCTGATGCTGGCCATAGGCGTGGCGGATGTGATGCATGGCGAGGACGGGGGCCTCGTGGAACACCTGGCGGTCGGTGTCGGTCGGGATCGCTTGGGAGGTCATGGAAGCTCGTCGTCTCATCTCGTCCGTCTGCGGCGTGCACCGCAGCGTGAAAGCGGGAATGCGTCCTAAGTGCATGCAGTTTACTCGCTTTGCCGGCCCCGACGCACGCGGCGACGACATGACGCCCCCGACGGCGTCATGACCTGGGTCATGTCATGCCCGCTTTCTGCCGAGTCGCTGACCGCTGCCGCGACAACCGGGTGCAATGGCAGTTGACGTTGCCCCCCGCAAGCGCTTCAATGGCAGCATGGTTAATGCAACGCATTATCATTCAATTTCAGGTTCTCGCATGCTCACGAGGTTTCCGATGCCCCTGCAACGCCGTCACGTCCTGCCCCTCGCCGCCCTGCTGGCCGGCTCCGTCGTCTCGAGCCAGGCCCTGGCCGACTCCGTGAACATCTACTCGGCGCGACACTACGACTCGGATCAGGCGCTCTATGACGCCTTCACCGAGAAGACCGGCATCGACGTCAACGTGCTCGAGGGCAACTCCGACCAACTGATCCAGCGCATCCTGCTGGAGAGCGAGGCCGGTCCCGCCGACATCATGATGACCGTGGACGCCGGCCGCCTGTGGCGCGCCGAGGAGGAGGACATCTTCGCCCCGGTCGATTCCGCGCTGCTCGACGAGCGCCTGCCCGAAGCCATGCACCACCCCGAGGGCAAGTGGTTCGGCTTCAGCCAGCGCGTGCGGGCCATCTTCTACAACCCGGAAGCCATCGACCCGAGCGAGATTTCCACCTATGAAGCCCTCGCCGACCCGAGCCTCGAGGGCCGGGTGTGCATCCGCTCCTCGAACAACATCTACAACCAGTCCCTGCTGGCCTCGATGATCGCCCATCACGGCGAGGAAGGCGCCGAGCAATGGGCGCAGGGCGTGGTCGACAACCTGGCTCGCGACCCCGAGGGCGGCGACACCGACCAGCTGCTCGGCGTGGCCAGCGGCGAGTGCGACGTGGCCGTGGCCAATCACTACTACTACGTGCGCATGCTCGAGTCCGATGATGAGGCCACCCGCGAGGCCGCCGAGTCG
Source organism: Halomonas sp. YLGW01 (assembly GCF_014840935.1). NCBI lineage: Bacteria > Pseudomonadati > Pseudomonadota > Gammaproteobacteria > Oceanospirillales > Halomonadaceae > Halomonas > Halomonas sp. YLGW01. Next base: position 377,515 of record NZ_CP062005.1, on the reverse strand, counting down.
ATCAATATCCTGTTCCCCAACCAGGACGGTCGTGGCGCCCATATCAACGTCGGTGGCGCAGGCATGATCAAGGGCGCCCCGCACCCGGAAAATGCCCAGCGTTTCCTTGAGTTCCTGGCCTCCGATGAAGCCCAGGCGCTGTTCTCCAAGGGCAACCACGAGTTCCCGGTGGTCGACGGCGTTGCCATCGACGAGGTGCTGGATTCCTGGGGCGACTTCAAGCGCGACGACCTGAACGTCAGCGTGCTGGGCGAGAACAACCCCCAGGCGGTGCGCATCTTCGACCGCGTCGGCTGGCGCTAAGCCCGCGGGGCCCGAGCGCCTGACCAGCTGAAAGACATGAAGGCCCGCGGCATTGCCGCGGGCCTTCGTTTATCTTCCCCATGGCCGTCAGTACCGGCCCTCGCATGCCGGCGCACGACTTACTCGGTGGTCAAGCCGCTCAGCCGAGCCGATCGATGAGGCGACCAGCACCCGGCGAGTTCGCGCTGCCTCGACCACTGCCTCCTGTCAGGACGCCTCTACGAATGCCCTGTTGCGGGGGGCGTGCTTCCGGATGGTCCAGAGCACGCCGGTGATCATCAGGGCGATGGCCACCATCTCCATCGCTCTTGGTGCACGAGCCTCGTAGACGAAGCCATAGAGCAGCGCGAAGAGAGGTTCAAACACAAATACCTGCCCGGTTAGGGTCAGCGGAAGACGCCGGGACGCGCCATTCCAACAGGCGTTCGCGATTAACGAACCGGCGATGCCGATGCCAACGCTGACAAGCCAGAACAGTTGCCAGTCCCGGTCCACGACGATCGGCTCCAGTACGTTGGCCTGCGGTTCTAAAGGCGAAAAACCGCCGCCCCAAACCACGCAAGCCAGCACCAGAGCCCACAGGCCGGACGCCAGGCCCGTCAGGTAGGACCACTGTTGACTGGACACGCTCGCAAGGGACTTGAGGGCTCGAGCATTCAGCACCGCAAACAGGCTCCAGCTTGCCAGGGCGGCACAGGCAAAGATCAGCCCCTGAATGACGTCGGTCAGACTGTTGGAGGATGCCGAAACGCTACCCAGCGTATCCAGATTGATGCAGGCCACGCCGGCGAGAACCAACGCCAGGGGCCAGGCCAATTGTCGGAGGGAAGCAGCCCCCTGGTCATGTCTTCCCAGGACCGTCACCACCACCGGTACCAGGCCCACAATCAGGGAAGCCGGTGCAACGCCGACCTTCTGGATCGACGCCGCCAGGAGGGCAAAAAAGGCGACATTGCCACAGGCACCCAGCAACAACAGCAACATGACATCTGATGGAGTGAGGCGCTTAGACAAGGTGCGGACGAACGGAAGCAGACAGACCAGCGACACCACGCCGTAAACCAGGAACCGACCAGCGGCAATTTCAAGGGCGCTGAACGCGCTCAGTACCAGGGGACTTAAGAAAACCAGCCCCCAGCAGGCGCCGGCGGCCGCCCCCAGTAGCACTCCGGTCCGGATCATGTTCACTCCCCCATCGCGTTTGATGTTCAAGAAGTGAGTGACTCTACCGGCCCGGGCAGTGCGGCCAGTAGCGACAATACCGCATGAGGGTATGCCATACCGGCATGGCGGGTAGGCTGTCTTTCCCGGCATCACTGGCGCAAGATAATCAGCAGATATCCACTCATCACCGCTTTCGGATCAGTCTGTTGATCACCAAGCTTAAACGTCTTCCGCCCATCCATGCCTTGTCGGCATTTGAGGCCGTCGCCCGGCACGGTAGCTTTTCCTCGGCGGCCGAGGAGCTTCACCTCAGCCAAAGCGCCGTCAGCAAGCAAGTCAGAACGCTCGAGGAGCACACCCGCTCCCCGGTGTTTCTCAGGCATGCGCGGGGTATCGAGCTGACCTCCGCCGGCGCCGCCTTGCTGCAGGAAATCCAGCCCGCGCTGGCACAGTTATCCAGCGGTATTGAGCGGATTCGTCAGCGGCAGGATGCCAATACGGTCACCGTGATCGCTACCCACGCGGTCTCCCATTACTGGCTGTTCCCCAGGGTCATGGCGTTTAACCGTGAGCACCCGGAGATCACGGTGAGCATCCAGTCCGACAATGGGATGACACCGGCGGTCATCGAGGAGTATGACTTCGGTATTCTCTTTGGCAGCGGAGGCTGGCCAGGGCTGGATGCGCAGCCCTTGTTCGCTGAACGCGTCTATCCCGTCTGCCGGCCGGACCTTGCGCTACCTGAGCACCAAACGCTTCAAGAGCTAAAGGCGCTTCCGCTGATTGAACTGGATTCCAGTGCCTGGGACTGCATCGACTGGGTCGACTGGTTTGCCCACTTCAACGAAGCGTACGCCCCCAAACCCCATGGCTTGAAATTCAATCAGGTCTCTCTCAGTTACAACGCCGCTCTGGAGGGCCTGGGCGTGAGCCTCGGTTGGGATTTCATGGTGTCTCAAGCCGTCAGGGAAGGCCGACTGCGACGGGTGGGCGACTTTGTGTACGATTCCAGGAAGCATGATTTTCTGGTGCACGGGATCAAGGAGCCGCTGAAGCGGGCCGCGCAAACCTTCAAGGACTGGCTGTCATGATGACGGGATGGGATGCTCGCAGAAGCGCCCGGCACAGGCAGTGTCGTTGATGGCTCAGGGGCCTGCTGCGCCAAACGCGTCGCGAAAACGCCGCAATGCTGGCGTATGATGACGGCAAATCTCCATTACTGCGGTCTTACATGACGCCCATCGAAGCGAAGAACCTGCCGGTATCCGACGTCTCCTGCTCGAACTGCCAGGCCTGCTGCTGCCGCCTGGAGGTGGTCATCTTTACGGATACCGGCGTGCCGGAGCGCCATATCGAGGTGGACGAATGGGGCGGAGAGACGATGCGGCGCCTGGAGGATGGCTGGTGCTCGGCGCTCGATCGCGACACCCTGATGTGCACCATCTACGAAAACAGGCCGCTGATCTGCCGGGAGTTCGAGATGGCCTCGGATGAATGCCTCACCGAGCGCGCGGCCAGCATGTAGTGTGAAGCACCTTGTATATTGCGCCGATGCTTTTCTAGCGGAAGCGCCTCTCCTTCATGGCGACCGCCCTGCCCGCTTTTCTTCCCAATACGCATCAGCCCGGCCTAAGCCGGGCTGATGGTTTTGTGCGTTCAAGACTGTTGCCGAGCAGCTGTGCTCAGTGCGCTTCGTCCCAGTTGATGCCGCTTTCGGCCTCGACGATCAGCGGCACCTTCAGATCGGCGGCATCGCGCATGCGGGTCTTCACGGCGTCGATGAAGTCGTCGACCTGCTCGTTTTTCACCTCGAAGACCAGTTCGTCGTGCACCTGCATGACCATCCAGGCATCCATCTCGCCCTCCGCTAGCCAGGCGTGCACGTCGATCATGGCGCGCTTGATGATGTCGGCGGCCGTGCCCTGCATGGGGGCGTTGATGGCGGTGCGCTCGGCGGCCTGGCGGCGGCCCTGATTCTGCGCCTTGATCTCGGGCAGGTAGAGCCGGCGGCCGGCGACGGTCTCGACGAAGCCGTCTTCCGCGGCCTGGGCGCGAATGCGCTCCATGTAGCGGGCCACCCCGGGGTAGCGGTCGAAGTAGCGGTCGATATAGGTCTGGGCCTGGTTGCGCTCGATGTTGAGCTGCTTGCCCAGCCCCCAGGCGCTCATGCCGTAGATCAGCCCGAAGTTGATCGCCTTGGCGCTGCGCCGCTGCTCGGTGGTGACCTTGGAAAGCTCGACGCCGAACACCTCCGCGGCGGTCGCGGCGTGGATGTCACGATCCTCGGCGAAGGCCTCGAGCAGGCCGGCATCCTCGGAGAGATGCGCCATGATGCGCAGCTCGATCTGGGAGTAGTCGGCGGCGACGATCTTGTAGCCGGGCCGGGCGATGAAGGCCTGGCGGATCTTGCGCCCTTCCTCGGTGCGAATCGGAATGTTCTGCAGGTTGGGATCGCTGGATGACAGCCGCCCGGTGGCGGTCACCGCCTGGTGGTAGCTGGTGTGCACCCGGCCGGTGGCCTTGTTGACCAGCAGCGGCAGCTTGTCGGTGTAGGTCGACTTGAGCTTGGAGAGCCCGCGATGCTCGATGATCACCTTGGGCAGCGGGAAGTCCAGCGCCAGCTCCTCGAGCACCGCCTCGGCGGTGGAGGGAGCGCCCTTGGGGGTCTTCTTCTTGACCGGCAGCTTCTGCTCCTCGAAGAGGATCTGGCCGAGCTGCTTGGGCGAGCCCAGGTTGAACTCGCGTCCGGCGAGCTCGTGAGCGCGAGCCTCGAGCTCGCGGATACGCGTCTCAAGCTCGCGGCTCTGGGTATGCAGGCGCTCGGCGTCCAGTGCCACGCCGGTGCGCTCGATGTGCGAGAGCACCGGGATCAGCGGGCGCTCGAGGCCGTCCAGCACCTCGGCGACACGGCCCTCCTGCTCGAGACGCGGGCGAAGCGTATGGTGCAGGCGCAGGGTGATGTCGACGTCCTCGCAGGCGTAGGGGGCGGCCTGCTCGAGGGCGATCTGGTTGAAGGTCAGCTGCTTGGCCCCCTTGCCGGCGATCTCCTCGAAGCTCACCGTCTTCTCGCCCAGGTACTTGAGCGCCAGCGAGTCCATGTCATGGCGAGTGGCGGTGGAGTTGAGCACGTAGGACTCGAGCATGGTGTCGTGAAGCGGCCCGGCCACCCGGATGTGGTAGCTGGCCAGCACCGAGATGTCGTACTTGAGGTTCTGGCCGATCTTGGCCTTGGTGGCATCCTCGAGCAGCGGCGTCAGCGCCTCGAGCACCGCCCTGCGATCGAGCTGGGCGGGGGCGTCGAGGTAGTCGTGAGCCAGCGGAATATAGGCAGCCTCGCCGGCCTCCAGGGCCAGCCCGATGCCGACGATCTCGGCCTCCATGTAGTTGAGGCTCGTCGTCTCCAGATCGAAGCAGAAGGCGTCGCTCCCCGCCAGGCGCTCACACCAGGCATCGAAGTCGGCCTGGTCGAGAATCACCCGATCCACGCGCTGTGACGAGGGGGTATCGGCCTCGGCTTCATCCTGGCTTTCGTCGGATGCTCCCGCCTGGGCGGCGGTCGCCGTATCGCCGGCAGGTTTGCTTCCGGCTGCCTCGTCCTTGCCCTCGAGCAGGTCGGAGAGCCAGGCCTTGAACTCCATCTCCCGGTACAGCTCGATCAGCGCCTCGCGGTCCGGATGGGCGATGTCGAGATCATCAAGCCCCACCGGCAGCTCGCAGTTGGTCTTGATGGTGGCGAGCTGATGCGAGAGGAAGGCCTCGTCGCGATGCGCCTCGAGCTTCTTGCCAAGCGTCTTGGCGCCGCGGAAGCTCAGCGACTTGATCCGCTCCAGGTCGCCGTAGATGGTGTCGAGCCCACCCTGCATGCCCTGCAAGAGGCCAAGCGCGGTCTTCTCGCCGACGCCTGGCACCCCCGGGATGTTGTCGACCTTGTCGCCCATCAGCGCCAGGAAGTCGATGATCAGCTCCGGCGGCAGGCCGAACTTCTCGTTGACGCCGTCCACATCGAGGGTCTCGCCCTTCATGGTGTTGACCAGGGTGATGTGGGCGTTGACCAGCTGGGCCATGTCCTTGTCACCGGTGGAGATCACCGCGTCCCGCCCGGCCTCGGTGGCGTGGCGCGCCAGGGTGCCGATCACGTCATCGGCCTCGACACCCTCGATGCACAAAAGCGGCAGGCCCAGCGCCCTCACGCAGTCATGCAGTGGCTGCACCTGGCTGCGCAGGTCGTCCGGCATCGGCGGCCGGTGAGCCTTGTACTGCTCGAACATCTCGTCGCGGAAGGTCTTGCCCTTGGCATCGAAGACCACCGCCATGGGGCTGTCCGGGTACTGTTTGATCAGGCTCTTGAGCATGTTGAGCACGCCCTTCACGGCCCCGGTCGGCTGGCCCTTGGAGGTGGTCAGCGGCGGCAGGGCATGGAAGGCGCGGTACAGGTACGAGGAGCCGTCGACGAGGACGATGGGCGGGGTGGCCATATGAACCGATTCCTTGAGCAAGATCACTGGCGCCCATGATACGCAGCTCCCCGCATCACGTCAGGCTCGCCTGGCTCGCCCCGGCTGGCCTACACTGGCCTCATCGAGCGTGAACACTGTTTCGTCGCTCGCTTCCCCGGATGACAGGAGGCCGCCATGCCGCGACGCACTTCACCGAACACTCTGCTCTCGTCGACTCTGCTCTCGTCGAGGCTTGTGCCGGCCCTGACCCTTGGCCTGGTCCTTAGCATGAGTCTGGCCCTGGTCGCCGCCACGCCGGCGCTGGCTCAGTCCACCGACGTCGAGCCGGACGTGACCATCCGCCAGCTGGAAGAGCGCACCATCGAGGAATACCGGGTCAACGGCCAGCTCTACGCGATCAAGATCACCCCCAAGGTCGGCCCGTCCTACTACCTGGTCGATGAAGACGGCGATGGCAACTTCGCCCGCCAGTCCGGCGATCAGATCGCGATTCCCCGCTGGGTACTGATCGAGTGGTGACCCCACGCCTGGCGCAGGACATGGCTCAGCCGAAGGACTGATGACGTGGGCCGTGCATCGCGCCGGCAAGCCGGTACAATGTGCAGCTTGGCATCCTGGGCGAGAGAGACATGGCCGTATTCACCCCGCTTGACGACGCGCAGGTCGCGGACTTCCTGACACGCTTCGAGGCCGGCTCCCTTAAAGGCCTCAAGGGCGTGGCCAGCGGTACCGAGAACACCACCTATTTCGTGTCCACCGACTCCCGCGAGTTGGTGCTGACACTGTTCGAGCAGGGCGAGCACGAGGAACTGCCGTTCTTCGTCGACCTGCTCGATTTCCTGGACGAACACCGCCTGCCGGTGCCCGGCCCGCTGCACGACCGCGATGGCGTCGCCCTGCAGAGCCTGGCCGGCAAGCCCGCGCTGCTGTTCCCGCGCCTGCCCGGCAAGCACCCGAGCGCCCCGAGCGTCGCCCAGTGCCGCGCCCTCGGCGACACCCTCGGCCGCATGCACACCGTGTCGAGCCACTTCGAGGGCCAACGCCCCAACCCCCGGGACCTGCACTGGCTGGTGCCCATGCACCACCGGGTGCTGGCCTACCTCTCGCCCGAAGACCAGGCGCTGATGAGCGACGAGGTCGACGCCTATCAGGTCTTCTTCGGCGATGCCCCCGACCTGCCCCAGGGCGCCCTCCACGGCGACCTGTTCCGTGACAACACCCTGTTCGACGGCGAGCAACTGGGCGGCCTCATCGACTTCTACAACGGCTGCACCGGCGACCTGCTCTTCGACCTGGCGATCGTCATCAACGACTGGGCAACCGACGACGACGGCCGCCTGAACAAGGCCCGCCACGACGCCATCCTCTCGGCCTATCAGGCCCGCCGGGCGCTGACCGGCAACGAGCGCGACGCCTGGCCGATGATGCTGCGCATGACCGCGCTGCGCTACTGGCTCTCGCGCCTGCTGGTGGTCTACGTGGACCCGCCGGCCCACGACCTCACGCCCCATGACCCCGAACGGTTCCGCACCATTCTCGGCCAGCGCCTCGAGGGGGCCCTGCCGCTACCGGCCTGATCGCATGGCTGTCCTCGGCCCTTGATGCTCGGTCCCTGAGAACCAGTCCTTGAGAACCAGTCCTTGAGAACCAGTCCTTGAGAACCAGTCCTTGAGAGCCAGTCCTTGAGAACCCGCCCTCGACGCCCGCCTGTTCGGCGGGCGTCGTCGTAGCACTCCCCACAAGCCCCTGACAGTCGCGCTGCCCCGCGGCATAATGCGGCACCGTTTCCGTCATCGCGCCAGCTCAGGAGAGCGACATGACCTCACCCGCCGCCAAGGCACGCCGCACCTACAACATCGATCAGTGGGGCAGCGGCTACTTCGACGTCGATGATCAGGGCCACGCCCTGGTGCGCCCACTGGGCAGCGAGGTAGAAGGCCCCAGCCTGCCGCTGGATGGCCTGGTCGACGAGCTGCGCGCGGCGGGCCTACGCCTGCCGGTGCTGGTGCGCTTCACCGACATCCTGCATGACCGGGTCGAGCAGCTCTGTGCGGCCTTCGATAGCGTGATGCAGGACGAGGCCTATGGCGGCGGCTACACCGCGGTCTACCCGATCAAGGTTAACCAGCAGCGCCGGGTGGTCGAGGAGATCCTCGCCACCCAGGAGCGCGGCCGCGGTCGAGTCGGCCTGGAGGCCGGCAGCAAACCGGAGCTGTTGGCGGTACTCGCCCTTTCCGGTGACGGCCCCTCCTTGATCGTCTGCAACGGCTACAAGGACCGGGAGTATGTGCGCCTGGCGCTGATGGGCGAGAAACTCGGCCACAAGGTCTACCTGGTGGTCGAGAAGTTCTCCGAGCTGGAGCTGATTCTCGAAGAGGCCCAACGCCTCGAGGTCACGCCACGCATCGGCCTGCGTGCAAGGCTTGCCTCGGTGGGCAAGGGCAAGTGGCAGAATACCGGCGGCGAGAAATCGAAGTTCGGCCTCACCGCCAGCCAGATCCTCGGCGTGGTCGAGCGCCTGCGCGATGCAGAGTCACTTGAGAGCCTGCAGCTGGTGCACTTTCACCTCGGCTCGCAGATCGCCAACATCCGTGACATCCAGCGCGGCCTGCGCGAATGCGCCCGCTTCTACCAGAGCCTTCGCGAGCTCGGCGCCCCGGTGGATACCGTCGATGTCGGCGGGGGCCTGGGCATCGACTACGAGGGCACCCGCTCGCGAAGCGAATGCTCGATCAACTACTCGATGCGCGAGTACGCCAGCAACGTGGTGGCCGCCTTCCGCCAGGCCTGCGACGCCGAGGACCTGCCCCATCCGCACCTGATCAGCGAATCCGGCCGCGCCCTGACCGCTCACCACGCGGTGCTGATCACCAACGTGATCGGCGAGGAACGCATCGGCGAGGCGCCCCCGGCGGCCCGCGTCACGCAGGATACCGAGGTACAGGAGCTGTGGCGGGTCCACGATGCGCTGGAGGCCAGCCAGGAGCCCCGCGGGCTGGTCGAGGCCTATCATGACCTGGTGCAGGCGATGGCCGAGCTGCAGGACCGCTTCGTGCTTGGGCTTGCTGACATCACCGCCCGCGCCGAGGGCGAGGCCGTCTACTTTGCCGCCTGCACCCGGCTGCGCGGCCAACTCGATGCCCGCAACCGCGCCCACCGGGAGATCCTCGACGAGCTGGCCGAGAAGCTCGCCGACAAGCTGTTCGTCAACTTCTCGCTGTTCCAGTCGGTGCCCGATGTGTGGGGCATCCAGCAGATCTTCCCGGTGCTGCCGCTCTCAGGGCTCGACCGTGAACCGAGCCGCCGCGCCGTGGTGCAGGACATCACCTGCGACAGCGACGGGCGCATCGACAGCTACGTCGACGGCCAGGGCGTCGAGGCCACCCTGCCCCTGCCGGACTGGCAGCATGACGACGAGAAGCTGCTCGGCTTCTTCCTGGTCGGCGCCTATCAGGAGATCCTCGGCGACCTGCACAACCTGTTCGGCGACACCGACTCGGTGGACGCCGCGCTGGACGCGAACGGTCACTGGGTACTCTCCGAGGCGATTCGCGGCGACGACGTGGCCGGGGTGCTGGGCTACGTCAACTTCGATGCCGAGGTGCTGCGCCGCCACCTGACCCGCCAGCTCGAGGAAAGCGGCCTGCCCGAGTCGCAGCGCCGCGCCTTCCTCGACGACCTGCATGCCGGGCTGCAGAGCTACACCTACCTGGGCTGATCGCGCGCCTCAGCGCCACCAGTACACCGCTCCTGATCACACCACTGCTTATCACACCGCTGCTTATCAACACGCCTCACACGACACCGCCCCGCCGGGCAACTGGCGGGGCGGTGTCGTATCGGTCGGCTCCATCTTCCTCCCAGGCCTGCCTACTGGCGTTTCAGGCTAGGGGGTCAGACTAAGGGGTCAGGCTAGGGCTTCAGGTGCGCCCGGGCCTCCTCGGCGCTCTCGTAGATATGCGCGGCCACCGAGCGCTGCTCCAGGGCGTCGCCGAGTTTCATGCGCAAGAAACCGCTGGTGGTATAGCGGGTGACTCGCGAATAGAAGCGCGCCTCCAGGTCGCTGACCATCTCCGTGTAGGCGCCCAGCAGGTCCTCGTCGATGCGGAAGTTGTCGTAGTTGACGATGGCGTCGACCTTGCGCTGAAGCGGGGTCAGCCAGGCCTCGACGGTCTCGCGAATGGCGTCGATATCCGCCCGGGCGCTGACCTTCAAGTTCTCGAAGTTGATGAAGAACACCTCTTCCTCGGGGTCGAAGGTGAAGCGCTGAGCCAGCGGTAGATGCAGCAGGTCCTCGCGCAGGCCCATCGCCTCCTCAACGAAGATGCGCGCATCCATCTGCCGCGGCGGCACCGGCATCAGCGGCGTGAAGTCCATCAGCGCCAGCACGTCCCGCTCGAGATCCACCCCGGGGGCGATCTCGTCGAGCACCAGGCCCTCGGGGGTCAGGCGGAACACGCAGCGCTCGGTCACGTAGAGCACCGGCTTGTGCTCGGCGGCGGACAGCGCACCGCTGAAGGTGCGATGCTCGACACTGGCTACGAACTTTTTGACCCCGCCCGCGGCGAGCCTCACCTCGCCATCGACGATGGCAAGCTCCTCGACCGCTGCCACGAAGGTGCCCATGAACACCACTCGGCGGGCGTTCTGGCTGATGTTGATGAAGCCGCCGGCGCCGGCCAGCCGGGGCCCGAACTTCGAGACGTTGACGTTGCCCTGGCCGTCGATCTGCGCCATGCCGAGAAAGGCGATGTCCAGGCCGCCACCGTCGTAGAAGTCGAACTGGGCCGGCTGGTCGATGATCGCCTGAACGTTCAGGGCGGCGCCGAAGTTCAGCCCGCTGGCGGGCAGGCCCCCGATCACCCCGGGCTCCGCGGTCAGGGTCATCAGCTCCAGCACCCGTTCCTCGCTTGCCACTGGGCCGATGCCCTCGGGCATGCCGATCCCCAGGTTGACCACGCTGTTGGGCTTAAGCTCGAAGGCCGCGCGTCGGGCGATGATCTTGCGGGCCGACAGCGCCATCGGCTCGGGGGCGGCCATCGGCACCTTGATCTCGCCGGAATAGGCCGGGTTGTAGCGGGTGCTGAAGGTCTGCCAGTGATGCTCCGGGTCATCGCAGACCACCACACAGTCGACCAGGATGCCGGGGATCCGGACGCTCTGTGCCGGCAGGGTGCCCCGCTCGGCCAGCCGCTCGACCTGCACGATCACCAGGCCGCCGGAGTTATGCACCGCCGTGGCGATGGCCAGCGACTCGATGGTCAGCGCCTCGCGCTCCATGCTGATGTTGCCCAGGGGATCGGCGGTGGAGCCCCGCAGCAGCGCCACCTGCAGCGGCAGCGCCTTGTAGAACAGGTACTCCTCGCCGTCGATGGGCATCAGCGACACCCGCTCCTCGGAGGTCACGTCGTTGATGCGGCCGCCGTCGAGGCGCGGATCGACGAAGGTCCCGAGGCCCACCCGACTCAGGGTGCCGGGCTTGCCGGCGGCGATGTCGCGAAACAGGTGAGAGATCACCCCCTGAGGCAGGTTCCAGGCCTGGATGCGGCCCTCGATGGCGAGCTTCTGCAGCCTGGGCACCAGCCCCCAGTGGCCGCCAATCACCCGCGCCACCAGCCCCTCATGCCCCAGGTGGTTGAGCCCGCGGGTCTTGCCGTCGCCCTGACCGGCGGCGTACATCAGGGTGAGATCCCGCGGCTGGCCGGTCGCCAGGAAACGCTCCTCCAGGGCCACCGCCAGGTGCTCGGCGAAGCCGATGCCGACGAAACCGCCGGTGGCCACGGCATCACCATCGCGGATCAGGTTCACCGCCTCCTCGGCGGAGACGACCTTGCCCTTCTCGGTGAAGGGGCGACTGGTGAGCAGCGGGTGAGTCTGATGGGGCATGGTCAGCCTCCTTCGTGGCAGTCACGACAACCTAGCACAGCCCTTGGGCCGAGCATGTCACGCAGCGCCGCCGCGACCATGGCCCCTACCAACGGCATCGCCCTGCCAGGCAACCGGCGGGGCGGTGTCGTGTCCGGACAAGACAGGGACAGGAGTAGAGGCAGGGCCAGGACAAGCTCAGCGCCATCGGATCGGGTCAAGCCAAGCGTCAGGGCGCAGTGGTGGTATCGAGCTCGAGCCAGCCGTTGAGATCGAAGTGCAGGCGGGCATCCCGGGGCAGCCTCCCGACCCCGGCCGGGGTGCCGGTGAGCACCACGTCGCCGGGCGCGAGCGTGAAGTGGCGGCTCATCTCGGCCAGCAGTTCCGGGATCGGGAACAGCAGGTCCGCGGTGTCGCCGGTCTGGCGGCGCTCGTCGTTGATATCCAGCGAGAAGTTAAGGCGCGACCAGTCCAGCGGGCCATTGAGGCGCAGGAAGGGCGACAGCGGACAGGCCCCGTCGAAGGCCTTGGCGATCTCCCAGGGGTGGCCCTTTTCCTTGAGGCGGCTCTGCACCTCGCGCAGAGTCAGGTCCAGCGCCAGACCGATGCCGGCCACCGCCTGCTCGGCTTCCGCCGGGCTGGCCTCGGTCAGCGGCTCGCCGATCAAGAGCGCCAGCTCGGTCTCGAAATGCACCTCGCCCCGCGAGGCCGCGATCGCGATCGGCTCCTTCAGCGGTGCCGCCGCCGTGGCCGGCTTGATGAACAACAGCGGCGCGCTGGGCACCGGGTTGTCCAGCTCCCTGGCGTGCTCGGCGTAGTTGCGCCCCACGCAGACGATCTTGCCGAGTGCATGGGGAAAGTCCTGACCGTCGGTATAACGGGGCACGAAATGCATGGGGGCGATTCTCCTGGCAGAGAGCAGAAACATAGAGCGATGCCGCGCGGCGCACATCCCTCACGATAAGTGGTCTCGCCAGTCTACTTCACGCATCGCCCCGTGAGGCGCCCCGCCACCAAAGAACAATGCCGATCCCGATCCCGGGGCCGGGGCCTTCTCTTAGTGCCGCTCCGCGCTCCAGCCCTCCCCCGGGCGATGCGCCAGGAAATCCGGCCGCTTGCGCTTCGCCGCATAGGGCTCGCGGCAGGCGTTGTCGCGGCGGTTGTAAACGAAGAAGGCGTTGCTGCGCGGGTCCGGCGACATGTTGGCGTTGGAGCCGTGCAGGGTGTTGCAGTCGAACAGCAGAAGCCCGCCCGCGGCGCCCGTGGGCGCCTCGATGCCATGACGCTCGATCAACTGGGTCAGCGCCTCGCGACTCGGCACGCCGAACTCCTGGGTCTTCAGCGACTGCTTGTGGTGATCGTCCGGCGTCTCGCCCAGGCAGGGCACAAACACCCGGTGCGAGCCGGGAATCAGCATCAGCGGCCCATTGAAGGTGTGGTTGTCGGTGAGCACGATCGAGGCACTGACGGCGTTCATGGCCGGCATGCCGTCCTCGGCGTGCCAGGTCTCGAAGTCCGAGTGCCAGTTGAAGCCCTTGCCCTGGAAACCGGGCTTGTAGTTGATGCGCGACTGATGCACATAGGGCTCGCCACCGAGGATCTGGCGGGCGCGGCCCATCAGCCGCTCATCCTCGGCGAGCCTTGAGAAGCGCGTCGAGAGGAAGTGCACCGCGAACAGCGAGCGAATCTCCTGGCTGTCGGGTTCGGTGATGCTGAAGTCGCGCCCGGCGTAGTCCTCGCATTCCAGCAGCGCCTTCAACTCATCGCGCAGCTCATCGAGCTCGCGCCCGGAGAGGAAGTTGGGTTCGAACAGGAAGCCTTCACGCTCGAAGCGCTCGAGCTGACCCGGGTCCAGTGGGCCATCCTCGGCGCGGCCCTTCACCACCGCTTCCTGGCGCTTGAGCCAGGGCATGTCCAGCGGCTGCTTCAGGCGCGTGGGATAGGGATCACGCGGCGCGCGGGTGGCTTCGAAAGCTTGGCGGGTTGCGGTCTGTACTGACACTAAATCACCTCCGTCACTTCTGTAAAAAGCGTCTGTGAAATAGGTTCAGATCCAGCCCGGCACATGGCCGTGGGTCGGTTCTTCTTGTGATGTGGATCCGTGACTCGTCGCCCCCCAGCCTCGGCATGGGGCGGCCAGCGTGGATGTGGGCATGGGAGCTGAAACTTTCAAGGGGGCGTCGTGACAACGCATAAGGGCGGCCCAGCGATGCCATACCTGAAAAGCGGCTGTGGACATCTGTGCGGCCGTCAGAGAAGTACGGAAGGTGCAGGGCCGGCATGAGCCGAGAAGCCGCTCAAAGAGCCGCACGGGGCGATGCTGCCGGCGAGTCATCCACAGGGGGATGTAAGGCGAGGTGGGTGTGGATAGATACTGTTTGTGGAGGGATGACTTTCCTTCGCACAAACAAAAAAGCCGCCTCGATGGGCGACCTCTTCATATCCAATCACTTGTGCGTGCTGCTTAATGGTGCCGGCACCAGGAGTCGAACCCGGGACCTACTGATTACAAGTCAGTTGCTCTACCAACTGAGCTATGCCGGCAGGCGCAACTCACCACAAGTGCTAGATGATGCTACTGAATCTGGGTTGGCGTGGCTGGGGTAGCAGGACTCGAACCTGCGAATGCCGATACCAAAAACCGGTGCCTTACCACTTGGCTATACCCCAACACTTTGGTGGCCAGAGAGGGAATCGAACCCCCGACACGGGGATTTTCAATCCCCTGCTCTACCAACTGAGCTATCTGGCCCGTGCCAACGAGGACGTATTTAACTAGAAAGCTTTCTTCACGTCAACCCTTTTTCTTTCAAAGAGATGGAAGGAAGCAAATTCACTGGCTGGGCGGTACGTAGCCTTCGGCCTGGTCGGTATCGCGATTGTCCAGGAAGCGCTCCATCTGCTCCATCAGATACTCGCGAGTCTTGGGGTCGAGCATGCTCAGGTGCTTCTCGTTGATCAGGCGGGTCTGCAGCGCCTGCCACTCCTCCCAGGCCTGCTTGGACACATTGGCCTGGATCTCCTGGCCCTTCTGGCCGGGCAGCGGCGGGAACGGCAGGGCTTCGAGCTCCTGCTGGTACTTGCGGCAGAACACGGTCTGGCTCATGGGTTCACTCCGGGTCTTGCTGGTTGGATGGGGTGGCGAGTCGTGCCAGCGACTCGAGTAGCGCCTTGACCGGCGCGGCCAGGCCAATGCTGGCCGGCTCGCTGGGGTTATACCAGAGGCCCCCGCCTTCGGTCACGGCGGCCTGACGGCCTCGCGCGGGCTGCGGAGTAATGGCCAGGCGGAAGTGGCTGAAGGTGTGATTGAAGGCATCCCAGGCCGGCGCCAGCTCGGCATCGGGCGCGTGAGCGTCCAGCCAGGCCGTGAGGGCCTCACGATCGTCGAACTGGGGGAAACACCACAGGCCGCCCCACAGTCCCACGGCGGGGCGCTGCTGAAGCAGCACACGGCCCGCTTCGTCGTGCAGCAGCAGCATGATGGTCGAGCGTTCGGGCAGCGCCTTCCTGGGCTTGGATTCGGGGAAGCGCTTCTCCTGGTTGCGGGCATGAGCCAGGCAGACGTCCTCGAAGGGGCACAGCAGGCAGCTGGGGCTGCCACGCCGGCACAGGGTGGCGCCGAGATCCATCATCGCCTGGGTGTGGTCGGGCAGGCGCGTGTGGGGCGTGTAGCGCTCGGCAAGCGCCCACAGGGGGCGTTCGACCCTGGGGCGACCCGGCCAGCCTTCCACGGCATGCAGGCGCGTCAGCACGCGCTTGACGTTGCCATCGAGGATCACCGCCCGCTCACCGGTGCTGATGCTGATGATGGCCCCGGCGGTGGAGCGGCCGATGCCGGGCAGCGCGGCCATGGCCTCGACGCTGTTGACGGGAAAGGCGCCACCATGCTCATTCACGACCACCTGGGCGGCCTTGTGCAGGTTGCGACCGCGGGCATAGTAGCCAAGCCCGGTCCACAGGTGCAGTACCTCGTCCTGGGAAGCCTCGGCCAGGGCCTGCACGTCGGGAAAGCGCGCCATGAAGCGCTCGTAGTAGGGAATCACCGTGGCCACCTGGGTCTGCTGCAGCATGATCTCGGAGACCCAGACCCGATAGGGCGTGGTGTTCTGCTGCCAGGGCAGCGTCTTGCGGCCGTATTCGTCGAACCAGGTCATCAGGCGGCGCTGGAACTCCTCGGGGGAGAGCGCGATGGGTTCGACGGTGGCTGGGAGATCGGTCATGGGCGATTCGGTCATGGACAACTTGGTCATGGATGATGCTGCTTGCAGGCGTGGACGTGATGGGTGACGTGGCGGACAGCTGGCTGAGGGCGTGCGGCCCTTGCATCACCGGCGGCGCCTCATGGTAGCGATGGCCTAATGCCGGCACAAAGCCGCCATTAGGCGTTACAAGAGAAGCGCCAAAAAAAAGCGCCGACGGTGAGGTCGGCGCAGGACAGGCTTGCATGAAACGACTCGCCATGAGGCTCGCTGGATCACGGGCAACTCACGACTACTGAAACAGACCCTTGAGGGCGTCGCGAAGTTCCCCGGAGGCTCCTTCGCCGATGCGTTTATCGAGCCCTTCCAGGGCATCGTCGAGGCGTTTCTTAACTTCCTCGCCGGCCTTTGCCTCGACTTCCTGGCGTGCGAGCTTCGCCACGGCGTCGCGGAAGGCGCCGCGATCGAACCCGCACCAGTCGGCGGGCGCACCGGACAGGCTGCCTTCGCAGCGCACCGGCAGCGGCACCTTGGTGAGGCGCGGATTGACCTCGCAGGCGGCGTCGGCGGTATCGACGAAGCGCGCCGCGGCGCGATAGTCGAGGCGCTTGTCGACCAGGCCGACCTTGCCTTCGCCGGTCACTTGAATGCCGGGAATGCTGATCTCCAGGTCATCGTTGCGCACCTCGCCATCGCGGATATTGAGGGTCGCGGCTGCCCGATCGAAGCGGGTGTCCGCGTGCCAGTCGCGGCTGGTCTGCTTGCCTTCCAGCAGGGCCACGGCGGTGCACAGCTCCTCGGAGACGTTGACGTTCAGCACCGCGCCATCGACGATGCGGGCATTCAGCTGGCCGTTGAGCCGCGCCGGCAGCTCACCCGCGCTGTTACCGCGGGCGGTCAGCTCGCCGGAGAGGTTGAGACGGCCACGCAGCGGGGACTCCTTGCTGGTGAGCGCGGCGATGAAGGGCGCGGCGGCCACGCCCTCGATCTTCGGGGCAAAGCGCCAGCGCAGCGGCGTCTCGCGCAGGTCGAGGCCGGCGCTGGCGGCCAGCGTGCCGTCGAAGAAGCGCGCATCGAAGCGCTCCAGGCGCTGCTGGCCGCTGCCGCCGCGCGCCTCGAGCACGACCTGCTCGAGATCCATGCCCTTGACGGTGAGCCGCTCAAAGGCGAGATCCGCCTTCAGATCCAGGGCCTTGAGGGTCGCCACCGGCACCAGCTCGCCACCGGCCTGACTGACCGCGGCAGCCCCGGCCTGGCTGGCGTCGCCGGTAGCGGCCTGACCGGAGGCCTCGCCCTGGGCACTTGCCTGTGCATGGCCGCTGCCCTCCTCGACCGGCGGCAGGTAGCGATCGAGGTTCAGCACGTCGCCCTGCAGATCGAGCGCCAGCGAGCGACCATCGAGGCCGGCGGAAAGCGAGCCGCTGAGGGTGGTGTCATCCAGCGTCAGGTTCAGGCTCGGCAGGCTGACCCGCTCGAGATCGCCTTCCAGCGGGCTCGACAGCGCCAGGCTGCCGAGTGCGGCGTCATCGGCGGTCTCGGGCAGGCTACCCAGGCGTTCGAGCCAGGTGCGCAGCGACAGCGGCGCCAGGGTCAGCTGGCCACGGTACTGCGGGGCTTCGAGCAGTTGTTCGACGCGCAGGTTGCCGCCGAGCTTCAGGCTGTTTTCTCCGCTGAGCTGCCATTCGCTGATCCGCAGCGTCTGTGCCTCGAGGTCGGCATCGGCGGCGAAGGTCAGCGATAGCGGCAGCGCCTTCTCGCCGAGCGCGGAGTGCGCCAGGCTGGCGTCCAGCTTGCCGCCCTTGAGGACATAGCGGCCGGCGGCGAGATCGGCCTCGAGACTCGGCACGGCGAGGTTGACCTTCTGCTGCTGGCCGTCGGCACCCTCCAGCCGGGTGGCGGTATCCAGCGTCAGGCCCTCGAGCGCATAGCGGCCATCATCCAGACCGAGGCGTACCCGGCTCTTGAGGGTCAGCTGGCTGACCCACTGGGCCGCGGCCTCGCGGGACTGCCCCTGCGGAATCAGAAACGATGACAGCGTGAAGTCGGCACTGAGGGGAAACGCCTTGGCGGGGGTGACATTGGTGCCGCTGATGTTGAGCGCATCGATGTGCCAGGCCTGGCCGCTCTGGCGGTCGGAGTAGCGGATGCTGCCGTCGGTGAGCGACACCCGGGCGATATCCAGCGCCACGGCGATGCCGTTCTCGCCGCCCAGCTCGCCACCCAGTTCGGCGGGCAGTTCGCTGGTGATCTCGCCGCTATCAGCGTCGTTCTCGGCGTCGACAACGGCCGGCGCCGCCTCGGCCTCGAGGGCAGCCTGCTCCTGCTGACGCTCGAGCCGGTTGACCAGGGTCTGCCAGTTACCGCGGCCCTCGGCGTCACGCTTGAGGTTCAGGCGCATGCCATCCAGACTCAGGCCGTCGATGGCGACCTTGCCGGAGAGCAGGGGCGCGAAGGCCAGACTGACCTCGGCCTGCTCGAAGGCCAGGAAGGCCTGCTCGTTCTCGGGCTGGTCGGGCAGGCGCGCCTCGGCATCGGCCACGCTGAGACCGAGGCGCGGATAGAAGGACCAGGCCAGGGGCCCGTCCAGCTTGAGTTCCAGGCCGCTCTGGTCTCGCGCCACCTGGACCAGATGCGGCTTCAGATCCTCGGGATCGAAGAAGGTCGTGATGTAGACCACTGCACCTACCACTACCAAGCCCAGTATCCCTACCACCGCCAGCAGCGTGCGCAACAGTGCTCTCATCCGTTACCTCCTTGTGAAATCTTGGGGTCCAATTCGTAGTGTTCGCCGCCCGCTACCAACCGGAAGCCCAGTCGCTTGAGCAGCAGCTCGTCACCGAGCATCAGCATCGAGGCGGCGACCCGCAGCAGGCAGCCTTCGCGGAAGGCTTCCTGGCAGATCAGCGTCACCAGCCTCGACGCCACGCCCCGGCGGCGGGTGGTCTTGCGAATGCACAGGTTCGACAGCCACCAGACGCCGTCGACGACCGTCATCGCCACGGCGCCCAGCAGGCGATCATTGAAGCGGGCACAGCAGAATATCCCCTGCCGATCGAATTGATCGCGGATATAGGCATCGGCAGGCAGCGGCAGCCGTTCGGCGGGGGCATCGGCGTAGATACGCGAGAGATCCAGGGCGAGCTGGGCATCCCGTTCCCATTCGGCCTTGGCAACCTTTTGCAGGGTGACCGGCATTGACGTTTCTCCTTGGCTAACGGGGCAACCCGACAATACCCCGCATTGTAGCGGATGGGGGGCGCGATTCACTATAATGGCGGGCTCGACCCCCGTCGCTCTGCCCCGCGACGGCGTTACATCGCAATGCGCTCAGCGCAGGAGTAAAGCCATCATGACCCAGCGTACCGCCACGGTTTCCCGCGACACCAAGGAAACGCAGATCACGGTAAGCGTGAACCTCGATGGCAAGGGTGAGCTTACCTGCGAGACCGGCGTGCCCTTTCTCGATCACATGCTCGACCAGGTGGCGCGCCACGGGCTGATCGACCTGGACATCAAGGCCGTGGGCGATCTGCATATCGATGCGCACCACACCGTCGAGGATCTCGGCATCACCCTGGGCCAGGCCTTCGCCCAGGCCATCGGCGACAAGCGGGGCATCTACCGCTATGGCCACGCCTATGTGCCTCTGGACGAGGCGCTGTCCCGGGTCGTGGTAGACTTCTCCGGCCGCCCGGGTCTGTTCATGAACGTCGAGTTCACCCGCGCGAGCCTTGGCTCGCTGGACACCCAGCTGTTCTGGGAATTCTTCCAGGGCTTCGTCAATCACGCCCAGGTGACCCTGCACATCGACAACCTGAAGGGCTTCAACGCCCACCATCAGGCCGAGACCATCTTCAAGGCCTTCGGCCGCGCGCTGCGCATGGCCAGCGCCGAGGATCCGCGCATGGCCGGCCAGATGCCGTCCACCAAGGGCAGCCTCTGAGCCGTCATGATGGCATCATGACCCCTCTTCGCCTCTCAGGCCGTCAGGGCACTCACGCGGTCACCCACTCGGCCATTCATTAGACAAGGAGCGCAGCATGACCATTGCCGTCATCGATTATGGAATGGGCAATTTGCACAGCGTCGCCAAGGCGCTGGAGCACGTCACCCACGAGAACGTGGTGGTGACTCGCGATGCCCGCCGTATTCGTGGCGCCACCCGGCTGGTGCTGCCCGGCCAGGGCGCGATCCGCGACTGCATGGGCGAGCTGGAACGCAGCGAGGTCAAGGGCCTGGTGCAGGAGCTGCTGGCCAACGGCGACAAACCGCTGCTGGGCATCTGCGTCGGCCAGCAGATGCTGCTCGACGAGAGCGAGGAGAACGGCGGCGTGGCCTGCCTTGGCCACCTGCCGGGCCGCGTGCGGCGCTTCCCCGCCGACCTGGTCGATGCCGACGGCGCGCGCCTGAAGGTGCCGCACATGGGCTGGAACCGGGTGTCCCAGCATCATGACCACCCGCTGTGGGACGGTATCGAGGACGGCGAGCGCCTCTATTTCGTGCACAGCTACTACGTCGATGCCGCCGAGGATGCCGATGTCTTCGGGACCACCGAGTACGGCGGCGTCACCGCCCATGTGGCCGTGGGCCGCGGCCCGGTGTTCGCCACCCAGTTCCACCCGGAGAAGAGCTCGGCGGCGGGCCTGCGCCTGCTCGAGAACTTCGTGCAGTGGTCGCCCTGACCCGAGGCGACGCCCGACGGCGCCCGGGCCACCCGGTACCGACCGGACGCCGCTCGCTCCCTTACGCCCCGACACGAATCTTGCGCCCCGAGGGCGCCCACGAGGACACGACATGCTGGTAATTCCCGCCATCGATCTCAAGGACGGCAAGTGCGTCCGCCTGAAGCAGGGCCGGATGGACGACTCCACCACCTATGGCGATGACCCGGTGGCCATGGCGGCGCGCTGGGTCGAGGCCGGCGCCCGCCGCCTGCACCTGGTCGACCTCAACGGCGCCTTCGAGGGCGAGCCGGTCAACGGCGAGGCGGTCACCGCCATCGCCCGCGCCTACCCGGACCTGCCGATCCAGATCGGCGGCGGCATCCGCAGCGCGGCGACCATCGAGCACTACCTGGACGCCGGGGTGTCGCATGTGATCATCGGCACCAAGGCGGTCAAGGAACCGGCCTTCGTCACCGAGATGTGCCGTGCCTTCCCGGGCCACGTGATCGTCGGCCTGGATGCTCGCGACGGCTTCGTGGCCACCGATGGCTGGGCCGAGGTCTCCACCGTCAAGGCCACCGATCTGGCCAAGCGCTTCGCCGATGATGGCGTGTCTTCGATCGTCTACACCGACATCGCCCGTGACGGCATGATGCAGGGCGTCAACGTCGAGGCCACCGCCGAGCTGGCTCGTCACGGCGGCCTGCCGGTGATCGCCTCCGGCGGGGTCACCGACCTCGAGGACCTGCGGGCGCTGGCCAGGGTCGCCGATGACGGCATCCTCGGCGCCATCACCGGCCGCGCCATCTATGAGGGCAGCCTGGACCTCGCCGAGGCCCAGCGCCTGTGCGACGAACTCAGCGGCGCTGCCGCCACCGACCACTAAGTGGAGGACTGATTCATGGGACTCGCCAAACGCATCATCCCCTGTCTCGACGTCGACGCCGGTCGCGTGGTGAAGGGCGTCAATTTCGTCGGCATCCGCGATGCCGGCGACCCGGTGGAGATCGCCAAGCGCTACAACCAGCAGGGCGCCGACGAGATCACCTTTCTCGACATCACCGCCAGCCATGAAGACCGCGGTACCACCGTCGAGATGGTCGAGCGCATCGCCGGCGAGGTGTTCATCCCGCTGACCGTGGGCGGCGGCATTCGCACCTGCGAGGACATCCGCACCATGCTCAACGCCGGCGCCGACAAGGTGTCGATCAACACCGCGGCGGTGACCAACCCGGAGTTCGTCTTCGAGGCGACTCAGCGCTTCGGCAGCCAATGCATCGTGGTGGCCATCGACGCCAAGCGGGTCTCCGCCGAGGGCGAGACGCCGCGCTGGGACATCTTCACCCATGGCGGGCGCAAGCATACCGGCCTGGATGCGGTGGAATGGGCGCAGAAGATGGTCGAGCTGGGCGCCGGCGAGCTGCTGCTGACCAGCATGGACCGGGACGGCACCAAGATCGGCTTCGACAACGAGCTGACCCGTGCCATCAGTGACGCGGTCAGCGTGCCGGTGATCGCCTCCGGCGGCGTCGGCAACCTCGACCACCTGGTCGCCGGCGTGACCGAGGGCCACGCCGATGCGGTGCTGGCCGCCAGCATCTTCCACTTCGGCGAGTACAGCATCCCCGATGCCAAGCGCTACATGGCCGACCGCGGCATCGAGATGCGGCTCTGAGGCCCTGATGTCCCTTCCCCCCCTCGCCGGCCGGCGCCCGGGCGCCCTGCCCTGGGCCTCGGGCCTGGCGCTGCTGACGGCCCTGCTGGCCGCTTCACCGGGCCAGGCCAGCGACTTCTGGACCTACGATCACGGCCTGGCGCAGACCAGCCTGTGGACCACGCATTACTCGACCAACGAGGACGGCGACGAGGCCTACAACGACCGGCAGCACCTGATCGGCCTCGAGCTGCACAACCCCACCCGCTGGCTCGCCGGCACCGCCTGGCTGAAGAATTCCTTCGACCAGCCGATCTGGTACTTCTATGCCGGCCGCGAATTTCCGCTCTGGCAGCCTGGCCAGGAGTTCGAGGTGCGCGCCAAGCTCACCGCCGGGGCGCTGCGGGGCTATGACGGCGAGAACCAGGACAAGATCGACTACAACAGCACGGGGGTGGCGCCGGCGATCC
Organism: Halomonas sp. YLGW01; assembly: GCF_014840935.1. NCBI lineage: Bacteria > Pseudomonadati > Pseudomonadota > Gammaproteobacteria > Oceanospirillales > Halomonadaceae > Halomonas > Halomonas sp. YLGW01. Next base: position 354,739 of record NZ_CP062005.1, on the reverse strand, counting down.
TGCCCACTCTCGGGGCACGCTTTGGCCGCCTCGAGGGCGACCTGCTGCTGTTCGGTACCGCCGGTGCCATGCTCACCGCCGGGGTGCGTTTCTAGGCCCCGGCCGCTGATACGGCACAGGGGCCGCCCGGGGTCAGGACAAGGTCCAGGCCTAGTCCAGAGTCAGCCCCAGGTTGCTCACGCCGCCGTTGCGCCCCAGGCGCCTGAGCGCCTTGAGGGCGTCACGATCCAGCACGTCTTCCTCGACCGCTTCCAGTACCGCATCCTGAAAGTCCCGCTCGTCCGCCATCAGCTCATGCTCGCGGATCTGCGCGGCCAGCCGCGCCTCGTCCTCTTCGCCCTCGCTCATCTCGATGAAGGCGCGCACACCGCTGAGCGAGGCGCGGCTGACTTCCAGTACCGCCTCGGGCGCCTCGCCGCGCAGGGTATCGAGCATCGCCGAGACCGCCATCACCGCCTCCAGGGCGCGCCGCGCACCGAAACTATCGTCCTCGGCCGGCGGTTCCAGCTCGGCGAGCTTCTCGGCCTGACGATCGAAATCGATCTTGGCGCCCTTCACCGTCAGGTACTCCCAGACCAAGGCCAGGATGCCGCGCAGGGCCGCCGGGTCGCCCACCTCGGCGTGATCCGCATAGAGGGCATAGTTCGGCATCAGACGCTCGCCGAGGGCGGCCATGAAGGCCAGGCGACGGCGGGCATCGAGCTGTTTCAGGCGAGCATTGAAGCCGCCGGTGGACTGAGTCATGGGATCTCCTGGGAATCGTGAAGGGAAGACGGCAGCGGCGGGGCAATCCCGGCGCCTCTCAGGGCCAGAGCAGATCGGCCGGTACCCGGCCCCGGGCATCGAACACCACACCCTCGCCGCGCAGCTTCTCCCGCTGGCGTTCGGCGCCGCCGTGGTCGGTGACGCGCCGGGTGGCGTTGATCACCCGGTGCCAGGGCAGCCCATGCCCCGTCGGCAGGTGGCGCATGGCGCCGCCGACCATGCGCGCGGTGGCGCCCTCGGTCATCTGGGCCACCCGGCCGTAGGTGGTGACGCGCCCCTCCGGAATCTGGGCGACGATGGTATAGATCTGTTCCAGCACGGCGCTATTGGCCATGGCGCCCTCCTCGTCCGCTGTATCGATGCCCTGACCCGAGGCCCAGTGCTATCTCGCGCCGGTAAGGCGCTTATCGGCCTCGTCGGCGCTGGACGCCCCCGTCCCGGCCCGGTCATCATGGCAACATGCATACCTACTTTCTTCAGCAGGCCGAAGGCCTGGGCCCGGCCCGCTTCGCCGACTGGCTGGACAGCATGGGCCACAGCCACAACACCTGCCATCTCTATGCCGACGAAACGCCGCCGCGCCTCGAGGACTGCGACGGCCTGATACTGCTCGACGCCGATCTGGCGGTGGATGATACCGCGTCTCAGCCCTGGCTTGGCCGCGAGAAGAAGCTGCTGGCCCGGGCGCTGAAGAGCGGCAAGCCGGTCCTCGGCGTCGGCCTGGGGGCGAGGCTGATCGCCGAGAGCCTGGGCGCCATCGTCTCCCGCGGCACCTCGTCCACCCTCGGCTGGCAGCACATCACGCTCGCCCCGGAGAGCCCCTTCGACCTGCCCGAGACCTTCGAGGCCTTCAGCTGGCACCGGGACATCGTCGGGCTGCCCGACGATGCCCTGCCGCTGGGCGGCAGCGCGGCGAGCCCACAGCAGGGCTTCGCCTGGGACTGGGGCCGGGTGGTGGCCCTGCAGTGTCACCTGGAGGCCACCGAGGAGAGCCTGTCGGCGCTTCTCACGCATCTCGCGGCGCGGAAGAACGGCGCCCCGGCGCTCGCCGGCCCTCACGTGCAGGCCCCGGAGGCGATCCTCGCCGACGCTCGACGCCTCGATCGCCAGGCGGCCCTGCTCGACCGGCTGCTGGTGCAGTGGCTACGCAGCGTGGCCCGCTGACCAGTCCCTGGCGAACTCAAGGCAGCTCTCCCAGTCCCCCACATGCAGGAAGGTGTGGGGGTGCTTCTCGAGCTGGTGACGATACAGCGGATCATAATATTCGGTGAGCAGCGGCCCTAGCCAGGCCTCGTGGGCCTGGCGATTGCCCCGCTCGTGCTCGCGAAAGGCCAGCGTCTGCAGCCGCTGCAGGCGTTCCAGGCGCGCAAGGCCCAGGCGCTTCCTGAGCCGGCCCAGCGCCGTGGTGAGCTGCTTGCGCATCAGCGTCCAGCCCAGCCAGTCACCGTACTGGCGCTGGTACAGGGTCCACAGATCGTCGATGTAGTCCTTGCGGATCTGCGCCAGCCGCCAGTCCAGCGGCATCTCGACGCGCACCCGCGGCGCCTTCTCCATGCCACGCCAGAAGATCAACGGCACGTTGGCAGCGCCGATGTGGCGCGATTCGTCCTCGACCACCGTCGGCCCCTCGGGATGCTCCAGGTTCAGCAGGCCCATGCCCATGGCGTGCTCGAAGTCGATCTGGCTGGGCGCCGGCAGCGGATGGCGGCCGAAGGCCGAGCCCTTGTGGCGAGCACAGCCCTCGAGATCGAGGCCCTGATCGAGGGCATTGATCAGCGGCGTCTTGGCCGAGCCGGTCAGCCCGCTGACCACCAGCATCGGGCGCTCGCTGGCACCGTCGACATGGTCGCAGATCAGCTTGCGCATGGCCTTCCAGCCACCGCGAATGCGCGGGCGCTCGAAGCCCGAGTCCCATAGCCACTGCTGGGCGGTCTCGGAGCGCAGGCCGCCGCGGAAACAGTAGAGGACGGCGTCCGGGTGCCGCTCCAGTTCCTGCTGCCAGGCGCTCAGCCGGGCGCGCTTGATGCCCCCGGCGACCAGCCGCTGGCCCAGCGCAATGGCCGCGTCCTGGCCCTGCTGTGCGTAGGCGATGCCGACCCGGTGACGCTCCTCGTCGTCCATCAGCGGCAGATTGACGGCACCGGGCAGGCCGCCCTGGGCGAACTCCACCGGCGCGCGCACGTCGATCAGCCGGCGGCCATCGCGCAGCAGGTCCAGGCTGGGGTCGATCTGGGGCAGGGTCATCCGGTCACCTCGAGGCGGGCGGTTCCGTGAGCGGCGATGATCTCGCCGCAGGGGGCGAGGCTCAGGCCATGGGCACGACCGACGCGCTCGACGTCGTCGGCCCAGGAGGGATGCACGGCAAGCAGCAGGCCGCCGGAGGTCTGGGGATCGCAGAGCCACTGCCAGTGGGCCTCGTCCATCTCAGGCAGCCGCTCGCCGAGCGCCTCCCGGTTGCGCCGGGTGCCCCGGGGCACGGCGCCCTGGCGCCGATAGTGCTCGGCCTCGGCGAGCCGCGGCAGGCGCCGGAAGTCGAGCCTCGCGGCCACGCCGCTGGCCTCGCAGACCTCGCTCAGGTGGCCGGCAAGGCCCAAGCCGGTGATATCGGTCATGGCATGCAGGCCCTTGATGCGGGCGAAATCGGTGCCGCTGCGGTTGGAGGCGAGCATGGTCTCCCGCGCCAGCCCCTGATGACCGGGACGAATCAGTCCCTGCTGCTCGGCGGTGGTCAGCAGGCCCACGCCCAGCGGCTTGGTCAGGTACAAGAGATCGCCGACCTCGACGCCCTTGTTGCGGGTCAGGTGCTCGAGATCGACCAGGCCGTTGACGGCGAGACCGAAGATCGGCTCCGGGGAGTCGATCGAATGCCCGCCGGCCAGGGCCAGGCCGTGCTCGCGGCACACCGCCTGGGCGCCGGCCACCACGTCGCCGGCGATATGGGCATCGAGCTTGGCAAGCGGCCAGCCGAGGATACCGAGCGCCATCACCGGGGTCCCGCCCATGGCGTAGACGTCGCTGATGGCACTGATGGCGGCGATGCGGCCGAAGTCGAAGGGATCATCGACGATCGGGGCGAAGAAGTCGGTAGTGGCGATCATGCCGCGCCCGTCGCCCAGATCGTAGACGGCGGCGTCCTCGCGCCCCTGGTGGCCGATGATCGGGCGCGCATGACCGGCGCCGGGGGCGGCCTTGGCGAGGATGCCATCGAGCACATCGGGGGCAACCTGGCCGCCACCCGCACCCTGGCTGTATTGGGTCAGACGAATCGCACTCATCACGATCTCCTTGCTGAAGGCGAATACATTGTCCTGTGTCGCATCCTTGGCCGCTTATGCCGGCCCCGTGACATCACAGCGCCTCGAGGGCATCGGCCAGCTTGTCCACGGCGACCACCTCCATGCCGGCGGGCGAGGTCTTGGGGGCGTTACCGCGGGGCACGATGGCCCGGGTGAAGCCGTGCTTGGCGGCCTCGACGATACGCTCCTGGCCGCTGGGCACCGGGCGAATCTCGCCGGACAGCCCCACCTCGCCGAACACCACCAGCTCCCGGGGCAGCGAGCGGTTCTGCAGGCTCGAGACCACCGCCAGCAGCACCGCCAGATCGGCACTGGTCTCCAGCACCTTGACCCCGCCGACCACGTTGAGGAAGACATCCTGATCGCCGGTGAAGAGCCCGCCGTGCTTGTGCAGTACCGCCAGCAGCATCGACAGGCGGTTGCCGTCGAGGCCCACGGCGATGCGTCGCGGGTTACCAAGCGGCGAGTCGTCGAGCAGTGCCTGCACCTCGACCAGGATCGGCCGGGTGCCCTCCCAGACCACCATCACCAGGCTGCCGGAGGCCTGCTCCTCGCTGCGCGAGAGGAAGATGGCGCTGGGGTTCTTCACCTCCTTCATGCCGTGCTCGAGCATGGCGAAGACACCGAGCTCGTTGACCGCGCCGAAGCGGTTCTTCTGGCCGCGCAGGGTACGAAAGCGCGAGTCGGCGCCGCCCTCGAGCAGCAAGGAAGCGTCGATCATGTGCTCGAGCACCTTGGGTCCGGCCAGGCTGCCGTCCTTGGTGACGTGGCCGACCAGCAACAGCACGGTGTTGGACTGCTTGGCGAAGCGGGTCAGCGCCGCCGCAGACTCGCGCACCTGGGCCACGCCGCCGGGGGCCGAGGCGATGTCCTCGAGGTGCATGGTCTGGATGGAGTCGATGATCAGCACCTCGGGACGCTCGCGTTCGGCGACGCCGAGTATCGTCTCGACGCTGGTCTCGGCGAGCATCTTGAGACCTTGAGTCGGCAGCTGCAGGCGGTGGGCGCGCATCGCCACCTGGGACAGCGACTCCTCGCCGGTGACGTACAGCGAGGGGCGCTCCTGCGCCAGCTTGCAGGCGGTCTGCAGCAGCAGGGTCGACTTGCCGGCACCGGGGTGGCCACCCAGCAGCACCGCCGAGCCCGGCACCAGACCGCCGCCCAGCACCCGATCAAACTCGCCGAAGGTCGACGACAGGCGCGGCACCTCGGTGAGATCCACCGCGGACAGATCGGTGACGTCTCGGGAGACGCCGCCCGCGTAGCCGCTGCGCCCACCGCTTGCGCTAGGCGCGGCACCGGGGCGGGGCGGGGCCAGGCGCACCTCGCTCAGGGTGTTCCACTCGCGACAGCTGGTGCACTGGCCCTGCCACTTGCGATATTCCGCACCGCACTCGGCGCAGACGAAGGCGCTCTTCGCTTTGGCCATGCCAGGCTCCACCGATGAAAAGGCCCATTCTACCAGCCGGGGCGCGGGATGCGACGCCCGCCGTCCCTGCCCCAACGCAAGGAGGCGGCCCGCGGGCCGCCTCCAGTCATGCCGTTGCCGCCGCCGGACTCACTGGCTGGCGGTCTGGCGCTGCAGCTTGAGCATGTCGCGGTTCTGGAAGCGACGACGCTGGGGGTCGATCAGCTCCAGAGTATCCGCATCGAGCTTGAGGAAGTAGTAGATCTGTCCCTCGCCCTGGGGCGTCAGCTCGTAGACCGTAGCTTCCGGATCCACCGGAGTCCCGGTGAGCACGCTCCACTGGCCGGCGTAGTTCTCGTCCGGCGGGTTCTGCGGATGCTCGCGATAGCTGGCATCCAGGGTGAAGGTGCGCTCGGCGGCCTGCCCTTCCTCGGTGCCGTTGAGCTCGACGTCGATATCGATGCCGGCGCAGTTGCGGCACGGCAGGGTGCCCTCATAGTGCGCCACCTCGTCGACAACGTCCCCGCCGGTCTGATCCATCTGACCGGTGGCACAGCCCGCCAGGGAGGCGAGCATGAAGGTCCCGGCCAGCAGCGTCCTGATCTGCATGTAATTCTCCTCGCTGTGAGACACGCGCCGCAACGGCGGCGGATGCCTCACAGCATAACGTCAAGTGGCGTCGACGGACAGTCACGCGACCCCTCAAGCGTCACGATCGGCGAGCACCTGTCCGCCTCAGCGCGCATCGGCCTGGCGCTCGGGACTCGCCTGCGCGAAGGCCGGCAGACCACGACAATGCTCGGCGATGGCGCGCAGGCACGGATAGGCGGACAGGTCGCAGTCGAAGCGCTCGGCATTATAGACCTGAGGCACCAGGCAGATATCGGCAAGGGTCGGGGTATCACCATGACAGCACCGCCCTGTCTGCTCGCTTTCGAGCATGGCCTCCAGCGCCGTGAAGCCTTCCGCGACCCAGTGGCGATACCAGGCGAGCTTGGCCGCTTCATCGAGCTTGAGCTCGCCGACCAGGTACTTGAGCACCCGCAGGTTGTTGAGCGGATGCATCTCGCTGGCCACCAGCTGGGCGAGCCCGCGCACCCGGGCGCGGCCGGCGACATCCGCCGGCAGCAGGGCAGGCAACGCAGGATAGCGCTCGTCGAGGTACTCGCAGATCGAAAGCGACTGCGTCAGCCGCTCGCCGTCGTCGGTCTCGAGCACCGGCACCAGCCCCTGGGGGTTGAGGGCGCGAAAGCCCTCCTCGCACTGCGCACCGGCGGCCAGGTTGACCGGCACTTGATCGTAGTCGAGCCCCTTGAGATTCAGGGCGATGCGTACCCGATAGGCCGCCGAGGAGCGGTAATAGCCGTGAAGCGTCATGGTGTCGTCCTCCCCGGGTCATCCCGCCCGCTGCGGCGAGTACTTCACCACCTGCTGGTCGATGGCGCCGAAGATGCTCTGGCCGGCGCGGTTGAACATCTCGATGCGTACCCGATCGCCGAAGCGCAGGAAGGGCGTCTTCACCTCGTCATGGAGGATCTTCTCGACCATGCGCACCTCGGCCAGGCAGCTGTAGCCGACACCGCCTTCATTGATCGGCTTGCCCGGGCCGCCGTCGGCGTCCGGGTTGGAGACGGTACCGGAGCCGATCACCGCACCGGCGCCGAGGTGGCGGGTGCGAGCGGCGTGGGCGACGAGCTCAGGGAAGCCGAAGACCATGTCCGGCCCGGCCTCGGGCTCGCCAAACTTCTCGCCGTTGAGGTGCACGGTGAGCGGCAGGTGCACGCGGCCGTCATGCCAGGCATCGCCCAGCTCGTCCGGGGTCACGGCGATCGGCGAGAAGCTCGACGCCGGCTTGGCCTGGAAGAAGCCGAACCCCTTGGCCAGCTCGCCCGGGATCAGGCCACGGAGGCTGACGTCATTGACCAGCATGATCAGCCTGATGTGGCCTGCGGCGGCCTCCGGAGTCACCGCCATGGGCACGTCGTCGGTGATCACCGCGATCTCGCCTTCGAAGTCGATGCCGTGCTCCTCGCTGATCGCCTCGATGTCCTCGGTCGGCGCCAGGAAACGGTCGCCACCGCCCTGATACATCAGCGGGTCGGTCCAGAAGGTCTCGGGCATCTCGGCGCCACGGGCCCGTCGCACCAGCTGCACGTGGTTGAGGTAGGCGGAGCCATCGGCCCAGTGATAGGTCCGCGGCAGCGGCGAATGCAGCGTGGCCGCCTCGAGTGCGAAGGCGCCCTCGGCGGTGCCGTCGTTGAGGGCGGCGTAGCGCGCCTCGAGGCGCGGGGCGAGGGTATCCCAGGCCTCGAGGGCCTGCTGCAGGGTCGGCGCGATGTCGGTGGCGCGTACGGCGCGGGAGAGATCCCGCGAGACCACGACCAGTTCGCCGTCGCGGCCCGAGTTCATGGTGGCAAGTTTCATGAGAAAGGTCCTGTGATGAAGGTAGCGTGTTGCGTCTCGGTATCAGATGTCGGGGCCGCTTCACGGCACGGTCGGATCGAAGTGCCCCGCCGGGTCAAAATGAGAGCCGAGGCCCTTCCAGACGTCGACGTAGTCCCGCTGGCGGAAGTCGGCGGCAAGTGCCGTCTCGGTCGGCTGGAAGACGTAGCGGCTCTCGAACATGAAGGCCAGGGTCTCGCCCTGATACTGCGGGGAAAGCTCGGCCGCGCTGGCGGCCTCGAAGGTCGCGGCGTCCGGGCCATGGGGCGTCATGCAGTTGTGAAGACTGGCACCGCCGGGGGAGAAGCCCTCCGCCTTGGCGTCGTAGATGCCCTCGATCAGGCCCATGAACTCGCTCATCAGGTTGCGATGGAAGTACGGCGGGCGGAAGGTGTCTTCGGCGACCATCCAGCGCGGCGGGAAGATCACGAAATCGAGGTTGGCCATGCCCGGGGTATCCGAGACCGAGGTCAGCACGGTGAAGATCGACGGGTCCGGATGATCGAAGCTCACCGAGTTGACGGTGTTGAAGCGCGCCAAGTCGTACTTGTAGGGCGCGTAGTTGCCATGCCAGGCCACCACGTCCAGCGGCGAATGAGTCAACCGGGTCGCCCAGAGGCCACCGCCGAACTTGGCCACCAGCTCGATCTCGCCCGAGAGCTCTTCGAAGGCGGCCACCGGAGTCAGGAAGTCCCGCGGGTTGGCCAGGCCATTAGCGCCGATGGGCCCGAGGCCAGGCAGCTCCAGGGGGCTTCCATAGTTTTCGCAGACATAGCCCCGTGCCCCAGCGTTACTGGCGCCGAGACGCACCTGGAACTTGATGCCACGGGGAATGACCGCGATCTCGCCGGGCAAGACCTCGAGCACGCCGAGCTCAGTGCGCAGCATCAGGCCCCCCAGCTGGGGCACGATCAAGAGTTCGCCGTCGGCGTCGTAGAAGAAGCGCCCGGTCATGTCGCGGTTGCAGGCATAGAGATGCACGCCGCAGCCGGCCTGGGTGGCGGCATCGCCGTTGGCGGCGAGAGTCTTGAGGCCATCGACGAAGTCGGTGGGCGCCTCGGGCAGCGGCAGCGGATCCCAGCGCATCGGGTTGGGATCGGCGCGTCCGGCCAGTGGCGCGGTGGCGACGCCGCCCTCCGGCAAGCGACGATAGGCGCCCTGCGAAACCGAAGGCCGGATGCGATACAACCAGCTTCTCAGGTTCTGATGGCGCGGAGAGGTAAAGGCTGAGCCGGTCAGCTGCTCGGCATAGAGACCATAGGGGCAACGCTGGGGAGAGTTCTGCCCCTTTGGCAGCGCCCCGGGCAGAGCCTCGCTTGAGAAGTGGTTACGAAAACCGCTCTGATAGGAAAGCTCACTGGTTGACGCGGACATGCTCCTGGCCTCGTGGTGATCTTGTTATCACTGTCGCGCTGGAGGGGACATCCCAGACCCGGCAAGCGGACAACTGGTTTCACTTGAAACTATGTGATCAAATGAAAGCACAGCCCGGCATAGCGCTCAATACCCACCAAGGTCGTACAATGACCGCCCCTCTCGGCTTGACGAGCCCGCCGGGAGATCGTTGCAGTTGATGCATTCCGCCTCCCAGTCCGGATGACGCATAATGGCGGCCCGAGGGCCACATAAGCACCGTGAGAGTGCTTTGTGCGCCCTCGCACGACGCGTCCCTCCACTATCTGCCACCGCACGCCAGGAGACAGGCCATGCCCTCTCGCTCGATTGACCCTGTGCTTCAAGACCCAGCGCTCCACGAACCAGCGCCCGACGACTCCGCGCCCCGCGATGAGCGGCCCGAGCTCGATCTTCAGCAGTTCCTGCCCTACCGGCTGAACAGCCTGGCGGATCGCATCAGTCAGGCGCTGTCGCGGATCTACGGCGAGCGGTTCGGGATCACCATCGCCGAGTGGCGGGTGCTGGCCTGGCTCAGCCACCGCGAGGAGCTCACCGCCAAGCAGGTCGGTGAGCATACCCGCATGGACAAGGCCAAGGTGTCGCGCGCCATTCGCGCGCTGGAAGGCAGGGCGCTGATTCGGCGCACTCAAGCGGCGCAGGATCAGCGGCTGCACTACCTGCACCTGACCAAGGAGGGCGAAGCACTGCTTGGCGAACTGATCCCCCAGGCACATGCCTGGGAGGCCGAGCTGGTGGCCACGCTCTCCGCCGGGGAGTATCGCGACCTGCTGAACACCATGGGCAAGCTGGAGCGGCAGCTCACGCGGCTGGAGCGCTGAATCGCCCTAGCCGGCGCCTGCCGGGATGACCATCTGGTAGCTGAACACCAGGCCGAGCACGATCGGCATCACGATGAGGCTGCCCAGGTTGCCGATCAGCACGAGCGACGCGACCTTGTGGGGCTCCTGGCGATACTGCTCGGCGACCAGGTAGTTGAGCACCGCCGGGGGGAGCGCGGCGAACACCCACAGGCTCGCCGCCTGCAGACCGGAAAGCTCGAGCCAGACGATCATCGGTGCCGCCAGCACCAGGCCGCTGAGTGGACACAGCACGGCGCCCAGCACCCCGGTCTTCCAGTCGCTGAAGTCGATATCGAGCATGCGCACGCCAAGGGCGAACAGCATCAACGGGATGCAGACCCCGCCGAGCATGTCCAGAGCCTCGAGCAGCCATCCCGGCAGGGGCACCCCGCCGAGGTTGAAGGCCAGGCCGGCGAGACTCGCCAGCACGATGGGCATGCGCAGCAGCCGCCACAAGGGAGTATGCGGGCTCAGCATGTAGAGCCCCACCGAGAAATGCAGCAGCATCTCGACGATGAACAGCACCACAGCGGCAGGCAGGGCCTCCTCACCGAAGGCCAGCACGATCAGCGGAATCCCCATGTTGCCCGAGTTGTTGAACATCATCGGCGGCAGGAAGGTCTTCAGATCGAGCTTCAGCCAGCGCGCCAGTGGCCATAGCACCAGGCCCGAGCCCAGCACCACCACCGCGGCAGACAGGGCCAGGGAGGCATAATCCTGTAGCGGCGCCTGCTGGTCGGCCAGCACGGCGAACACCAGCATGGGCACGAACAGCTCCATGTTGAGGGTGTTCAGGCCGCGGATGTCGGGGCTGCGATAGCGTCCATAGAGGGTACCGCAGCCGGCGATCAGAAAGACCGGCAGTAGGGTGGCGAGGATCTGCGCAATCATCGTGAGCTCCTGAATTAGTCCTGCCACACTAGCATGGCCGCCGCTTGCGAAGGGCCGTCAGGCGCGTCACCATGACCAAAGTCCCATCCCCTCCCTTGAATGCGAGTGCCCATGAGCAAGTTCTGGAGCCCCGGCGTCAGCGACCTGACGCCCTATACCCCGGGTGAGCAGCCGCGCGAGCGCCTGATCAAGTTGAACACCAACGAGAATCCCTATCCGCCGGCGCCTGGCGTCGAGCAGGTGCTGCGCGACTACTCGGTCGATCATCTGCGCCTCTACCCGGATCCGGACTCTCGCGCCCTGCGCGAGGCACTGGCGCAGGAACACGGCGTCGAGGTCGAGCAGGTGTTCGTCGGCAATGGTTCCGACGAGGTGCTCGCCCTGGCCTTCCAGGCCTTCTTCCGCCAGCCCCTGCCGCTGTCGATGCCGGCCATCAGCTACAGCTTCTACCCGGTGTACTGCCGCCTGTATGGCATCGAATCCCGCACCGTGGCGCTGGGCGATGAATGGCAGGTGCCGTTGGAGGCCTTCGACGCGCAGAGCGGCGGCATCATCTTCGCCAACCCTAACGCCCCGACCGGCCATGGCCATGGCCGCGACGCCATCGCCGCCCTGCTCGAACGCGTCACCGAGTGCGTGGTGCTGGTCGACGAGGCCTATGTGGATTTCGGCGGCGAGAGCGCCGTGCCCCTGGTCAAGCACTATCCCAACCTGCTGGTGACCGGCACCTTCTCGAAATCGAGGAGCCTCGCCGGCCTGCGCCTCGGTTATGCCATCGGCTCACAAGAACTGATCGAAGGCCTCGAGCGGATCAAGAACTCCTTCAACTCCTATCCGGTCGACAGCCTGGCCAGTGCCGTCGGCGTCGCTGCCCTCGAGGACAAGGCCTACTTCGAGGCCCGCCGCGAACAGGTGATCACCACCCGCGAGCGCACCCGTCGCCGCCTCACCTATCTCGGCTTCGAGGTCCTGCCCTCCCAGACCAACTTCCTACTGGTCCACCACCCCGACCATGACGCCGCCCAGCTATTCGTCAGGCTGCGCGAGCGCAGCATTCTGGTGCGTCACTTCAACACCGAGGCGCTGCGCGACTTCATGCGCATCTCCATTGGCACCGAAGACGAAATGAATAGCCTGATCGAGGTCATGGAAGCCCTGGTCCGCTGACCGGCCGGCGCAGTCACGCGCTGACTGCGCCGCCCAGCATGCCCGAATGACATCGCCCCGGTTGCTAGGCAACCGGGGCGTTTTTTTACCGGACATCTCGCGGCATGCGGGCGCGAGGTCAGAGGAAAGGCCACCAGGAGAAAAGATCGGGGCACAAAACCCCGGCCGCGTCAGCGGCCGGGGCTCAGAAGGAAGATCGGGCAAAGTCTGGGCAGGGCACCACGGCGGCGCCTCGGCGCCCTGCTGGGCGGGCGGTCTGGAGGAGCGTTGTCGACCGTCCAGACATGAAAAAACCCCGGCCTCTGAGAGACCGGGGTTTTCTCGGGATAAGTGCCTGACGATGACCTACTCTCGCATGGAGAAGCTCCACACTACCATCGGCGCTAAGCGGTTTCACTTCCGAGTTCGGCATGGGATCGGGTGGTTCACGCTCGCTATGGTCGTCAGGCGAAACGGGTTGATGAGTCGCCGTGGCGGCTCATCGCAATATGAAGTCATGCTGACGAGATGCGTCTCGCGTATCCGTCAATTGTTGCGCGTCATGCGCAGACCCCTTGGGGTTATATGGTCAAGCCTCACGGGCAATTAGTACACGTTAGCTCAACGCCTTGCAGCGCTTCCACACCGTGCCTATCAACCAGCTCGTCTCGCTGGGCCCTTCAGGAGGCTTACGCCTCGGGGAAGTCTCATCTTGAAGGGGGCTTCCCGCTTAGATGCTTTCAGCGGTTATCCCGTCCGCACTTAGCTACCCGGCAATGCCACTGGCGTGACAACCGGAACACCAGAGGTGCGTCCACTCCGGTCCTCTCGTACTAGGAGCAGCACTTCTCAAACTTCCAACGCCCACGGCAGATAGGGACCGAACTGTCTCACGACGTTCTAAACCCAGCTCGCGTACCACTTTAAATGGCGAACAGCCATACCCTTGGGACCGACTTCAGCCCCAGGATGTGATGAGCCGACATCGAGGTGCCAAACACCGCCGTCGATGTGAACTCTTGGGCGGTATCAGCCTGTTATCCCCGGAGTACCTTTTATCCGTTGAGCGATGGCCCTTCCATACAGAACCACCGGATCACTAGAACCTACTTTCGTACCTGCTCGACGTGTCTGTCTCGCAGTTAAGCACCCTTATGCTCTTGCACTCACTGCACGATTTCCAACCGTGCTGAGGGTACCTTCGTGCTCCTCCGTTACTCTTTGGGAGGAGACCGCCCCAGTCAAACTACCCACCACACACTGTCCTCGATCCGGATAACGGACCGGAGTTAGAACGCCAATGATGCCAGGCTGGTATTTCAAGGTTGGCTCCACTGCAGCTAGCGCCACAGTTTCCAAGCCTCCCAGCTATCCTACACAAGCAACATCAGCGTCCAGTGTGAAGCTATAGTAAAGGTTCACGGGGTCTTTCCGTCTAGCCGCGGGTACACAGCATCTTCACTGCGATTTCAATTTCACTGAGTCTCGGGTGGAGACAGCGTGGCCATCATTACGCCATTCGTGCAGGTCGGAACTTACCCGACAAGGAATTTCGCTACCTTAGGACCGTTATAGTTACGGCCGCCGTTTACCGGGGCTTCGATCAGGAGCTTCGCCGAAGCTAACACCATCAATTAACCTTCCGGCACCGGGCAGGCGTCACACCCTATACGTCCGCTTACGCGTTGGCAGAGTGCTGTGTTTTTAATAAACAGTTGCAGCCACCTGGTATCTTCGACCGCTTCACGCTTAGGGAGCGAGTCCCATCACGTTAATGCGGCGTGCCTTCTCCCGAAGTTACGGCACCATTTTGCCTAGTTCCTTCACCCGAGTTCTCTCAAGCGCCTTGGTATTCTCTACCTGACCACCTGTGTCGGTTTGGGGTACGGTTCCACAGTATCTGAAGCTTAGAGGCTTTTCCTGGAAGCGTGGCATCGATGACTTCCAGACCGTAGTCTGTTCGTCTCGTCTCTCGGCCTTAGGGTACCGGATTTACCTGATCCCCCAGCCTACTGACTTTCACCAGGACAACCAACGCCTGGCTCACCTAGCCTTCTTCGTCCCCCCATCGCAATACTGTGAAGTACGGGAATATTGACCCGTTTCCCATCGACTACGCCTTTCGGCCTCGCCTTAGGGGCCGACTCACTCTGCTCCGATTAGCGTCGAACAGAAACCCTTGGTCTTCCGGCGGGGGAGTTTTTCACTCCCCTTGTCGTTACTCATGTCAGCATTCGCACTCGTGATACCTCCAGCATGCTTCTCAACACACCTTCATTGGCTTACACGACGCTCCTCTACCGCTCGTCATTCGACGAACCCGTAGCTTCGGTACCTGGTTTAGCCCCGTTACATCTTCCGCGCAGGCCGACTCGACTAGTGAGCTATTACGCTTTCTTTAAAGGATGGCTGCTTCTAAGCCAACCTCCTAGCTGTCTGAGCCTTCCCACATCGTTTCCCACTTAACCAGGATTTGGGGACCTTAGCTGACGGTCTGGGTTGTTTCCCTTTTCACAACGGACGTTAGCACCCGCTGTGTGTCTCCCACGCTGCACTCACCGGTATTCGGAGTTTGCCTCGGGTTGGTAAGTCGGGATGACCCCCTAGCCGAAACAGTGCTCTACCCCCGGCGGTGATACGTGAGGCGCTACCTAAATAGCTTTCGAGGAGAACCAGCTATCTCCGGGCTTGATTAGCCTTTCACTCCGATCCACAGGTCATCTCAGCATTTTTCAACATACTTGAGTTCGGTCCTCCAATTGATGTTACTCAATCTTCAACCTGCCCATGGATAGATCGCCCGGTTTCGGGTCTATTTCCAGCGACTGGTCGCCCAGTTAAGACTCGGTTTCCCTACGCCTCCCCTATACGGTTAAGCTCGCCACTGAAAATAAGTCGCTGACCCATTATACAAAAGGTACGCGGTCACAGAACAAGTCTGCTCCCACTGCTTGTACGCATACGGTTTCAGGATCTATTTCACTCCCCTCTCCGGGGTTCTTTTCGCCTTTCCCTCACGGTACTGGTTCACTATCGGTCAGTCAGGAGTATTTAGCCTTGGAGGATGGTCCCCCCGTCTTCAGTCAAGGTTTCTCGTGCCCCGACCTACTCGATTTCACACCAATCAGATTTCGACTACGGGGCTATCACCCTGTATCGCGTGGTTTCCCAACCACTTCGTCTATCAGTCATGGTGCTTAAGGGCTGGTCCCCGTTCGCTCGCCGCTACTAGGGGAATCTCGGTTGATTTCTTTTCCTCAGGGTACTTAGATGTTTCAGTTCCCCTGGTTCGCCTCCCAACACCTATGTATTCAGTGTGGGATACCCAAGTTACCTTGGGTGGGTTTCCCCATTCAGAAATGTCCGGGTCGCAGGTTGTTTGCCACCTCGCCGAACCTTATCGCAGGCTTCCACGTCTTTCATCGCCTCTGACTGCCTAGGCATCCACCGTATGCGCTTCATCGCTTGACCATATAACCCGAAAGGGTCTGGTCCGCGATGACGTCACGACAATTGCCGGATACGCTTGAGACGTATCTCGTGTCTCTTCCTCTCGGAAGAAACGTTTGTCAGCATGATTCATATTGTTAAAGAGCGACTGTCGAACCGACAGTCACAAACCCGACATCATCATTTGTGATGATAGGCTTGTGACTGTGGACTCACAGGTGACTGTGTTGGGATGGTGGAGCCTAGCGGGATCGAACCGCTGACCTCCTGCGTGCAAGGCAGGCGCTCTCCCAGCTGAGCTAAGGCCCCTCTGACAAGTAAACATTGGTGGGTCTGGGCAGACTCGAACTGCCGACCTCACCCTTATCAGGGGTGCGCTCTAACCAACTGAGCTACAGACCCGGCTTACTAACCACTGGGTCCGCGACCCAAACAGTCTTATGCTCTGGCCGATCAGATAATTCATTGTGGACACTTGCCGAGAAGAGGCAAGTCGTCGATTAAGGAGGTGATCCAGCCGCAGGTTCCCCTACGGCTACCTTGTTACGACTTCACCCCAGTCATGAACCACACCGTGGTGATCGCTCCCCCGAAGGTTAAGCTAACCACTTCTGGTGCAGTCCACTCCCATGGTGTGACGGGCGGTGTGTACAAGGCCCGGGAACGTATTCACCGTGACATTCTGATTCACGATTACTAGCGATTCCGACTTCACGGAGTCGAGTTGCAGACTCCGATCCGGACTGAGGCAGGCTTTATGGGATTAGCTCCACGTCGCCGTCTTGCGACCCTTTGTACCTGCCATTGTAGCACGTGTGTAGCCCTACTCGTAAGGGCCATGATGACTTGACGTCATCCCCACCTTCCTCCGGTTTGTCACCGGCAGTCTCCTTAGAGTTCCCGACATTACTCGCTGGCAAATAAGGATAGGGGTTGCGCTCGTTACGGGACTTAACCCAACATTTCACAACACGAGCTGACGACAGCCATGCAGCACCTGTCTGTGCGTTCCCGAAGGCACCAATCCATCTCTGGAAAGTTCGCACGATGTCAAGAGTAGGTAAGGTTCTTCGCGTTGCATCGAATTAAACCACATGCTCCACCGCTTGTGCGGGCCCCCGTCAATTCATTTGAGTTTTAACCTTGCGGCCGTACTCCCCAGGCGGTCGACTTATTGCGTTAACTGCGCCACTAAGAACTCGAGGCTCCCAACGGCTAGTCGACATCGTTTACGGCGTGGACTACCAGGGTATCTAATCCTGTTTGCTACCCACGCTTTCGCACCTCAGTGTCAGTGTCAGTCCAGAAGGCCGCCTTCGCCACTGGTATTCCTCCCGATCTCTACGCATTTCACCGCTACACCGGGAATTCTACCTTCCTCTCCTGCACTCTAGCCTGACAGTTCCGGATGCAGTTCCCAGGTTGAGCCCGGGGCTTTCACAACCGGCTTATCAAGCCACCTACGCGCGCTTTACGCCCAGTAATTCCGATTAACGCTTGCACCCTCCGTATTACCGCGGCTGCTGGCACGGAGTTAGCCGGTGCTTCTTCTGCGAGTGATGTCCTTCCTGACAGGTATTAACCGTCAGGCCTTCTTCCTCGCTGAAAGTGCTTTACAACCCGAAGGCCTTCTTCACACACGCGGCATGGCTGGATCAGGCTTTCGCCCATTGTCCAATATTCCCCACTGCTGCCTCCCGTAGGAGTCTGGGCCGTGTCTCAGTCCCAGTGTGGCTGATCATCCTCTCAGACCAGCTACGGATCGCGGTCTTGGTGAGCCATTACCTCACCAACTAACTAATCCGACATAGGCTCATCCGATAGCGCAAGGTCCGAAGATCCCCTGCTTTCCCCCTTGGGGCGTATGCGGTATTAGCTTGAGTTTCCCCAAGTTATCCCCCACTACCGGGCAGATTCCTATGCATTACTCACCCGTCCGCCGCTCGACGCCTCCTAGCAAGCTAGGATCGTTTCCGCTCGACTTGCATGTGTTAGGCCTGCCGCCAGCGTTCAATCTGAGCCATGATCAAACTCTTCAGTTTAAAATCATACGGTCTTACCTTTCCGAAGAAAGAAGCAGACCAAACTTGGCTCAAGGTTCAAACGTCTCAAAAAGTCAGCCGAATTGGCTTCCTTTGACGAGTCGCTTGCCTTGAAGTATCGGTGACTGATCACCCCTTCATCGACAAGCGCCCACATGAATTATCTGATCGATTGTTAAAGAGCAGCTCCGAGTTCTTGAAGAGTGGAGCATCCCGCATTTGCCTGGCCGTTCGGCCGGCGCCCTGCGAGGAAGGCGTATTCTACTGAATCGGCAGTGAATGTCAACCCTTGCTGTTGTCGCTCACTCTAGATGACCGAGCGAACCAGCGGCGAGTTGAGCGCCGATCGAGTGGAGGAGCATTCTACCGTTTCCGGTGTTTTTGTCAATCCCGATATCGCCGAGCGATTCGAAAAACCTAAACAAAAACAAGTGCTTCCAACACTCTTCACCGCATCCGACGTG
Organism: Halomonas sp. YLGW01; assembly: GCF_014840935.1. Lineage (NCBI taxonomy): Bacteria > Pseudomonadati > Pseudomonadota > Gammaproteobacteria > Oceanospirillales > Halomonadaceae > Halomonas > Halomonas sp. YLGW01. The sequence goes on along the minus strand of NZ_CP062005.1, from coordinate 336,580 downwards.
TGCTCGTCGGCGGCAGCGGATGCGTACTTTACGGATTATCGCGGATACACGCAAGGGCTTTTCAACAAAAAGATCTGCCTCTCTCCTCAAGGCCCGCCACACGGGCCTTTCCAACATCCCCAGATATCGTGACAACCCCGTCACCAAGACTTATCAAAGATACCCACAGACGAAGTCATCATCACGCTGAGCGTAAATAGCGTCGCGTTGCAGCTGAGCGAGAGGATTCGACAGGCGCTCTCCAGGTGCGAGATCTGCGGGAGAATGATCGGAAAATCCGCCACGATTCAGTCTTGTCATAAAGCCTTGCCACGCCATCGGGGATTTTTCTTGGGCGGCCCGTCTTGCCGAGAACAGGATCCGCGGCTTGGAACAGACCAAGAGAAAGGTCAGGAGAACGCCCAGGGCTGTCGAGCGAAACAGCATCGCACACAAAAACCCCGGCCGCGTCAGCGGCCGGGGCTCAGGAGGAAGATCAGGCAAGGTCTGGGCAGCGCACCACGGCGATGCCTCGGCGCCCTGCTGGGGAGCGGTCTGGAGGAGCGTTGTCGACCGTCCAGACATGAAAAAACCCCGGCCTCTGGGAGACCGGGGTTTTCTCGGGATAAGTGCCTGACGATGACCTACTCTCGCATGGAGAAGCTCCACACTACCATCGGCGCTAAGCGGTTTCACTTCCGAGTTCGGCATGGGATCGGGTGGTTCACGCTCGCTATGGTCGTCAGGCGAAACGGGTTGATGAGTCGCCGTGGCGGCTCATCGCAATATGAAGTCATGCTGACGAGATGCGTCTCGCGTATCCGTCAATTGTTGCGCGTCATGCGCAGACCCCTTGGGGTTATATGGTCAAGCCTCACGGGCAATTAGTACACGTTAGCTCAACGCCTTGCAGCGCTTCCACACCGTGCCTATCAACCAGCTCGTCTCGCTGGGCCCTTCAGGAGGCTTACGCCTCGGGGAAGTCTCATCTTGAAGGGGGCTTCCCGCTTAGATGCTTTCAGCGGTTATCCCGTCCGCACTTAGCTACCCGGCAATGCCACTGGCGTGACAACCGGAACACCAGAGGTGCGTCCACTCCGGTCCTCTCGTACTAGGAGCAGCACTTCTCAAACTTCCAACGCCCACGGCAGATAGGGACCGAACTGTCTCACGACGTTCTAAACCCAGCTCGCGTACCACTTTAAATGGCGAACAGCCATACCCTTGGGACCGACTTCAGCCCCAGGATGTGATGAGCCGACATCGAGGTGCCAAACACCGCCGTCGATGTGAACTCTTGGGCGGTATCAGCCTGTTATCCCCGGAGTACCTTTTATCCGTTGAGCGATGGCCCTTCCATACAGAACCACCGGATCACTAGAACCTACTTTCGTACCTGCTCGACGTGTCTGTCTCGCAGTTAAGCACCCTTATGCTCTTGCACTCACTGCACGATTTCCAACCGTGCTGAGGGTACCTTCGTGCTCCTCCGTTACTCTTTGGGAGGAGACCGCCCCAGTCAAACTACCCACCACACACTGTCCTCGATCCGGATAACGGACCGGAGTTAGAACGCCAATGATGCCAGGCTGGTATTTCAAGGTTGGCTCCACTGCAGCTAGCGCCACAGTTTCCAAGCCTCCCAGCTATCCTACACAAGCAACATCAGCGTCCAGTGTGAAGCTATAGTAAAGGTTCACGGGGTCTTTCCGTCTAGCCGCGGGTACACAGCATCTTCACTGCGATTTCAATTTCACTGAGTCTCGGGTGGAGACAGCGTGGCCATCATTACGCCATTCGTGCAGGTCGGAACTTACCCGACAAGGAATTTCGCTACCTTAGGACCGTTATAGTTACGGCCGCCGTTTACCGGGGCTTCGATCAGGAGCTTCGCCGAAGCTAACACCATCAATTAACCTTCCGGCACCGGGCAGGCGTCACACCCTATACGTCCGCTTACGCGTTGGCAGAGTGCTGTGTTTTTAATAAACAGTTGCAGCCACCTGGTATCTTCGACCGCTTCACGCTTAGGGAGCGAGTCCCATCACGTTAATGCGGCGTGCCTTCTCCCGAAGTTACGGCACCATTTTGCCTAGTTCCTTCACCCGAGTTCTCTCAAGCGCCTTGGTATTCTCTACCTGACCACCTGTGTCGGTTTGGGGTACGGTTCCACAGTATCTGAAGCTTAGAGGCTTTTCCTGGAAGCGTGGCATCGATGACTTCCAGACCGTAGTCTGTTCGTCTCGTCTCTCGGCCTTAGGGTACCGGATTTACCTGATCCCCCAGCCTACTGACTTTCACCAGGACAACCAACGCCTGGCTCACCTAGCATTCTTCGTCCCCCCATCGCAATACTGTGAAGTACGGGAATATTGACCCGTTTCCCATCGACTACGCCTTTCGGCCTCGCCTTAGGGGCCGACTCACTCTGCTCCGATTAGCGTCGAACAGAAACCCTTGGTCTTCCGGCGGGGGAGTTTTTCACTCCCCTTGTCGTTACTCATGTCAGCATTCGCACTCGTGATACCTCCAGCATGCTTCTCAACACACCTTCATTGGCTTACACGACGCTCCTCTACCGCTCGTCATTCGACGAACCCGTAGCTTCGGTACCTGGTTTAGCCCCGTTACATCTTCCGCGCAGGCCGACTCGACTAGTGAGCTATTACGCTTTCTTTAAAGGATGGCTGCTTCTAAGCCAACCTCCTAGCTGTCTGAGCCTTCCCACATCGTTTCCCACTTAACCAGGATTTGGGGACCTTAGCTGACGGTCTGGGTTGTTTCCCTTTTCACAACGGACGTTAGCACCCGCTGTGTGTCTCCCACGCTGCACTCACCGGTATTCGGAGTTTGCCTCGGGTTGGTAAGTCGGGATGACCCCCTAGCCGAAACAGTGCTCTACCCCCGGCGGTGATACGTGAGGCGCTACCTAAATAGCTTTCGAGGAGAACCAGCTATCTCCGGGCTTGATTAGCCTTTCACTCCGATCCACAGGTCATCTCAGCATTTTTCAACATACTTGAGTTCGGTCCTCCAATTGATGTTACTCAATCTTCAACCTGCCCATGGATAGATCGCCCGGTTTCGGGTCTATTTCCAGCGACTGGTCGCCCAGTTAAGACTCGGTTTCCCTACGCCTCCCCTATACGGTTAAGCTCGCCACTGAAAATAAGTCGCTGACCCATTATACAAAAGGTACGCGGTCACAGAACAAGTCTGCTCCCACTGCTTGTACGCATACGGTTTCAGGATCTATTTCACTCCCCTCTCCGGGGTTCTTTTCGCCTTTCCCTCACGGTACTGGTTCACTATCGGTCAGTCAGGAGTATTTAGCCTTGGAGGATGGTCCCCCCGTCTTCAGTCAAGGTTTCTCGTGCCCCGACCTACTCGATTTCACACCAATCAGATTTCGACTACGGGGCTATCACCCTGTATCGCGTGGTTTCCCAACCACTTCGTCTATCAGTCATGGTGCTTAAGGGCTGGTCCCCGTTCGCTCGCCGCTACTAGGGGAATCTCGGTTGATTTCTTTTCCTCAGGGTACTTAGATGTTTCAGTTCCCCTGGTTCGCCTCCCAACACCTATGTATTCAGTGTGGGATACCCAAGTTACCTTGGGTGGGTTTCCCCATTCAGAAATGTCCGGGTCGCAGGTTGTTTGCCACCTCGCCGAACCTTATCGCAGGCTTCCACGTCTTTCATCGCCTCTGACTGCCTAGGCATCCACCGTATGCGCTTCATCGCTTGACCATATAACCCGAAAGGGTCTGGTCCGCGATGACGTCACGACAATTGCCGGATACGCTTGAGACGTATCTCGTGTCTCTTCCTCTCGGAAGAAACGTTTGTCAGCATGATTCATATTGTTAAAGAGCGACTGTCGAACCGACAGTCACAAACCCGACATCATCATTTGTGATGATAGGCTTGTGACTGTGGACTCACAGGTGACTGTGTTGGGATGGTGGAGCCTAGCGGGATCGAACCGCTGACCTCCTGCGTGCAAGGCAGGCGCTCTCCCAGCTGAGCTAAGGCCCCTCTGACAAGTAAACATTGGTGGGTCTGGGCAGACTCGAACTGCCGACCTCACCCTTATCAGGGGTGCGCTCTAACCAACTGAGCTACAGACCCGGCTTACTAACCACTGGGTCCGCGACCCAAACAGTCTTATGCTCTGGCCGATCAGATAATTCATTGTGGACACTTGCCGAGAAGAGGCGAGTCGTCGATTAAGGAGGTGATCCAGCCGCAGGTTCCCCTACGGCTACCTTGTTACGACTTCACCCCAGTCATGAACCACACCGTGGTGATCGCTCCCCCGAAGGTTAAGCTAACCACTTCTGGTGCAGTCCACTCCCATGGTGTGACGGGCGGTGTGTACAAGGCCCGGGAACGTATTCACCGTGACATTCTGATTCACGATTACTAGCGATTCCGACTTCACGGAGTCGAGTTGCAGACTCCGATCCGGACTGAGGCAGGCTTTATGGGATTAGCTCCACGTCGCCGTCTTGCGACCCTTTGTACCTGCCATTGTAGCACGTGTGTAGCCCTACTCGTAAGGGCCATGATGACTTGACGTCATCCCCACCTTCCTCCGGTTTGTCACCGGCAGTCTCCTTAGAGTTCCCGACATTACTCGCTGGCAAATAAGGATAGGGGTTGCGCTCGTTACGGGACTTAACCCAACATTTCACAACACGAGCTGACGACAGCCATGCAGCACCTGTCTGTGCGTTCCCGAAGGCACCAATCCATCTCTGGAAAGTTCGCACGATGTCAAGAGTAGGTAAGGTTCTTCGCGTTGCATCGAATTAAACCACATGCTCCACCGCTTGTGCGGGCCCCCGTCAATTCATTTGAGTTTTAACCTTGCGGCCGTACTCCCCAGGCGGTCGACTTATTGCGTTAACTGCGCCACTAAGAACTCGAGGCTCCCAACGGCTAGTCGACATCGTTTACGGCGTGGACTACCAGGGTATCTAATCCTGTTTGCTACCCACGCTTTCGCACCTCAGTGTCAGTGTCAGTCCAGAAGGCCGCCTTCGCCACTGGTATTCCTCCCGATCTCTACGCATTTCACCGCTACACCGGGAATTCTACCTTCCTCTCCTGCACTCTAGCCTGACAGTTCCGGATGCAGTTCCCAGGTTGAGCCCGGGGCTTTCACAACCGGCTTATCAAGCCACCTACGCGCGCTTTACGCCCAGTAATTCCGATTAACGCTTGCACCCTCCGTATTACCGCGGCTGCTGGCACGGAGTTAGCCGGTGCTTCTTCTGCGAGTGATGTCCTTCCTGACAGGTATTAACCGTCAGGCCTTCTTCCTCGCTGAAAGTGCTTTACAACCCGAAGGCCTTCTTCACACACGCGGCATGGCTGGATCAGGCTTTCGCCCATTGTCCAATATTCCCCACTGCTGCCTCCCGTAGGAGTCTGGGCCGTGTCTCAGTCCCAGTGTGGCTGATCATCCTCTCAGACCAGCTACGGATCGCGGTCTTGGTGAGCCATTACCTCACCAACTAACTAATCCGACATAGGCTCATCCGATAGCGCAAGGTCCGAAGATCCCCTGCTTTCCCCCTTGGGGCGTATGCGGTATTAGCTTGAGTTTCCCCAAGTTATCCCCCACTACCGGGCAGATTCCTATGCATTACTCACCCGTCCGCCGCTCGACGCCTCCTAGCAAGCTAGGATCGTTTCCGCTCGACTTGCATGTGTTAGGCCTGCCGCCAGCGTTCAATCTGAGCCATGATCAAACTCTTCAGTTTAAAATCATACGGTCTTACCTTTCCGAAGAAAGAAGCAGACCAAACTTGGCTCAAGGTTCAAACGTCTCAAAAAGTCAGCCGAATTGGCTTCCTTTGACGAGTCGCTTGCCTTGAAGTATCGGTGACTGATCACCCCTTCATCGACAAGCGCCCACATGAATTATCTGATCGATTGTTAAAGAGCAGCCCCGAACTCTTAAAGAGCGGAGCGTCCCGCATCTGCCTGGCCGTTCGGCCGGCGCCCTGCGAGGAAGGCGTATTCTACTGAATCGGCAGTGAATGTCAACCCTTGCTGTTGTCGCTCACTCTAGATGACCGAGTGAACCAGCGGCGAGTTGAGCGCCGATCGAGTGAGGGAGCATTCTACCGTTTCCGGTGTTTTTGTCAATCCCGATATCGCCGAGCGATTCGAAAAACCTAAACAAAAACAAGTGCTTCCAACACTCTTCACCGCATCCGACATTTGCTCGTCGGCGGCAGCGGATGCGTACTTTACGGATTATCGCGGAGCGGCACAACCCCTTTCTTTCAAAAAGATGACGAAGGGGCTGTGGATAGATCAGGGCGACCAACCGGGTGTGGATAAGCAGAAGCGCCGGAGACGACAACGCCCGCACAGGGGCGGGCGTTTAGAGGCCGTAAAGAGCGGGAGCGCAGTCTGTCAGAGCGTGGCGCGAGAGGAAAGCGCCAGCGAATCAGTTCGCAGGCAGCTTCTTCATCTTGCGCAGTACGGCAAGCACCGGCCCCGAGGCGACGTAGACGGCGAACAGCAGCAGCAGCATGACCGCCGGCTCCACCGAGATCACCACGAAGCCCAGCACGATGGCGAGCAGCATCACGAAGGGCACCGGCCCCTTGAGGTCGACATCCTTGAAGCTGTAGTAGCGAATGTTGCTGACCATCAGCACCCCTGCCGCGGCCACCACCACCAGCATCAACAGCTTGAAGGCGAAGGCATTGGCATCGAAGCTGTGGAAGGTCCAGACACTGGCAGCCACCAGAGCGGCGGCGGAGGGACTGGGCAGGCCGATGAACCACTTCTTGTCGGTGGAACCGATCTGCACATTGAAGCGCGCCAGACGCAGAGCGGCGCAGGCCACATACAGGAAGGCCACCACCCAGCCAATCTTGCCGATGTCCTGAAGGATCCAGGTGAAGGCCACCAGGGCCGGCGCCATGCCGAAGGAGATCATGTCGGCGAGGCTATCGTACTCGGCACCGAAGGCGCTCTGGGTATTGGTCATGCGCGCCACGCGACCGTCCAGGCCGTCGAGCACCATGGCGATAAAGATCGCGATGGCCGCGGCCGAGAAATCACCATTGATACCGGCGACCACGGCGAAGAATCCCGAGAACAATGCGGATGTGGTGAACAGGTTCGGCAGCAGATAGATGCCGCGCCGCCGGATCTTCTTTCCATCCTCGACCGCTTCCTCGACCACTTCCGTCTCGCGCAGAAAGGTCGCGGTGACATCTTCGTCGTGTTCGGCGTGATCGTATTCGGTCTTTTGCGAATCCTGACTCATAGAGGTCTTCCGTTGCTGGGAGATGTGTCCGTGACACGCGATCCATTCTACATGCTAGTTCCCGCAACGATAGCAACGACAGCCCGTACAAAAACAGCGAGGGCGCGGAAATCCGCGCCCTCGCTGTCGTTGGTGCCGTGCCGTTCGATCAGTTCTTGGACTTGTCGACCAGCTGGTTGGCGGCGATCCAGGGCATCATGGAGCGCAGCTTCTCACCGACCTGCTCGATCGGGTGCTCGGCGTTGAGACGACGACGCGCGGTCATCGACGGATAGTTGGTCTGGCTCTCGGCAATGAAGCTCTTGGCATAGTCGCCGTTCTGGATCCGCTTCAGCGCGTTGCGCATGGCCTCACGGGACTGGTCGTTGATGACTTCCTGGCCGGTGAAGTACTCGCCGAACTCCGCGTTGTTGGAGATCGAGTAGTTCATGTTGGCAATGCCGCCTTCGTACATCAGGTCGACGATCAGCTTGAGCTCGTGCAGGCACTCGAAGTAGGCCATCTCCGGGGCATAGCCTGCCTCGGTCAGGGTCTCGAAGCCGGCCTTGACCAGTTCGACCGCACCGCCACACAGCACCGCCTGTTCGCCGAACAGATCGGTCTCGGTCTCGTCACGGAAGGTGGTCTCGATGATGCCGGTACGGCCACCGCCGACGCCTGCCGCGTAGGACAGCGCCAGGGCCTTGGCATTGCCGGTCGCATCCTGATGGATCGCGATCAGGTCGGGAATGCCGCCGCCCTTGACGAACTCGGAGCGCACGGTGTGGCCCGGGGCCTTGGGCGCGATCATGATCACGTCCAGGTCCTTGCGCGGCTCGATCTGGTTGTAGTGGATGTTGAAGCCGTGAGCGAAGGCCAGGGTCGCGCCCTGCTTCAGGTTCGGAGCGACTTCCTGCTCGTAGATCGCCTTCTGGTTCTCGTCGGGCGCCAGCAGCATGACCACGTCAGCGGTCTGGCTCGCCTCGGCGACGGACGCCACCTTGAGGCCGGCGGCTTCGGCCTTGGCGGCCGAGGAGGAGCCCTTGCGCAGCGCGACGGTGACGTCGACGCCGGATTCCTTCAGGTTGTTGGCGTGGGCGTGGCCCTGAGAACCGTAACCCACGATGGTGACCTTCTTGCCCTGGATGAGGGAGAGGTCGCAGTCCTTGTCGTAATACACGTGCATGGCGATATTCCTGATAACGAGAGAGTAAAGGTGTCAGCGTTGATGGCGACCCGCGCCGTCTATCGCGGCGCTTGTGGTTCGTGGTGCCGATGCAAGGACGATACGACAGACACCTCGTTGCGTAAAACGCTATATTTGCAACATCAGATCCCGAAAAGTGAAATAACGCCCATGGACATGCGTGACCTCCGACACTTCCTGAGCCTGGCCGACACCCTGCATTTCGGCCGTGCCAGCGAGGCCTGCCACGTCAGCCCCTCGACGCTCTCTCGGTCGATCCGCTCCCTCGAGGAGAGCCTGGGCGTGACGCTCTTCGAGCGCGACAACCGCCATGTGGCCCTGACGCATCAGGGGCTGACCTTCCAGGCCTATGCCCGAGATGCCCTGGAGCAGTGGGAACTGGTGCGTCATGCGCTGATGGAAGAGACCGCAGCGCTCGCCGGCGAGATCAGCATCTTCTGCTCGGTCACCGCCAGCTACAGCTTCCTGTATGAGCTACTCAGCGACTTTCGCACCCGCCACCCGCGCATCGAACTCAAGCTGCATACCGGCGACCCGGCTCAGTCCATCTCACGGGTGCTGGCCGGCGAGGAGGACATGGCCATCACGCCGCGACCGCGGCGGCTCCCCGAGGCACTGGCCTTCAAGCCGATGACCACCTCACCGCTGGTCTTCATCGCCCCCCGCGACGGCGCCGACTGGATGCCCGCCCATCCCGAGGTCCCCACCGCCGAGCAGTGGGCCGAAGTGCCGATGATCCTCTCCGAATCGGGCCTGTCCCGGGAATACAGCGACACCTGGTTCAAGGCACTGGGCATCGCGCCACGCATCTATGCTCAGGTGGCCGGCCACGAGGCCATCGTCAGCATGGTAGGGCTCGGCTTCGGCATCGGCGTGGTGCCAAAGATCGTGGTCGACAACAGCCCCCTCGCCGATCGCGTGCAGAGCCTGGCGGTCAAACCCGAACTGCCCCACTACGACGTGGGCCTGTGTGTGGCCCAGCGCCGATTGAAGAGCCCGCTGATCCGCGCCCTGTGGGCCGAGGTCTCAGCGCGCTAATCACAAGAGCGCTCTCCTTTACCCGACGACCTCCTCGCCCTCCCTCGACAAGCTCCCTCGATAAGCACTCTCAATGCCCCCCGCCGGCCAGACACGAAAAAGCCGCTCCGAAGAGCGGCTTTCAGGACCGGCTATCGAACCATCACGCCGTCAGAGGCTCAGCACCTTGTCGCCCCGCGCGATGCCCGAGACGCCGGTACGCGCCACCTCGAGGATGCCCACCGGGGCCATGGCCTGGAGGAAGGCATCCAGCTTGCTGGCATCGCCGGTGATCTGCACCGTATAGAGGTTCGGCGTCACGTCGACCACCTGGGCACGGAAGATATCGGCGGTGCGCTTGACCTCGTCACGGGCCGCGCCGAGCGCCTTGACCTTGACCAGCATCAGCTCGCGCTCGATGTGCTGCCCCTCGGTCAGGTCGACCAGCTTGACCACATCGATCAGCTTGTTGAGGTGCTTGGTGATCTGCTCGATCACCCGATCGTCACCGACGGTGGTGACGGTCAGGCGCGACAGCGTCGGGTCTTCGGTCGGCGCCACGTTGAGCGACTCGATGTTGTAGTTGCGCTGCGAGAACAGCCCCACCACACGAGACAAGGCGCCGGGTTCGTTTTCCATCAGGATCGAGATGATATGGCGCATCAGGTCCGCTCCGTCTTCGAAAGCAGCATGTCACGCATGGAGCCCAGGGGCACCTGCATCGGATAAACGTGCTCGCGCGGGTCGACGTAGACGTCGAGGAACACCAGCTCGTTCTTGTCGGCGAAGGCCCGCTCGAGCGCGGGTTCGAGATCCTCGTGACGTTCCACCTTGAGGGCGGTGAAGCCATACGACTCGATCAGCATCTGAAAGTCCGGCAGCGACTCCATGTAGGAGTGGGCGTGACGGGACTTGTAGTTCAAATCCTGCCACTGGCGCACCATGCCCAGCGAGCCGTTGTTCAGGTTGATGATCTTCACTCCCACCCCGTACTGCTTACAGGTGGAGAGCTCCTGCATCATCATCTGGAAGCTGCCCTCGCCGGTGATGCAGACCACATCATCGTCCGGGTAGCTCTTCTTGACGCCCATGGCCGCCGGGAAGCCGAAGCCCATGGTGCCGAGCCCGCCGGAGGTGATGAAGCGGTTTGGCTTGTCGAACTTGTAGTACTGGGCCGCGAACATCTGGTGCTGGCCAACGTCGGTGGTGACGAAGGCCTCGCCGCGGGTCACCCGGCAGACCGCCTCGATCACTTCCTGGGGCTTGAGCGGCTCGCCTTCATGGGACGGCTCGTAGAGCCTGCCGACACGCTCCTCGCGCCAGCCATCGAGCTTCTTCCACCACTCGGCGAGTGCCTCGGGCTGGCTGATGTCCTTGCCCTGCACCAGGCTGATCATCTCGTTGATGACGCTGGCCGCGGGCCCGACGATGGGCACGTCGGCCCGCACGGTCTTGGACACCGAGCTTGGGTCGATGTCGACGTGGATGATCTTGGCCGTGGGACAGAACTTGGAGGTGTTGTTGGTCACCCTGTCGTCGAAGCGCGCGCCGATGGCGATCACCAGGTCGGCGTGGTGCATGGCCATGTTCGACTCATAGGAGCCGTGCATGCCCAGCCAGCCCAGGCACTGATGGTCGCTCTGCGGGTAGGCGCCGATACCCATCAGGGTGGTGGTGATCGGGAAGCCCAGGTGCTTGACCAGATCGGTCAGGCCTTCGCTTGCATTGCCGGTGACCACGCCGCCGCCGGTGTAGAACACCGGGCGCTTGGCCTTGAGCATCAGCTCCACGGCCTTCTTGATCTGGCCGGTATGGCCGCGATTGACCGGATTGTAGGAGCGCAGCTTGACCTTCTTCGGATAGACGTACTCGTAGCGCTCGGTGGGGGCGGTCATGTCCTTGGGGATGTCCACCACCACCGGGCCGGGACGGCCGGTCGCCGCCAGGTAGTAGGCCTTCTTCAGCACCTCGGGGATCTCCGAGGGATGCCTGATCGAGAAGCTATGCTTCACTACCGGGCGGGTCACGCCGATGATGTCGGTTTCCTGGAAGGCATCGTCACCGATCAAGTGACTCATCACCTGACCGCACAGCACCACCAGCGGAATCGAGTCCATGTAGGCGGTGGCAATGCCGGTCACGGCGTTGGTCGCGCCGGGCCCCGAGGTGACCAGTACGGTACCGGGCTTGCCGGAGGCCCGGGCATAGCCGTCCGCGGCGTGCGTCGCGGCCTGTTCGTGGCGTACCAGGATGTGTTTGACCTTATCCTGACGGAACAGGGCGTCATAGATATGCAACGCCGCTCCGCCGGGATAGCCATAGATATATTCGACGCCCTCGTCCTGAAGGAAGCGGGCGATCATGTCGGCGCCGGAAAGCAGTTCCACTGTGTTTCTCCCCTGGAGGTCTCGAGTGCCTTGCCGTGCCCAAAGGGTCACGCAAGTCGAGTGCGGCGGTATGCCGCGGCCGGTCGATGCCGGCACCTGATGCCAAACCCTGGCGTCATTAGGCCCGGATGGGGCCTGCACTCACATCACGGCAGTTCGCCGTGTCGGGGCGTCGGCCGAGCCAGGCGGGTAGCCGTGCCCGGAAAATCCTTCGGCGGGTAGAGGTCCTGAGACCTACCCTTCGCGCGGCGGTCGGGGATCGCCCGGATTCGTCCGCGCCCGCAATCAGGAACCGTCAAGAGTCCAATAGCCCCCCGGTGGTGTCAACCGTGAAACCGCGATCACGCGACGCGCCGACGCGAACACGCCGTTTCGACCGTCTGAGGGATGTCGTGAGGGCCCTGTGGGTGCGGGCATCATGGTACCGACGCCGCGACTCCTAGACCAATGTCTAAGACACCCCGGGTGGCAGAAAGGGCGGCCAATTGCTGTAATGGCGAACTGCTGACACGATTCACCCATCTATAACACTAACCACCAGCGCCTTTCGCCGCGCTTTTTTTTGGCCCTCAAGTGAATCGATTCACCTGGGGAATTCAAGAAGCGGAGACGAAAGGCGACCCTGCAAGGAGAACCCGCATGTCTCGCATCGTCCAATGGTCGATCACGGTGGCCCTCGCCGGCTTCCTGTTCGGCTTCGATACCGCCGTCATCTCCGGCGCCGACAAGCCCATTCAGACCCTCTGGGGGCTCAGCGACCTGCAGCACGGCCTGCTAATCATGTCGATGGCGCTGTGGGGCACGGTGATCGGCGCCATCGGCGGCAACTGGCCCACCGACCAGCTGGGCCGTCGCGCCACCCTGGTACTGATCGGTATCCTCTACCTGGGTTCCGCCGTCGGCTCGGCGCTGGCCACCGACCCCTACTGGTTCTCCTTCTTCCGCCTGATCGGCGGCATCGGCGTGGGGATCTCCTCGGTCGCCGCCCCCACCTACATCTCCGAGATTGCGCCGGCCAAGCATCGCGGCGCCCTGGTCGGCCTGTACCAGTTCAACATCGTGTTCGGCATCCTGATGGCCTTCGTGTCCAACTTCGTGCTGGGCTCGCTGCTCGGCGAGGACGCCTGGCGCTGGATGCTGGGCATCGAGGCCGTGCCGGCGCTCCTGTACACCCTGATGATCTGTCGGGTGCCGAAGAGCCCGCGCTGGCTGATCCTCAAGCGCAACGACGTTGAGGGCGCCAGCGAGGTGCTGAGGAAGATCGACCCCGCCGCCGACGTGGATCGCGAGATCGCCGCGATCCGCGCCGCTGAGACCAGCGAGCAGAACGCGCATGCCCCCTTCTTCTCGGGGCGCTACCGCCTGCCGATCCTGCTGGCCTTCCTGATCGCCTTCTTCAACCAGCTCTCGGGCATCAACTTCATCATCTACTACGCGCCGCGGGTGCTCGAGGCCGCCGAGCTCGGCAGCAGCGTCGCCCTGCTCTCCTCTGCCGGCATCGGCCTGGTCAACCTGATCTTCACTATGGCCGGCATGGCCCTGATCGACCGCCTGGGTCGTCGTACCCTGCTGTACATCGGCTCGGTGGGCTACCTGGTCTCGCTGGTGCTGATCTCGCGGGCCTTCTTCCTCGGCGAGCTCGGCGGACTCGAGGTGCCGCTGCTGCTGGGGCTGTTCATCGCGTCCCATGCGATCAGTCAGGGGGCGATCATCTGGGTGTTCATCGCCGAGGTCTTCCCCAACCATGTGCGTGCCCGCGGCCAGTCCTTCGGCAGCTCGGTGCACTGGATCTGCGCGGCCCTGATCACCCTGGTGATGCCCTGGGTGCTGGGCACCTTCAACGGCGGCCCGGTGTTCGCCTTCTTCGCCGTGATGATGGCGCTGCAGGTGCTGTTCGTGAAGTTCCTGATGCCCGAGACCAAGGGGGTGTCACTGGAGGCCCTGCAGGAGCGCCTGGTCCGCGAGCCGACGCCGAAGGCACGCCCCGCCTCCGCCGGCACCCGCTGATCGCGCCCCGCGCACTCGCCTGACACACAGGCGCCTACGCTCGAGCGCCGAAAGACAAAAGGCCCGCCTCCTGAGAGGCGGGCCTTCTTGATGCGCCGACCCCTATACCAGCCGGCATGCCTGGCGCGGGGGCGAGCGTTACTCCTTGCTGAACACCAGCGTCCCGTCTTCGCTTGCGACCTTGATGGTATCGCCCGGGGCGAACTTGCCGGCCAGCAAATCCTGCGCCAGCGGGTTCTCGAGCCGGCTCTGGATCGCCCGCTTGAGGGGCCGGGCGCCGAACACCGGATCGAAGCCCACCACCGCGAGCTGCGCCAGAGCCTCGTCGCTGACCTCGAGCGTGAGCTCGTGCTCGGCGAGCCGCACCCGCAGCCGGTCGAGCTGAATGCCGGCGATGGCCTGGATCTGCTCCTGGCCGAGGGCGTGGAAGACCACCACCTCGTCGATGCGGTTGATCAGCTCGGGACGGAAGTGATCACCGACCACCGCCATCACCATCTCCTTCATCTGCGCGTAGTCCTTCTCGCTATCACCGCTGTCCTGACCGCCCATGCGCTGGATGATGTCCGAGCCCATGTTGGAGGTCATCACGATCACCGTGTTGCGAAAGTCCACGGTGCGCCCCTGGCCATCGGTGAGACGACCATCCTCGAGCACCTGCAAGAGGATGTTGAAGACATCGGCATGGGCCTTCTCGACCTCGTCGAGCAGCAGCACCGAGTAGGGCTTGCGGCGCACCGCCTCGGTCAGGTAGCCGCCCTCCTCGTAGCCGACGTAGCCCGGAGGCGCCCCGATCAGCCGAGCCACGGAGTGCTTCTCCATGAACTCGGACATGTCGATGCGCACCATCGCCTCCTCGGTGTCGAAGAGGAAATGGGCCAGCGACTTGCACAGCTCGGTCTTGCCCACCCCGGTCGGGCCGAGGAACAGGAAGGAGCCGTTGGGACGGTTGGGATCGGCGAGCCCGGCCCGGGAGCGGCGCACCGCATTGGCCACCGCGGTGACCGCCTCGTCCTGACCGATCACCCGCTCGTGCAGCGCCTCTTCCATGCGCAGCAGCTTGTCGCGCTCGCCCTCGAGCATCTTGGACACCGGGATGCCGGTCCAGCGCGATACCACCTCGGCGACCTCCTCCTCGGTGACGTTGGAGCGCAGCAGGGTGTGCTTCGAGGTATCCGTCGTCTCGCTTTCCTCGCTCTCGGCGATCTTGCGCTCGAGCTCGGGGATCACCCCGTACTGCAGCTCGGACATCCGCCCCAGGTCACCCTGGCGCTTGGCGGCATCGAGCTCGATGCGCACCTTGTCGAGTTCGGCCTTGTACTGAGCGGCTCCCTCGATGCTGGCCTTCTCGGCCTTCCACACCTCGTCGAGATCGGCGTACTCCCGGGACAGCTCGTCGATCTGCGCCTCGAGGCTCTCCAGGCGCTTCTGGGAGGCCTCGTCGGTCTCCTTCTTGAGCTGCTCGCGCTCCATCTTGAGCTGGATCAGGCGCCGGTCGAGACGATCCATCTCCTCGGGCTTGGAGTCGAGCTCCATGCGGATCCGCGAGGAGGCCTCGTCGATCAAATCGATGGCCTTGTCGGGCAGCTGGCGGTCGGTGATGTAGCGGGCCGACAGCTTGGCCGCGGCGATGATCGCCGAGTCGGTGATATTGAGGCGGTGATGGACCTCGTAGCGCTCCTTGAGGCCGCGCAGGATGGCGATGGTGTCCTCCTCGGAGGGCTCGTCGACCAGCACCTTCTGGAAGCGCCGCTCCAGCGCCGCATCCTTCTCGATGTACTTGCGGTATTCATCGAGGGTGGTGGCGCCCACGCAGTGCAGCTCGCCGCGAGCCAGCGCCGGTTTCAGCATGTTGCCGGCATCCATGGCGCCCTCGGCCTTGCCGGCGCCGACCATGGTGTGCAGCTCGTCGATGAACAGGATCACCCGACCCTCTTCCTGAGCCAGCTCGTTGAGCACCGCCTTGAGGCGCTCCTCGAACTCGCCGCGAAACTTGGCCCCGGCCAGCAGCGCGCCCATGTCCAGCGACAGCACGCGCTTGTCCTTGAGCCCCTCCGGCACCTCGCCATCGATGATGCGATTGGCCAGGCCCTCGACGATGGCGGTCTTGCCGACGCCAGGCTCGCCGATCAGCACCGGGTTGTTCTTGGTACGCCGCTGCAGCACCTGAATGGTGCGACGGATCTCGTCGTCGCGGCCGATCACCGGGTCGAGCTTGCCCTCGGCGGCCCGGGCGGTGAGATCCAGGGTGTACTTGGCCAGCGCCTCGCGGGACTCCTCGGCGTTGGGGTCGTCGACCTTCTGGCCGCCGCGCAGGCTCTCGATGGCCGCGGCCACCGACTTCTGATTGAGCCCCGCCTGGGTCAGCACCTTGGTGACCGCATGGTTCATGGCAAGCGCCGCCAGCAGCACCAATTCGCTTGCGATGAACTGATCGCCACGCTTCTGAGCCTCCCGGTCGGCGAGATTCATCAGGCGCACGAAGTCCCGGGACGGCTGCACCTCACCGTCGAACTGGCCGACCTCGGGCAGGGTATCCAGGTAACTGGCCAGACCGCTGCGCAGGGCCGCGGCATCGCCGCCAGCCTTGCCGACCAGCCCCTTCAGGCCGCCGTCGCGCTCCTCGAGCAGCGCCATCAACAGGTGGCCGGGGTCGAGCTGGTTGTGCCCACGCCCCACCGCCAGGGACTGGGCATCGGCCACCGCGGTCTGCAACTTGCCGGTGAATTTATCGAATCGCATCGCATGTCCTCCATGAGGGCGGCGGCGCGATCGGACGCACCGCCTGCCTGTGTCGTGTCTTGACAGTATCAATGGAGGTATGGTGGCCCGCTTTCAAGGCGCCGGCCTTGAAAGCGACACGGGGGTTGATCGAAATCAACGAAATGCCGGGGAAAAGCCCGATTCGAGCGGCTTTCCGTCAGCGCAGCCAGATCACGCTGGCCATGCGGCCGGTGACACCGTCATCGCGGCGGTGGGAATAGAAGCGCGGCTCGCAGGCGGTGCAGAAGTGTCCGCCGCTGATGTGGGCAACGCCCAGGCGTTCGAGGCGCAGGCGCGCCAGGCGGTAGAGGTCGGCCATGTAGTGACCGAGGCGATAGGGGCTCGGTTCGAAGGCACTCTCGGCCTCGGGCTGCACGGCGACGAAGGCGTCGTGGACCTCGGGGCCGACCTCGAACTGGGCGTTGGAGATCGCCGGCCCCAGCCAGGCCATCAGCTCGCCGGGGTCGGTGGCGAGGGCCGCCACCGTGGCCTCGAGCACGCCGCCGGCGAGCCCCCGCCAGCCGGCATGAGCGATGCCGACCCGGGTGCCCAGCCTGTCGCAGAAGAACACCGGCAGGCAGTCGGCGGTCTGCACCACGCAGGCATGGCCGGCATCGAAGGCCACCGCGGCATCGGCCTGGGGCGCTCCCGGGGCATAGACCTGCTGGACGTTGGCGCCATGCACCTGGTCGAGCCACAGAAGCGGGCGGTCGCTGCCCACCTCGGCCTGCAGCAGCTCGCGACAGCGCGCCACCTGGGCGGGGTCGTCGCCGACATGCTCGGCGGTATTGAAGGCCGCAAAGGGCCCCTCGCTGGGGCCGGACTCGCGGGTGGTGACCAGGGCCCGCACCGTGCTCGGGGCCGGCCAGTCGGGCAGCACCAGGGTCGGGTGCGGGGTCGTCACGGGGGCCGTCATCGGTGGATTCCTCAGCGAGGCCAGGGCCTCATCGCATGGTTTCGTGATCATCGCGCAGGTAATCGAGCAGCATCAGCATATCGTCCGGCAGCGCGGCACGAAACTCGAGGCGCTGGCCGCTCTCCGGGTGCACGAAGGCCAGCTTGCGGGCATGCAAGGCCTGGCGCGGGAAGCCGCGCAGCAGGTCCTTGAGATCCTCGTCGGCCCCGGGGGGCAGCTTGAGGCGGCCACCGTAGAGGCTGTCGCCGATCAGCGGGAACCGCTGGTGCGCCATGTGCACACGAATCTGGTGAGTCCGGCCGGTCTCGAGCTTGCAGCGCACGTGGGTGTGGTTGCGGAAACGCTCGGTGACCCGGTAGTGGGTGATCGCCGGCTTACCGGAGGCGGTGACCGCCTGGCGCTTGCGATCCTTGGGATGGCGACCGATCGGTGCCTCGATGCGCCCGCCGGAGGTCACGACCCCGGTGACCACGGCGTCGTACTCCCGCGAGACGCTGCGCGCCTGGAGCTGCTCGACCAGCGCGGTCTGGGCGGCCAGGGTCTTGGCCACCACCATCAGGCCGGTGGTGTCCTTGTCGAGGCGGTGCACGATGCCGGCCCGGGGCACACTGGCGAGATCCGGGCAGTGGTGCAGCACCGCATTGAGCAGGGTGCCGTCCGGGTTGCCGGCGGCCGGGTGCACCACCAGGCCCGCGGGCTTGTTGATCACCAGCACCGCGGCGTCCTCGAAGACGATGTCCAGGTCGATAGCCTGGGGCTCGAAGCGCAGCTCGTCTTCGATCACCGCGGAGAGCGCCAGCTGCTCACCGCCGTAGATCTTATCCTTGGGCTTGGCACGGGCGCCGTCGAGGGTCAGGTCGCCCGATTTTATCCAGCCCTTGAGGCGCTCACGGGAGAAATCGGCGAAGACCTCGGCCGCCGCCTGATCGAGGCGCTGGCCGGCCATGGCCTCGGGAATGCGGGCGTCGCGATGTACGGTTTCTGACATGGGGGCTTTGTGCCTTTGACGTGGCACTCGCGATGGACCCGGGCCTGGCGCTTTGCGGCCTGCCCTGAGTGGTTTATCGTGAGTGCTTTATGATGAGCCGCCAGTGATTCTACCACGGCCATCCGGGTTGTTTGAGACGAGGACCATGATGCGCGTTTTCCCCCGTGGCACACGGCTGGGCGCCTACGCCCTGACGGCCGCCCTGCTCGCCGGTTGCGCCGGCAACGACACCGTTCCCGACGAGATCGCGGAACAGGAGCTCTACCGGCAGGCGATGACGGCGCTGGAGGCGCAGAACTACACCAACGCCGTGAGCCGGCTCGAGGCGCTTGACGCCCGCTACCCCTTCGGCGAGCACGCCGAGCAGGCGCAGCTGGAGCTGATCTACGCCTATTACCAGACCGACAACTGGGAATCGGCGCGAGCCGCGGCCAGCCGCTTCATCCGCCTGCAGCCAGACCATCCCCAGGTCGACTACGCCTACTACATGCGCGGTCTGGCCGCCTATCAGGCGGGCCGCTTCAGCCTCGAGGGGCTCAAGCTGATCGATATCTCCAAGCGCGACCTGGGCGCCACCCGCGACTCCTACGGCGACTTTCGCGATCTCATCGAGCGCTTCCCGGACAGCGAATATGCCCCGGACGCCCAGCAGCGCCTGACCTACCTGCGCAACCTGCTGGCCCGCCATGAGCTGCAGGTCGCCGACTTCTACCTGCGCAAGGGCGCCTACCTGGCCGCGGTCAAGCGCGGGCGCTGGGTGATCTCGCACTACCCCGAGGCGCCGGCCAACCAGGATGCCCTGGCGGTGATGGTCGAGGGCTACCTGGGCCTGGGCATGCCCGACCGGGCGCGCGAGGTGCTCGCCACCCTGATCGAGAATGCCCCGGATCATGCGCGCCTCGCCGGCCGCACCTTCGAGGCCGAGCATAGCGACGCCACCCTGCGCCTGAACCGCTGATTTTCGCCCGCGCTACGAGTACGAGCACCGCACACACCGAAAAGCATCTGAGCAAGACACGAAGACGCCCCGCCGGCCGAGCCGACGGGGCGTTTTTCTCAAGGACGTCATCAGGGCAACATCCGACGCTGACGGGGCGGGCTCGGTGGGCTATCGCCGATGACCCGCCGAGCGATGTGTCGGCGATCTATTCGCCGGGCTGCCAGCCATTGACGATCGGGTAGCGGCGGTCACGACCGAAGCCCCGCGGGGTGACGCGCACGCCCACCGGCGCCTGACGGCGCTTGTACTCACAGCGGTCGACCAGCTTGACCACCTGATAGACGGCCTCCCGGGCGAAGCCGGCCTCGATGATCGCCTCGGCGCTCATGTCGCCCTCGATGTAGCGGGCCAGGATGGCGTCCAGGGTGTCGTAATCCGGCAGCGAGTCGCTGTCCTGCTGATCCGGCGCCAGCTCGGCGGACGGCGGCCGCTCGATGACCCGCTCGGGGATCGCCGGCTCCTGATCGTTGCGCCAGCGCGCCAGGCGGTAGACCCAGGTCTTGTAGACATCCTTCAGGGCGTTGTAGCCGCCGACCATGTCGCCGTAGAGGGTGGCGTACCCGACCGCCATCTCGCTCTTGTTGCCGGTGGTCAGCACCATCAGGCCCTTCTTGTTGGAGATCGCCATCAGCAGCACGCCGCGACAACGGGACTGCAGATTCTCCTCGGTGGTGTCGCGCTCGGTACCGGCAAAGCTCTCGGCCAGGGTGTCCATGAAGCTCTCGACCATCGGCGCGATGGGCATCACCTCATAACCGACACCGAGCAGCTTGGCCTGTTCGGCGGCGTCCGCCTTGGAGATATCCGCGGTGTAGTGATACGGCATCATCACCGCATGCACCCGCTCCGGGCCCAGGGCATCCACCGCAATCGCAAGAGTCAGCGCCGAGTCGATGCCGCCGGACAGGCCGATCACCACGCCCTTGAAGCCGCTCTTGTTGACGTAGTCGCGCACCCCGGTGACCAGCGCGCAATAGAGGCTCTCCTCGGGCTCGGGCAGCGGCTCGCACTCGCCGGCCTGGGGCACCCAGCCTTCCGGCTCGCGCAGGAACTGCACCGGCATCAGCCCGACCTGCCAATGAGGCGCCTGGACCTGCAGCTGGCCCTTGGCATCGACGCAGGCCGAGCCGCCGTCGAACACCAGCTCGTCCTGGCCGCCGACCTGGTTCACATAGACCAGCGGGCGCTGCGCCTCGGCGGCACGCTCGCGCAACAGCTCAAGTCGCTCGGCGGGCTTGTCCTGGTGATAGGGGGAGGCATTGAGGGTGATCAGGATCTCCGCGCCCGCCTCGCAGGTCCGGCGCACCGGCTCGGGCTTCCAGACATCCTCGCAGATCAGGATGCCGAGCTTGGCGCCCTGGTGCTCGATCACCAGCGGCTCGGTGCCCGGTGTGAAGTAACGCTGCTCGTCGAACACCAGGTAGTTGGGCAGGGCCTGCTTGGCGTACTCGTCGAGCCATTCGCCGTTGTAGAGCAGGCCCGCCAGGTTATAGGTGTGGCCCTCGCGGCGACCGGGGTAGCCAATGATCACCAGCACGTCGCGGGCGACCTTGGCCGCCATGCGCGCGCGGGCCTCGCGCAGCCGCGTCTCCATGGAGGGGCGCAGCAACAGGTCCTCCGGCGGGTAGCCGGTCAGGAACAGTTCGGGGAATACCACGATATCCGCGCCGTGCTCGATGCGCGCCTCGCGCACCGCCTCGATGGCACGCTCGGCGTTGCCGGGAATATCGCCGACCAGAGGGTCGAATTGGGCCATCACCAGCGTCAGGTCTTGCATGGTCGGGGAAATCTCTCGAAACTCTCGGATACCCGCATTGTCCCGCATGGCCGCCCGAGTAGCAAAGCGCAAGGCCCCTCATACTGCCCGACCAGGGAGTCACAAAAGGATGAACCTGTTGATCATTCGCCTGATCATTTTCGCCGTGCTGTTCTGGGCCGGCCTCAAGCTCTACCGCATGTACCGCGACTGGAAGCTGGAACGCGAGGAATGGCCACAGAAGGAGGCCCGCCAGGAGGGCGGCCATATGGTGCGCTGCGACTATTGCCAGGTGCACCTGCCGGAGGATGAAGCCCTTCGCGAGCAGGGCCACTGGTTCTGTGGGTCGCCCCATCGCGACAAGTACCTGGCCGAACAGCGCCCTTCCGACTGAGGGCGTCTTGCCCTCTCACGCCCTGTCACGCCCTGTCACGCCCAGCCGGCGACCGGTCTACGCTCTGACTAGTCCCTGACTAGTAGTCCCTGACTAGTAGCCCCCAAGGCTAGTCATCGCCGAGGCGCCCTTCCAGCCGATAGGCGGCCGGGTCGAGGATCGGCTCGCGCCCCAGCAGCTCATCGACCAGCAGCCGCGTCGAGGCCGGCGCCAGCACCAGGCCGTTGCGGTAGTGGCCGGCATTGACCCAGAGGTTCGCAACGCCCGGCACCGCGCCGATGAACGGAATGCCCTGCGGCGAGCCGGGGCGCAGTCCCGCCCAGTGATGCTCGACCTCGCAGTCGCCCAGCGCCGGCACGATGCGGGTGGCGCTCTGCCATAGCGATTCCCGCGCCTCGCCGCTGAGCGCCTTATCAAAGCCCGCCTCCTCGAGGGTCGAACCCGCCAGCACCCGGCCATCGCCGCGGGGAATCACATAGCGCCCGTCCATCAGCACCACCCGCTGCACCAGCCCCAGCGGCGCCTTGAAGAGGATCATCTGCCCCTTCACCGGGCGCACAGGCAGGCGCACTTCGACGCTCTCCAGCAGCTGCGCCGCCCAGGCACCACCGCAGACGACCACCCGCTGCGCCGCCACCAGGCCCTCTCGCGTCTGGGCACCGATCACCGCACCGCGTGCATCACGCTCAAGACCGACCACCGCTTCATGTTCGCGCAGCGTCACCCTCGGCATCGCCGCCAGGCGCGCCCGCAGGGCTCGGCCCAGGCGCGGGTTGCGAATGCTGCCCAGGGTGGGCATCCATAGCGCCTGCTCGCAGCCGGGCGCGGCCGCAGGCTCCTTGGCATAGATCACCTCGGGGCCCACCCGTTCCAGCGGCTTGCCGACCTCCCGGGCCCACTCCAGGGCGCGAGCCTCGTCCTCGACCCGCAGGTACAGGAGCCCCTTCTGGCGATACTCCGGGTCGATCCCGGTCTC